>CAZPDF010000001.1:0-77122 GCA_964585475.1 uncultured Candidatus Saccharibacteria bacterium
AAAATCGCCAATTCGTTTTTGCCCCGAAAATTCAGTACAAACTGGCCGCCGAGCGAAGCGAGGCGGGCTCCCAAAACTTGCAATTTCCTTTGTGGTGCTGGGGGCGAGAATCGAACTCGCACGAGCTTTCGCTCAAGGGATTTTAAGTCCCTCGTGTCTGCCTGTTTCACCACCCCAGCAAAATTTTGGCGGGAGCCGTGAGCGCCTGCCTATTCCGCCACCCGCCCCGTTAGAAATCTATGTATAAAATATCGTGGTTATACTAGATCATCAAGCACGAATGTTTTTTATTTTGTGGTGTTAATATAAATTTCTAACGGGGCAAGCCCGTTTCGTTTCTGGTAAAGGCGCCGGCGGGATTTGCACCCGCGAGTAAGGGTTTTGTCTATCCCGTACAAAAGTCTGACAAAGGCGCAGGTGGGATTCGCACCCACGCATAGGAGTTTTGCAGACTCCCGCGTTAACTTCTTCGCCACTGCGCCAGACTTTTGTACGGGACAGACCCCCGTGTTAGCTATCCGTCCCGTTAGAAGTAAGACGCCAAAGGCGTCTACCGATTCCGGCAGAGCCGGGATCGGACTTCTAACGGGACAAGCCACGGCATCAACTATATTTCTCCTTTCTTCTTTAATTCCGCAACAGATTTTTCAACCGTTTCTCGTCGTATCTCCCCTTCATCGATCGCAAAATGGATTTTCGGGATTGGGCGCATCTTCAGGCGTCTATTTAGCAGTTGTTGTATATGATAGATGTTTTTACCCAAAATTTCTAATGCCCGTTTCGGATCTGTGTCGAGGATAGATACGAACACCGCGGCGTAATGGTTATCATCGGAGATCTCTGAGCGCGTAATAGTTATCAGGCTGCCTTCAGGAAATTCCAACTCGCGATCCAGAATTCGGGCGACCTCCTCTCTCAATAAAATATTTATTTTTTCTGCTCTTAGTTTGGAAGCCATACCGTATGAACACTTCTCTTTCTCCGGCATGGTAAGCGAGCCGGGTATAGTTTTTCGACAATGGGAGGACAAATTTGCATGGTTCTCCGCCGAAGGCGGAGAAAATTTGTCCGACCCTTAGGCGATTTCGTCGCTGGACGAAATCGTCCGTGTCGAAAAACTATATCGGCGCGCTTACAATGTTCTTTTTACCACTTCTTCCTCAAAAATCTCCAAAACGTCTCCCTCCTGAATAGCGGTTTTGGAATCAATCATAACACCAAACTCTGCCCCTTTTTCAACCTCACCCGCATTCACTTTGTTTCGTTGGAGTTCCAGTATCAGGCCGCTTCCCGCAGCAACGTCTTTCCCGCGTTTTATATCCGCCTTGGCGCCTTTTTTAATTATCCCTTCCTCCACCCGCCCGCCTACAATTTGTTTGTTTCCATCTTTCTTAAACATCTTGAGAATCTTTGCTCGGCCAAGGTCGGTTCTTTTGGTTTCCGGAGGCAACATGTCTTCCATTGCCCTTTTCACCTCATTCATTATTTCGTAAATAATTTCACCGCGGATGATGCGGATATTTGAGTTTTCTGCCAATTCCCGCACCGCGGGATTCACTTTCACGTTGAATCCGACAATGGTGACAAGGTTGGTTGCTTGAGCAAGTTTAACGTCGGACTCGTTTATGTCGCCCGCCTCGCTCCGCAAAATCCTGACCCTGATTATTTCCGAGTCGAGTTTCTTCAGGGAGTCCTCCAGCGCTTCTTTTGATCCGGCGACGTCCGATTTTAGAATTATATTGAATACGGGTTTGTTGACATCGCTCGTCGGCGAGCCCGCCTTTTCCTTGGCGGTATCTTCCGGCAATGAAGCTATAAAATCTTCTGCGGCTTCTTTGGAGTGGAACGTTTTAAACGTGTCGCCGGCGCCCGGGGCCCCAGAGAGGCCAGCAACGAGTATCGGGGATGAAGGTCCGGCTTCATCAATGCCGCGACCGAGAAAATCCTCCAAAATTCGTATGGTTTCAACCGATTTTCCAATCGCCACAATATCGCCTTTTTTCAACGTTCCGTCCAAGATGAGCAACGTCGCACTAATGCCTCGTTTCGGATCAATGTTGGTTTCGACAACCGTTCCCTCGGCCGGTTTCAAGGGGTCTGCCTTGAGTGCTTCAAGGTCCGCCAGGAGCAGAAGTATTTCAAGGAGCGCATCCATATTTTTGCCGCCCTTGGCGCTCACCTCTGCTGCAGGAACCTTGCCTCCATATCCTTCAACCAGAACCCCCGTTTCGGCTAACTGAGATCGCACCCGCTCGGAATTGGCCTCCGATTTATCGATTTTATTTATAGCGACCGCAAAAGGCAGATCGTTTTTCAGGATGATGTCAATCGCCTCTTTGGTTTGCGGCTTTACGCCTTCATCCGCGGCCACCACCAGTACGGCGATATCCGCGGCTTTGGCGCCCCTAGAACGGAGGCGCGAAAATGCTTCGTGGCCCGGAGTATCAATAAACGTGATTCTTTTCCCTTGGTGCGTCACTTCGTAGGCGCCGATGTGCTGGGTGATTCCGCCGGATTCCTCCTCCACCACTTTGGTTTTCCTGTACCAATCTAGAAGCTTGGTTTTGCCATGATCAATGTGGCCCATCACAACCACAATGGGGGGCCTTACTTGGACATGTTCTTTTTGGGATCTCGTTGTCTTACTTTTTATTGTCATAGCCATCCGCCGATAAGTCGCTGATAGTTACGCTGATTAAACGCCGATCAAGAATGATCAGCGACTTATCGGCGTAGTAATCAGCGTCGTATCAGCGGTTAATGGTTTCTTCCAGCACCTTCTTTTCTTCCTCCGATAGAGGATGTTTTGATTTTCCCGCCTCAATTTTTTTGGCGTATATTCTTATCCCATCGCGCATATAGAGTGAGGAAATTACGACGCCATTGTCTTCATGATCAAGTAGCGCGAGGATAAAACTTTGATCGCTTCCGGTGTCCTGAAATGGGTTGAACCTTAAAAATCCTATTTTCTGAACGCTGATTTTGGAAATTTCTTCAACCGATTTAAGACGCGGTTCAAATTCCTCAAATTTCGCCTCTAGCCGAGCGAGGCGCCTTATCAGGTCTTTTTGAAAATCCGGCGGGGTTTCTTTATCTCCTCCCAGAATCGCGGTGACCTTCTTTTTTAGATCAAATACTTGCCAAGCCGTTATCGCAAAGCTGGCAATGAGTAGGCCTAGCAAAATAAAAAATTGGTATTGATTAATCCAGTTCATGGTGGTCGCAATTAATTTTTGCTTGAGAATATTCCGATATTCATGTCTTTTTCCTGTCCTTTTCCATTTCAGCAGTTTCAACCGCATAGACTGCCTTATGCAGTCTTCCATTTTCTAAGTCGGTGGGAAGGTTATAGCCGTAACAACTTGAGCCTGGTATTACTGGTTTCCACCCCGCCTTTTCGTATATGGAGTAGGCAGGATCATTTTCGGCAATTGAATTGAATAGGAGACCCGCCTTTTTCCGTAAATCAAGAAAGTGATTAAGTTCGTTGAGAATATCTTTCCCAAATCCTTGGTTTCTCGCGTGTGGTAAAACAAACACCAGTTTTATGTAATAAAACGGGAATGGGCTGTTTCTATATTCTAAATTTGCGAAGCCGACCATATCGCCTTCTGTCTGTAGTTCAATACGATGTATTTTCCCCTCTGTCGCGGGAGGTTTAAGGTGTTCAAATTCTTTCATAATTTTTTAGCCAATTAGGCCTCTCGACAAAAAGTTATTTACCGGCGAGGGGAGGATTCGAACCTCCGGTACCATTGTTGGTACACCTGTTTTTTCCCGATTTGTCCAAAATTTCGATTCAATTTGAAGAAGAAATTTTGGCAACAAATCGCAATCCCGTTCAAAACGGAGGCGAGAGGATTTGAACCTCTGAGGGGATTTCGGTTGCCTTCTCGGCAAACCCCAGGGCCGACTTTTGTAAAACGTTCGCAAGGCGCACTTAAATAAAGTAGTCGGCCCGCGAAACGATCGGTAATCGTTTCGCCCAGCCGGTTTCTTGCCCCGCACTAAAATTTGGATTTTCGGAAGCGGGAGGATTCGAACCTCCGATACGGTTTCCCGTATAACGGTTTTCGAGACCGTCCCATTCAACCACTCTGGCACGCTTCCAAATTTTTAGTGCGGGGTCGAGACCGGCGCTTTAGACCACTCAGCCACGCCTCCGTTTTGTCCGGGACGAGACCGTCCCATTGTTTTGCCTTCGTCGGCAAAACCCAGGGAAATTTTTTACGTTCGCACGGCTCCGCCGGCTCGCTAAATTTCCCGCGAAAGTCTATAGCTTTCGCCCACTCTGGCATCCCGCCAAATTTTTAGTGCGGGGTCGAGACCGGCGCTTTCAATCGGACTCAGCCACCCCACCCCAAGGCGCTAGCTCAAAATAGCATTTTTTTCTTGAAAATTCAACCGGCCGCCCTGCCGAAGGCACGGCTACGGCCGCCTTGGGGCGACCTGCCTCTAACGGGGTCAATGTAAAACCCCGTGCTGTGAGGACGGGGTCGTAAGTATTACTTGAATTCCCAGATAATGCCGGCGCCGATTTCCATCTCTCGCTTGTTCCCATGGTTCTCGTTAAGTTTGCCGCTCGGGTCAAGGTTTAGCAGGAAACTGTAGTTTCCGCTCAAGCGTAGCGCCAAGCCGTTAAGGCCTTTGGGAAAGTGGAGGTGCTTACCGAGGTAATATGTAGCGGCAGGAGAGATGCCTATTCGCCGCATCTCAAGGGACCGGTCAAGGTATGCGGAAGGAGCCAGCGCAAGTTCGATATACTCGGTCGGCCGATAGTAACTGCGGAGCCCCACTTCCATGGTCATGGGGTTTTTATGCTCGGTGGTGGTTATATTGGTTGCCGGCATGTCGGAGATGATATGGTAGCGGCCGCATCCGTCAATGAGAAAATCTGGGCTGCCAAGAAGTTTCGCACAGGCGCCGATCCAGTGGGTTTTCGCCCCCCAATCCGGGTTTTTCTCGCCGATATTGTGCATTCTGCGGGTTCCGAGCTCCAGCCGCACCATTTTGAGGAATGCGGGAGTATAGCCGAGTTCTCCGCCCCAATCAATGCGGTCCGGTGCGTCTGTGCCGGTCAGGAGAGCGAGATCAATGTATGCCTCGAATTTACCCCACTGCGGATCCTCAAAGAAGCGATACTGCGTCTGCATTCCAAGTTTACGGGTCGGGCTCTTTTGGGCATCTCTAACTTTGGTATCAAGCTGTAGCATCCGGTTGTTAAAGACGGACCACTCGTGGGAAAGTTCGAAACGAAGCGCAGGATCCTGATCCCACCTAATCCCAGAGTATGGCTCGTATGCCGAGGTGTTCGAAAAGGCCAGCAACACGGCCAAAACAGCGAAAATCGAGGCAAAACGAAGGTAATTCTTGCTCACTGCTTAACCTCGTCTGTAGTGATCTAGCCCATTCGTTGCATATAGGGGGACTTAAGTCAAGTTTTCTAAAACATTCTGTTTTCCACAGTTTTGGGAAACCCCGCCCCTACTCTACTGCGGAATTCTTACCCTTACTACAAGGATACTGCAGCTTGACCCTTGTCTTTAATAATTCAACTACGAGGTAGAGTAGGGGGAGCGGGGTAAACAAAATGGACCAGTATTTCTACTTGGTCCGAGACGAATTGATGGTGATTGCCCGTATCCATTTTGAATCCCGGGTCACATATTCATAGCCGCGTTCTTCAAGAAGTTTCTGCATATAGAGAGTGTGGTACCAGCCGTATTTAAGACATGCGGTCACGGGCTTAGAACTTTGAAGGGGGTTTTGAAGGAGATTATCAAGCACTTTTAACGCCTCTTCATCGCGTTCCCGGGTTACGAAGTCGCGTACGGGCTTACGAAGATCCCGGTATTCGATAAATGCGGTTCTCATCCATTTCTCAAATTCGGGTTTGGTTGCATTCCCCGCTTCCACTTTTGAGAAAAATTCGTGGGAGAGGGCGGCAAATTCAATGCGCGAAAGTACCGGAGAGGCAGAGGCGATTTCTTGCAAAGATTTCCAGAAATTGCGCCAGCCATTTTTCTCTTGCCGCATATACCAAACCGCATCTCCGGAAACCCAGTTTGGCTGTTGATAATCAAAAGCAGTTCGTTCGTCCCACCAGCCAAAGATGGAGCGGAAAGTGGGATGTGAAATCAGATCGGCGATGGCGAAAAATCTGTCAAAATCCTCCCCGAAAAGTTTGGGTTTCTGAATAAGCTCGCGATACCAATAGAGCTCCGGGCTTTCGGGCGCAAGTTTCTCCGCAAGCGGCCCCTCGTAAATTACGTAGTCGCACTGGCGAAGTATTTCGCGAAGATGGAGATAGTAAGCGGGATCGGCCTGATGAATGGTTCCGACAAGTATGATTGTCCGCTTGTCGCGCGGATGCCAGAAGTAATTGACCTTGGTTGAGATGGCCTGAGGTTCAATGAGCAGTCCTTTCGGTACCGGCTTGGATTCCCAGGGCGGTTCTTGGCAGGCAAAGAAGAGTGTTGCAACACAGACAATGGTTTTTAACATTTTATCCGTCCTCTACGGCTGTAAGCGAGCTGTTTAGAAAATAGCACTTTCCATAAAATTTGTCAAACCAGTTAGAAAAACGGCGGAGATGTATGAAGAATTAAATTATTTGCGGCGTCAGCGGAATTTAACAGCAATTTGGATTCAGCAGTTTTTCTCTAACGGGGTCAACAAAAAAATCCGCCGAGGGCGGACTTGGAAATAGGGAATGGCGTAAGTAACCGATTTGGGTGTGCAGTAATAATAAATCCCGGCTTCGGCCGGGAGAAAAGTTAATTAAGGATTTTCCGGAAAAATTCCATCATTTTCCTGGGCGTATAACTAAGGTTGAGAACCGTCGTCGAAATAAAAGACGTCTTGTGTCCGTGTAGGAAAGTAATTCGCTCCGGTTCTCCCGCGGCATGCCAAAATGCTTCTCTGCCAGAATAAGGAATATATTCATCGAATTTGGCATCCACATAGAGTACGCGCGAAGAATCTAGATTCGCCGCATAGCGCACGGGTTCGATATCCCAAAAAAGCGGCTTGAGAATTCTTTGCAGTTCTTCGGCGGTTTTGCCGGAATGGCGTATAACGGTATCTCGGATCTTTTTAATGCGGGGTTCTTGCGCATAAGCAAACATCTCATCCAGATTCCCTCCGCCCATAAAAATTGCGCCAGCGGCAATCCGTTCATCAACGCCCATGGCAACACCGGCAACTAACGCGCTCGTACTCAAACCGACCAGCCCAACACGCTGTATATCAATCTCCTGCTCACTTTCCGCCCAATCCGTGAGGCGACGGATGCCGATAACTGCGCGCTGGAATCTTGCCTTTGAATCTCGAAGGGCCGCAAGCATTTCCTCTTCCGTCGATACGGCCACAAGCGCATCAAGATCAAGGGGGTCGTCGCCTGCATGCTCCTGAAGATAGAGAACGTTAAAATCCGCATACGGATTCCAGAGCGCAAAGTGTGAAGCAACAAAAACCGCGGGAAGCTCGTGCTTTCCATAGAGAGGAAGTATAATAATCAGCCTCTTTTTTCCGGTGGCCCTGCTCCGGTAGTACGTCGCCTCAATACGATTTTCTGGCGTAGAAAGCTCTAAGTAAAAGGTTTGATATAGATCGTTTCCTTCTGAAGGAAGTTCGTCCAGAAAGACGGTGCTTTTCTCCGGCTTATATGCGAAAAAGGAAGAATTATCTGGGTGATGCCGGGGATTGGGTACGGCGCCGCGATAGGGCAAAACCATCGTTGTACAGGCGCTCGCAAAAGATGCTATAGCCAACAATCCGAAGATACGATGCATTACGGAGAGCATGAGAAGTATTGTCCTTTTTTGCAGGTGCTATCCTTAATTATATTCACTCTTATTTTTTCTTCAAGAGTTGATCCTCAAGGTAGTTAGGACGAGAGTAGCGAGAATGGTGATATTTTTCAAGAGCGATCTTTCAAATGCACCGCCTTGAAAACTTGCCTGTTTCAGCTACCTTAGATGAAAGGAAAGGCCGCCTATTTCGTCTTAAATTATGAACACCGGAGAACAGAATAGTTTTCTTAAGGCATACGAAGATTTTTCAGACGCAATCTTCCGGTATTGCTATTTTCGGCTTTATCACCGGGAACTTGCGAAGGATCTCGCGCAGGAGACATTTATAAAGACTTGGGAATACATTGCCAAGGGAGGGAAAGTGCAGAATATACGCGCGTTTTTATACCGCGTGGCGCGAAACCTCATTATCGATGAGTCAAGGAAAAAGCGGATGTTCTCTTTGGATTTATTGCGAGAAAAAGGGTTTGATCCGGCTGTATCCATGGAGGAGGAGATACAGTCCCACGCAGGCGTAAGGGATGTAATGAAGTTTCTTTCGGATCTTGAGCCGAAATACCGCGAAGTAATTATCTTGCGCTTCGTTGAGGACATGTCACCCAAAGAAATTGCGGAGGCGATTGGTGAATCGGAAAATAATATATCGGTACGACTCCACCGCGCAATTAAAAAAGTGCGGGAGCTAATAGAGAAGGAATCTCGCCATCATGAATCCCGTTAGAAGCCGCGATCGCATATCAAAAATAACAAATATCTCTATGTGCAACATTTTAGGTATAAATAATCCATGTAGATCGGATCACCTGATCGCGATCTGCTTCTAACGGGATGAAGCCTAATTTCGAAGAACTTATACGACTGGCAAAATCCGCCGGTCTTACGCGTGAGGAAAAGGACTCGATGAGGCGGGCGATCTTAGCATTTATTGAATCCAGTCCTGTAAGAGTTTCGGTTTGGTCCCGTCTTCATTTTTATATTGCGGTCGAAGCGGAAAGAATAGGAGTTCTTTTCGCAAGGCCGGCGGTGAAAGCCGTGCCAATAGCTATAATTATTGTATTAATTCTGGGGGGCGGCGTTTCATACGCCGCAGAAGGGGCGCTTCCGGGAGACATACTTTATCCCGTGAAGGTTTCGATAAATGAAGAAGTTCGCGCTCGTTTTGCAATTTCTCCCGAATCCCGCGCGGCATGGGAGGCGAAAATTGCAGAAAGGCGGCTTGAAGAGGCAGAGGATCTCGTTTCCGAGGGGCGCATGAGCAGGGAGACCGCAGCGAAAATTGCGGAAAAATTTGACGCGCATGCCGAGCGGGTAAACGAACGTATTTTGGCGCTGGGCGCAGCCGATAAGGTTGAGGTGGCCGCCGATTTGAGCTCGAACTTCGAAACATCCCTTAAGGCGCACGACCGGATCCTTTGGCGTATCGCCGAGGGGCAGGAAGAAGCTAGTTCCTCGGTTAGGGAGATCCGCGAGAAGGTAAGGGCCAACGCCCGGAAGTTTATGAAAATCCGTTCTGAAAATGAGGAGAAAGTTTCCGCGTCTCTGGAAGTAAAAGCGCGAGCCGCGGCCACTGCCAAGCTGAATTCTGCGGAAGAGAAAATAAGCGAAACGAGGAAATATGCGTCTAGGATCAAGGCACTATTGGGTGAGGTGTCTCTTGCCAGTATAGAAATGCGGCTTGAGGTTGCAACCAGGGTTCTCGCGGACGGTAAGGCGCGGTTTGAAGCAGGGGCGTACGGCGAGGCGTTTTCACTCGCCCAGAAAGCAGAGCGCATTGCTAAAGAAGCAAAACTTCTTGCGGCGGCGCGAAATGAGTTTAGAATAAATGTAGATTTTGATGAGCGCGCCGCGGCTGAGGGACTTCATAGGGATTCTGCCGCGGCATCCGATACTGAAGATAATTCTGGGGCCCACGACGATAATGATTCCGAGGATGAAAATATCCGCGATGGCGTAAAAAAGAAGGAGCAGAGATAAGATAAAGGTCGAGTTTAAGTTAACTGCGTATTGTATGCCAATATGGAGAACCTGAAAAAATCAGCATTGATATTCGGGATTATGGCCGTAGCGCTTGCGCTTGTATTCAGCGCGACTATGTCGGTGCGCGCCGATTCGGACGATAACGACTTGGAGGATTTGTTTGAAGGAAAGGGAGCGTTTAAGTTTGATAAGTTCCCGCCGGGGCTTGATAAAAAGCGCGATCTTCCCAAGGGTCCGAGTTTCACCGTAAATCCGCAGGGCCGAGTGTTAATTAGCGCGGGGGAAGTTACCGAAGCGAATTGGCCGAATCTCAAAGTTAAGGTGTGGGGTCTTTCGTTGAGTGTTCACGTTATGCCGAATGCGGTTATCCACGGAGCAGCCGCACCGGTCGTAAATACGAGCACTTCAACCGCAACGACCACTCCCCCTACAACTACGGGTGGGGTATCGGTAGGCGACAAAGTGGATATTTTGGGGGAGATGGAGTCCTCGACCGGCCTGATCCACGCGCTTCATTTCAAGAACCGTTCGCAAACTGACCATACGATTAATGCGCTCCAGCAGAGAATCCAGGAACTCTTGAAGGAGATTGAGAAAATCCGCCAGAGTCTTAAGGATATCCGGAAGGGACTGTAATTTGTTGCATCGAGAAAAACGAATACGCCACCCGGGTGGCGTATTCGTTTTGGTGGGCAGTGAAGGAATCGAACCCCGTAGCAGAACCTTCGGTTCGCTACGGGGCAGGCCTACGGCCTTCGCGGTGTAAACGCGACGCTCTTCCGGGGATTCTTCTATTTCGAGTGTAAATTGGGCGCTCAAGGGATCGAACCTTGGGCCTTCTCGGTGTAAACGAGACGCTCTACCACTGAGCTAAGCGCCCAAAATTATTCTCCGGTCCAGCTTAATATCCAGCGCGGCTTGATTTTTAAAGTCACTCGGGAGCCGGCCTCCAGCAGCTCCTTAAAATATTTCCCCGCTTTTTCTTTTGGCAAGTACTTATATGCGAGCCGTTCTAAAAGCTTTCCTTCCGGGTCGTCCTCCATGGTGACATCTCCGTAACCGACAACCGCAGCATAAGGTAGAGAGTGTTCAGCAATAGAAAACCCCGCCTTGGGATCCTCCTTTAAATTTCTCGTCTTTTTACGTCCCGGGGTGGTGCTGACCAAAAAGTTTTCTCCATCATACTCAAACCACACCGGAGTTACATGAGGATATCCTTCCGGCGTAATTGTCGCAATATCCATCAGGACAGGACGCTGAAAAAATTTTTTCATTTGTTCCGGAGTCATCCCCGGAGTTACTGGATTTGAAGACATATGCGCGCTGAGGGGATTGAACCCCCGACCTACTCTACGTCAAAGAGTCGCTCTACCACTGAGCTACGCTCGCAAGTGTAACGGGGCAAGCTACCGCCTAATTTGATGAATTAGGCGAGCCTCGCTCAGCTTTGATGAGCGGGAGCCAAACGCCCTTATGATTTCTTCAATTTTTTAAGTTCTTCAAGTTCCGCCTGAAGATTGGCGCGTAGTTTTTCCTGCTCTTCCGGCGTTAAATCCGAAATAATATTTTTCCAGAATTTCAATTCTTCCGCATCTTCGCCAAGAAGGAGCAGTTCGTCAATGGTTGCCCCGATGTCATTATTTTTTACGCCATCGATCATATCATTGCAGGTCCCGGCTCTAGTTCGTTGAGATATTCTTCTGCCTGTTTCCCCATTCGGCGCACGCCTTGGATAAATTGTTCTCGCTTGTCCATAAAGTATGACGCAGTTTTTTCAAGGAAAGCAGCTGGCTTTGGAAATTTGTCCTTTGTTTTTTGCGCGATTTCCTGCATCATTTCCGGGCCGAATTCTATTTTGGCGATAAAGCTCGAAGCGCTTCGCGCGGCAAGCGCTGCCTCCGGCGTGCCGAATGCCGCTAATGCGTAGGAGAGCGCGATCCCGCCGCCGATAAGCATATGGTCGAAGCGCTGCCTTGATGTTAATTTTTCGTTGCTTAAGGTTTTCCCGAGCATACCCTCGATCGCGAGTTTGGGAGCATCAATTCCCGGCACGAAGTTTGCGGCAATATCAATCGTTCGCGAAGTTACCATGTCTTTCAAGAGCCCGAGGCGCCCCTTTTTATGCCGCTCCATCGTCTCTTGGTATTCTGGAACGAGTATCGATTCCGTGCCCTGGGCCACCGATTCCGCGGGCGGTATCTCGGCTTCTTCAACGGGATTAATGTTTTCAAATGATGGCATAAGAAATCAAACCAAAATTTTTTAAAGATGTCTTTTCCGATCGCTATGGTTCCGAAGCCCGTCATGGCGGGCGCGGGAAGTCGGGTTAAGTACTTAGACCCTGCAAGCAGTATAAGGCTTTTTCGGAGATTTTTCTACTGGCGAGCGTAAGCTATAAGAAAAGCACGTTAATTTCGTGCTTTTGTTTCGCGGTCTATATTTATGGGGATTGAATTTTTATGGCGTACGCGTGTTGCTTAAGCGTTTGGGCCGCTGACTTCAGCTTTTCTTGGTGGTGAGGGAAAAGATCTTTTAGGATTTCGGGATCAAGCTCAAAAATGAGCGCTGCATGCCCCACTATCGGCGCGGCATATGAAGGGTACATTTCCAGCGTTGCTGAATTGGTTGGAACGAACTCGTCTTTTTCGGCGCGTATCTGAAGGAGCTTCCGGGGATTATTTTGGATATCCTCCCGGAGTTTTGCCAGCCATTTCGAGTCCGGTCGGATTTGGCGCGCGGCCTCATGCCAGAAGACGAAACGCGCAAGGGATGATCCTCGAAAAGGCGTGCCTGCGGTGACTACCTGGAAGTGCATAAGCTCCGGGTCGCGTGCTTGAGCGGCAAGGATTATGAGTCCTCCCATGCTGTGCCCCAAGAACACGAGGTCTTTTTCAAGGTCAGTAAGCCGCAGGCCGTATTTTTGATGCAATCTCTCTTCTTGTTTCGTGAGAAATTTGTCAAAGCGTGCTGTGAGGGTATCAATGTCTTTTCTCGCCCAGCCGGTGTCGGCGATGACCACATTAAACCCCGCATTCCCCAGCCGCGCACGCAACGGAAGCATGACCGACGGAGTTCCTCCGAGGCCATAGGCCAGAATTATATTGGGCCTTGTCGGATCAAGCTCGTTTTCTGGAATTGGTATAAGGGAGCCCGGAAAAAGGAGCAGGAGATACGAGAAAATATAGACCGCTTCTTTAATCCACTCAAACACCGTGTTTCTCCTTTGAGAGTGCGTAGTTTATTAGTAGAGGAAATTAAGTCCGAGGTCAAATTAAATCACCACCCTAGGAGGTTGTCCCAAAACTATAAAAACAACACTTTCGTCATTCTGAGCGAAGCGAAGAATCTCGTATTTAAGCCATTTCTAAACAGTGGAGATTCTTCACAAAGTTCAGAATGACAGTTTTTAGACAGCCCCCTAGGGGTGGAAACTACAATGGCCCCAATGGGATTCGAACCCATGTACTGGGCTCTTGCCCTCCCACTTTTTTGTTTGCCGCCACCGGGATTCGAACCCGGGTACCGGGCTTGAAAAGCCCGTGTCCTAGACCAAGCTAGACGATGGCGGCGTCAAAAGTGGGAGGGTGAAAAAAGCCCATGTCCTAGGCCTCTAGACGATGGGGCCAAAATTAAGTTAAAAGCATAAAGTCAAAAGTTCAAAGTCAACGAACTAACTATATCAAAAATTTGGTAAAATTTCAAATGAAAAAACCCAACTCGACAAGAGTTAGGTTAGAAATCTTTGCAGGCGCCTATAGATGCGGCTTCCTCAAAATCGGTAGGGCTGCCGTCCACCAAGTCTTTAGTATCCTGAACCGGACCTACGAATATGCCGGAGAGTATGCCGGCAAGGGCATAAAATGGTGCTACCACCACCATCCCTGTGGCTTTTGCCACTTTCATCGCTGGTTGATCTTGGTGATTCAGCAGTGCTTTGGCCGGGCAAGTCACAATGGCAGCTGGGCTAGTAACAATCCTGGTAGCCGTGGCACATCCCTGAACGAGAACTGCAGCGACGATCAAAGAACCGACGATTTTTCTCATGGGTCTCTCCTATTCGGGTACCGGATCCATTAGTTGCAAACCCGCGACTTTTTGTCAATAGGCGCGGTCTTTTTTCATCCCCGATTTTATGTTATTTTCTAGGCATGCGGTACGAAGTTGTCATAGGCCTCGAAATCCACGCGGAGCTCAAAACCAAAACCAAGATGTTTTGCTATTCTTTGAATGACCCGAACGAGAAGCACCCGAATATAAATGTGTGCCCAATTTGTATGGGGCATCCCGGAACTCTGCCGGTAATAAATGAGGAAGCGGTGAAAAAAGTTATTACGGTGGGGCTTGCTTTGGGCGGCGAGATTCCCGAATTTTCGCAATTTGACCGCAAGAATTATTTTTATCCCGACTTGCCTAAGGGATACCAGATATCGCAGTATCAACACCCCCTCGTTCAAGGAGGATATCTTGAACTCCAAATCCCAAATCCCAAATTCCAAATCTCAAACAAATCTCAAATTCCAAATTCTAAGTCCGAAACGCGAGGGATACGAATCCAGAGAATTCATCTCGAGGAAGATACGGGACGCCTCATACATGATAAAGCGTCCGGCGCTTCGCTAGTTGACTTCAATCGCGCTGGGGTGCCGCTCATGGAGTTAGTGACCGAGCCGGATTTGCGATCCGGGGAAGAAGTGAAGAAATTCGGGGAGGAGCTGCAGCGAATCTTGCGTTACCTTGGCGCATCGGACGCGGATATGGAAAAAGGCCAGATGAGGGTGGAGGTGAATATTTCACTCCGTGAACTACCAACTACCAACGACCAACGACCAACGACCTTAGGCACGAAGGTAGAAATTAAAAACATCAACTCCTTCAAATATGCCGCTGATGCGGTGGAGTATGAGACCAGACGGCAGAGCGAACTCTTGGAGCGCGGCGAAAAAGTAATTCAGGAGACGCGGGGGTGGAATGAAAAAAAGCAAGAGACTTTTTCACAGCGTTCCAAGGAAGAAGCGCATGACTACCGCTATTTTCCGGAACCGGATCTCCCGCCGCTCAAAATTTCGCGGGAATTGGTTGAAGAGCTGCGGGCACGTCTTCCCGAACTGCCGGAGTCAAAAAAGACCCGGTTGGTAAAAGAATACGGGTTGGAACAGGGCGTGATTGAGATTCTCATACGCGAAAAATCGCTTGCCGATTATTTCGAGGCGGTCGCAAGTGAGCTTATGCAGCACGATAAGGAGACGCCCGAGAAGTCATCCAAAAATCCAGTTGCTATTGCCGCCTCATTTCTAACGGGCGACTTCCTGCGGATTCTTAATGAAAGCGGGGCGCAAGCAAATGATACTCGTGTAACTGCAGAAAATTTTGCGGAGCTTGTGATATATTTTGCCGAGGAGAAAGTCTCAAATCTTACCGCGAAGCAAGTCCTTGAGGAAATGTTTCGATCGGGCGAAGATCCCTCCGATATCATCGATCGCCTGGGGTTATGGCAGATGAGCGATACTGCGGATTTAGAGAATATTGCGGGGCACATTATTGAGGAGAATCCCAAAGCGGTTGAGGATTTCCGACGGGGGAAAGAGGCCTCGCTTCAATTTTTGGTGGGGCAGGTGATGAAAGAGACCAGGGGAAAGGCAAATCCGAAGGTTGTGCTGGAAATATTAAAGAAGCTCATGAGTTAAGTATGCGCTATTCTCATGCGATAAAAATTTATCGGAAGCGCTGGCATCTCGGAGTGACATTTCTCGTCATAGTTTTGCCATTCGTTTTTATTTTAGTTTTTTCGCAAGTTACGGGAGTTGACGCCATGCGCGTCTTTATCGATCTTGGCGCATCTTTCGTGCGCGTCTTAGTCGCTTATCTTATCTCGATCATTCTGGCAATTTTATTTGCGGTGCTTCTCGGGCAAGGAAAGGTTGGAAATTTTTTCCTGCCGGTATTTGACGTTTTGCAGAGTTTTCCTGCGTTTGCTCTTCTCCCGCTTCTTACCTTGTGGTTCGGCATAGGCAGCTGGGCGGCGATATTTTTTCTTGTGGCGACCATGCTCTGGCCGATTCTTTTCTCAACGCTCTCGGCGATCCATATGTCACGAACCGATCTTGCCGAAGCCGCGTTTATCTTCGGCGCCAAGGGAATAAAAAAGTTTTTTGCCTTTACCGTACCCATTGCTTTCCCCGGGCTTGTCGTGGGTTCTATAGTCGGAATAGGAGAAGGGTGGGAGGCGATCGTCGGTGCGGAAATTATTGGTATAACTCCCGGCATTGGGGGCTTTCTTAATACAGCATCAACCCAAGCCAATATCCCCGTGCTTACTTTCGGGATAATTGCGCTTCTTCTTTTCTTATTCACGTTAAATAAATTAATATGGCTTCCGTTGCTTAAGAAGAGCCACGACTATTCCCATGAATGATAAAAATGTAATCAGATCAGACAAAATAAGCCATGTTTTTTTAACCGAGGACAAAAAACGGATTGAAGTGCTTCGTAATGTGTCGTTTGAAGTGGAGCGGGGGGAGTTTTTTACAATTTTGGGCCCTTCCGGATGCGGGAAATCAACGCTTTTGAGAATTATCGCCGGTATGGTAAAACCGACCAAGGGGGTTGTTGAGTTTTCGAGCTCCGAAGCCGGAAAGGATTTTGCCATGGTCTTCCAGTCCTTTGCGATTTTCCCCTGGCTTACGGTGTATGAGAATGTTGAGTTTGGCTTGAAGATGCGTGGTGTCGCAGGAAACGATCGTGAAAATGTTGCCCGCGAACACATTCAAGAAATCGGGCTTGCTGGCTTTGAGGATACATATCCCAAGGATCTTTCCGGAGGAATGAAACAGCGCGTTGGAATCGCGCGGGCCCTGGCAATTTCTCCCAAACTTCTTTTGATGGACGAGCCGTTTTCCGCGTTGGATGCTTTCACCGCAGAAAAGCTGCGAAAAGAAGTTCTTGGCCTTTGGCTAAAAGATAAGATGACTATTGTAATGGTTACGCATTTGGTGGACGAGGCGATTGAGATGTCGGATCGCGTGTTGGTCATGACTCCCCGGCCGGGACAGGTTGAGGCGGTTCTGCCGATAGAACTTCCTCGGCCGCGCAACAGGAGATCCAAGGATTTTTTTGATGTCGTGGATAAAATTACCGAATTCGTTAAGGTCTAAGTATGGCGGAGCTTCCCATCGCATTTATTTTTCTCCCGCTTGATTCCGCAACCGCGCTTTATGCGGCCCTGTTTCTAATTTTAATTTTATCCGGCCTCGGCCTCCCGGTTCCTGAAGAGATAACGCTTCTTTTCGGGGGTTATCTTGCATATCTTGAATTCATCCATTTCTGGCCAACGGTGTATGTTTTAATTCTTGGAATTGTGGTTGCGGATGCGGCCGGTTATTTTTTGGGCCGCTTTGCGGGCGATTGGGTGTCGCAGAGGATTTCTCGGATCCGGCATCTCTCGCTCTTACTTGAGAAGGCAAAATTTTATTTCGAGAAACACGGAGAAAAAGTGGTGCTTTTTTCCCGGCCCCTTATCGGGGTGCGGGTGGCGGTGCCGATACTGGCCGGCCACTTCAAGATGAATTTTGTAAAATTTCTGCTTTTTGATACTATGGCCGCGATTCCCTGGACATTCTTTTTGGTCTCAATCAGTTATTATCTCGGCTCGGGCCTTGATCTCGTAACCGGAATCAAGGAGGTTAAACATTTCATCTTCATCCTGATTTGGTCCGCGATCGTGGTTTATGCGGTTAGGTTGGTGAGAAAAATCAGTCCTCACTAAATGTGCATCCGATTTATGCGGGATTAGTACAGTGGTAGTACGCTTGCTTCCCAAGCAAGAGACGCCAGTTCGATTCTGGTATCCCGCTTTTCTGACTTGACAAAACAATACACTTTTGCTACTAATGTTGTTAGTTCTACCAAGGAGAAAAAGGGTTATGGACGGAATCAAGGCCGCTTTCACGCAGCCATTAGACCCCAGTCTGGAAGAAAGAAAACAGCAGAGAGAAGATGAAAAGAAGCGTTTGGCGAAAAACATTTTGAGCATTTGGAGAATCCAAGCGAAAGGACCCGTGATTTCAGATGAAGAACTGGCAACCATCAGAAAGCGTGCAGCATGTAGCGAGGATCTGAGTCCGGACGAGGTCAGACGACTGGTACAAACGATTGATGCGGCTCGACTAGGTTTCGCTCATGGCATTCTCAAGGATTTTCCGCCACTATTTAGCAGGGTCTACGAGCACGGTGGATGGGAAGATGTTTTTGATGGAGAGGTTATCGCACATCTGCCAAATGGTCGCATTAGGGTCAAGACTATGCATGGTGGCGAATTCGTCGAAGAAACATGGTCGAATTGGTTCAACGAAGAAGAGTTCGTTGAGATGTTTGGAGAAAAACCAGTACGTAACTGGTAAGAAGAAGGTCATCAACACCGTTTGGCTTCGCCATACGGTCTTTTTTTATCCAAAACTTGGTACCAAAAACCAAAAAGCCGTAACTCGTTACGGCTTTTTGGTGTGGACCCGGCGGGACTTGCACCCGCTTTCTCGCTTACCAAAGGCGAAATTTTACTCCATAAACTACAGGCCCAGGGTCCACAGAATAAAGGTAAAACAAAAGAAGCCCCTTTTCAAGGACTTCTTTTGTTTGGTAAGCGAGGACCCGCAATTTATGCGAATTCCGCCTTGTGACTCCATTATACTCTTGCCAACTTTTATGTCAATAGGAAGTATTAACAGTAAAATTTGGTATCAATAAGCCCTTCACCCCGATTACGGCGGTTCGAGCGATCGCCCATCCGAAGCTCAAAGAACGAAGAAGAGTTGTGACATAACCCGCTCAGGTTTACATCTTAAATTTAATATTTAAAACCTGAGCGAAGCTCGCCCAGTCAAACTGGGCGGCTAACGTCGTGTACTGACCCGCTTCTGGAAAACACCGCTTATTCAAGCGGTTGTTTTTGTTGCGGGTAAGGGGGAGATAGAACTACTTGCGTTAGAAATAAGAAAGTGCTACTAATTAGTAGGTTGGATAAGTTCTTGGGGAGTTACAAATGAAAGAACGAGACGAACTGCATATCCATCGTCTGGGAAACCGACGCACAGTATCAATTTTACAGAGAAATGGACTTTTTGGGGAATGGAATGAGGTGAATGTAGCATTCTCGCAAGTCAAACCGCTCATGGCGGCTCTTTCAAAAATCACTACGCGTGGCGCACAAAGAAAAGTAGCTTACAAGATCGGGAAAACATTACAAGAAGACAAAAGTTAAATAATAAACAGCGATTCCGCTTGGTCATCAATCGGAATTTTTTTATCCAAAACTCGGCACAAAAGAAGTTTGACTTCCCAAACCAACCATAACAACATTCCAACATTCTCAAGAATGTTGGAATGTTGTGTACATATGAAACTGGTTCCCACCTAGTTAAACTGGGTGAGGCCCCCGTTTTAGCAAGAGCGAGGCCCGCCCCGATGGGCGGCGCCCAAATATTTTTTGTGTGGCTAACTTCACACGCTAACTCGCTCGTCAGTAGAAAGAAAACCGAAAGTTGTAAAAGGAACATCGGTGTGCTACTTTTGTTTTTAGTTCTGGCAAGCAATTTAGAGGAAAGCGAATGCGACATTGGACGCACGACGAACTGCACGTTTTGATGAATAGCAGTCTGTCCTTGAAGACAAAATCCGACAGAGTGCATTCGTTTCCGCAAGTCAGTTCGGAACAAAAAGAGCAGGGTAAACTCCAAATGATGGAGATATATGCAGAAGCAATAGATTGCAAGCAGGCCGATGCGGCAAAAGAATTCGTCAAAAAAGCGTTCTCACATATGAAGCAGAAATTGGAACTGGATGATATCCGCGAAGAGTATGCCTCACAAAAATTGTGCCATTCTCCGCTTGGAAATGATTATATGTGCTTTTGCGATGAAAGGTAGACGGTGTAGCAAACCTACCCGTTTTTATTTACCCAAAATTCGGCATCACAGGGGCATAAATTTTGACTATCTCTAGAAAACGCGGTAAGCAGGAGATAGTTTCCTTGATTTTTGCGAGGGGAGATTCCCGTGCGCTGGATGCGTATTGGATGGGGGGTGATTTTGACGCTCGTAGGCCTTGTTTTAAGCATTCCCTTGGTACCCGGCCCTGGCAGTATAATTTTATTTTGGGGGATTGGTGTTTTGGCGCGTGAAGTACCTTGGGTTAAAAGATTTCTCGCTGGTGCGAAAGATTGGACAATGCGGAATCTCCCCGTCGTCTATAGATTTGGCGTATGGGCAAAGAATTTTCTCGATAGACACCGCCTCTTAAAGAAGGCCGCAAAAATAATTTTCTGGATCCTGCCCATTCTTTATTTTTTGTTGTTCTATGTGTATATAGCAGCGGGGCACGAAATTGTTAAGCGGCCGTCCGCCCATCAGAGATGGGCGAGGCCAGCCTCGCCAAGCGGGCCCCAGGATCTTCGCGGTTCTCCGGAATCGCTGGCCAAACAAAATAAAGTTGCCGATCTTTGCAAGCTTTCGCGGTTTAAAGATGACCGCGAACTGCAAAGTTTTATCGCGAGGAAATTGCTTGTACGGGTGCAGGACTGGACAGAAACGTACTACGTAACCACCGAAGAGAGATTTCGGTATCTACGTCCGTGGGCAAAGGATTTTCTTGAGGGCCTGGCCAAGAAACATAACGCCACTTTCGGGAAACATCTAAAAGTAACGTCTCTCGTGCGTACCGAGGCGTATCAGCGGATGCTTGTTAAGCGCGGAATATCCGATGCCGACGGCGAAACCGAAGATCGACGTTCCGCGCATCTTACCGGTTCCGCCTTTGATGTGTCTCGGCGCGACATGTCTTTTCTCGAAAGGGCGTGGATGAGATGGGAGCTATGGTCTTTGAAACGGAAGGAAGTTATTGAGGCGGTAGAGGAAGGGCGGCACAACAATACTTTTCATATCATGGTAGTTCCGCCTTGCTACCGAAACAGGCAGAAATGAAAAACCCCGAAATCTTCGGGGTATTTAATTTTTGCGACTATCGTCAGATTTTTCCGATTCTTTCAACTCTTGTTCAAAGAGATTCGGTATTTTTATATATTCCTGCCACTCTTTTGATTCCTCAAGGAATGGACGGGGTTCAGCATCCTGATACCAGCGTTCAAGCGCAAATTTTAAAGCGGGAAGCGCCGTTTCTGCTCCGGTTTCTCGCTCACCCAAAGATTTGGTGTAGTCATCCGGTCCGCCTATCCATACGCCGAAGGTGGCATCGGGGGTGAAACAGAAGAGCAGCGCATCTGTATAGTTTTCAGTCGTTCCGGTTTTGCAGGCGATAGGTTGTTTGAGCGCGTTTAACCGGGTGGCCGTGCCGTATTTTACTGCGCCGCGCAGTGCTTCAAGCATTATTCGTGCCAGCACATCTGAGATGGCCGGCTCGGCTTTTTCCCACGATTTTTTTTCGAAGACCACTTCGCCTTTGGCGCCCGTTGCCTTAGCGATTATGTAGTTTTCGCGCAGGAACCCTTTATTGGGGATTACGGAATAGGCACCCGTAACTTTAATTAGCGGATGAGAGGATACGCCAAGGGCCGAAGGTAGATACGGCGGTATGGGATCTTTCAACCCCAGGCGGCGAGTCATGGCGCTCACGCGCGGATCGAGTCCGCATCTGCTTACTCGCGCGGTGTGCACTGCGGGGCGGTTTATGGATTTAGCGATGGCAAATCTTCTGGTATAGGCGTTTTTCTGGTATTTCTCCTCGTCAAAATTTTTCGGCTCCCACCAGTCCGCCGGGTTTTTCGGATCGGCCCCGCGTCTTACGGGGCAGCGGATTTTTTCATTGGAGACAATGCGATCGAGGATCCGTGCCGGATCCGCCCCTTCGCTAAGCTCCTGTTCAAACCGCGACAGATATACAAAGGGTTTGAAAGCCGAGCCGATCTGGCGTTTGGCGGGCCCAACCGCATTATTAAATTGGTGGCGTGAATAGTCCTTGCCTCCTACGAGCGCAAGAATCGCCCCGGTAGCATTTTCAATCGCGACGAACGCACCTTCGGCGTCAATGGCATTCTCCCCTTGGCGCTTTTCATATTCGGATAGCGTGAAGCGGATTCCTTGTTGGGCCAGGTCCTGCAATTCTTCATCAAGCGTGGTAGAGACGCGAAGGCCAAACCACGCGTCGTTTTTCCCGGCCTCGTCAAAATAGATTCCGAGTTCTTTCTTGAGAATTGAGCGTGCATAGTCAATTGCATGCGGAGCGCGCTGGCAGGATTTCTCAAATTCCTTGCTCGTCTCGATCGGCGCATCAATTGCGGCGCGATACGCTTCCTCGGTTATGCGGTATGCCGTTTCTTGGCTGACGGGCTCGCCGAGTTCAAGGTAGGCTTTCGTCAGGGACTGGTTTCGTGCCTCGCGCGCGCGATCCGGATGCTTTTTAGGGGAAAGTTCTTCGGGCGATTTGATGGTGCCGGCCAGAATTCCCATATCGGAAAGAGTAAGTTCTGCTGCACTTTTATGGAAGTATAGCCGCGCTGCGGCTTCAACTCCGTAGCGCTGGTGTCCGAAGTAGGCCTCGTTTAAATATAGAGCAAGAATTTGGTCCTTGCTGAAATTCTGGATGAGACGTCTTGCCAATAAGTATTCTTTAATTTTTCTGGCGACGCTCTTTCGCGAACGCTCGTATGGCTGGAGGAGTTGCTTAACTAATTGTTGAGGGATGGTAGATCCGCCTTCGACGACCCGTCTTGCCCCGACATTTCTAAGAATTGCCCTCCCCGTGGCTTTTAAATCAATCGCCAGATCCCGCTCAAAGAACCGGCGGTCTTCCACCGCAACAATTATTTGCGCTATGGGCTGGCTACGGATATTCTCCGCTTCTATAACGTCCCTCCACTCGCGCGCGACGCATCCGACCACTTCTCCGCTTTTGCCGTAGAAGTAGGCGGTCTGATACGGGCGATAATTATTTAAGGAATCGAGGCTGGGAAGATCGAAAATTTTCTCCCAGAAAATAAGCCAGAAAACAAGGGACAGTACTCCGATTACGACAAGACCGCTTACTCCCAGCGCGCTCCATTTGAGTACACCAAGTAGCCACGTAAATACTCTTTTCAGCTCCTTCACCCCCTATTCGGTTATCAAGGAAGCTCGGTCTATCCCCAAAATACTCTCGTCTGGCGGCGAGTCAAATTGTATTTTTTGTTGACGGTAAAGATGTATAATTGAGAATGAGGTGGATCTTTAAAAAGGGGAGAGAAGAAATGACGGAAGGGAGCTTCCTTTGACTTCGCTTGGTATACGCCGCTCCGTTCAGCTACCCGCCGTTTTACAGACAGGCGCGTTTTTCTTATCATTCATAATATGATATGAAAACTACCATACTTGTTGCTGCGGCCGTTCTTGCGATTGCGCTATCCGGTCTTGCCGGATGGCAATTGTTTTTGCCGAATGAGGTTTTGGTTACGCTTGGTGAGAATCAAAATGAGCCGCCAGCCAAACCCGCAAAAACGAAAGAGGAGATGATTGAAGAGGCGCTTGCTAAATCGAGCAATGTAAAAGGGCTTTATATGACCGCGGACGTGGCAAGCGATCCGGGGGTGGGTGCCGCCAGGATACGAAATAAGCTCATCCGTCTTGCGACCACCACTGAAATAAACGGTTTTGTCATTGATGTGAAAGAAGCATGCGGGCCCGATTATGATGAGAGTCGCATCCGGGAGTTGATTCGTACTCTCCATGAAAATAACATTTGGGCGATTGCGCGGATAGTGACGTTTAGCGACTCATCGCGTATCAATGTAAACCCGGACTGGTATCTTACGCGGAAAAATAAGAAAGCGGTCGGCGTATCCTGCGCCAATAAGAGACACCTCGTTCTCAAATCTTCGGACGGGTCCAAGCCCAGCGTAGTCTTCTGGCAGGACAAAGCGGGCCGCTATTGGATGGATCCCACGCATCCTGAAGTACGAAAGTATCTCGCAGAATTCTCGAAGACGATGATTGATTTAGGTTTTGACGAGCTTCAGTATGACTATATCCGTTTTCCTTCGGACGGCGACATAGAAAACGCAAACTATCCTTCCTGGAATGGGAAGTCCTCAAAATGCGGGGCGATGCGTGATTTCTTCCGCTATCTTAGCCGGGACCTGAAAGCATATAAACCCGATATCATTCTTTCGGCGGATCTTTTCGGCTATGCATCCGTAGGACTTGATGCCGGCATCGGCCAGTGTCTCGATGCCCTGGAAGACAATTTCGACTATATCTCTTTCATGACGTATCCGTCGCACTACTATTCAGGTTTTCACGTGCCGAGTTTGCGCGGCCTTCCGGCGATTTCTTACCGCAATTTGGCCGAGGCCCGGGCGCATCCTGATACAATCGTCGAGCGCTCGCTTATTTTTGCACGCGATTTCTTTGATGGAAAAATAGACCTTCGGGGGAACCCCGCAACTACTACCCAAGCAACTTCGACCCCGCCGGCAACCTCAACGGCCGAAGTTTTGCAGGAGCCAGAGTTACCGAAACCGCGTTCCAAAGCTCGCCTTCGTCCCTGGATTGAAGATTTCTTCCATGAACAGGACTGTTTGGCTAAACGCCCGTGCAACGAAAAAAAAGTCCGCATGCAAATTGAGGCGACAGAGCAAACAGAAAACCATGGGTGGCTTCTCTGGAATGCTGCGAATGTGTACACGGAAGGCGCTTTGAAAAAAATGAATAAAAACCCGTCGGTCGACGGGTTTTTTCTGTACGTTGTGGCACTGCGCGGTGTCCTCGGCTATTGCGATTTCAGACATGACTTCCGCTTCGGAACGCGCCTTTGAAAAACTTCGCGAAATCCCACCGAGATTTCGTTCATCACGGGTCGGCCTCGCTCCCCCCTCTTTTCGATCGAAAAGAGGGGAACCATGGCCGTTCGGCCTCCCAGTATTTTCAAGAGCGCATTCCTCTCTTAAATTTCTGCAATCGCAATGGCCTCCCGCGCTATGTGGATGTTTAGGGATCCTCAAAAGCACGTTGATTAGCTATCCCGGCAAGTTTGACAAATCACTGTAAATCATATATAATTGAGAGTAGAGAAAGGAGGAGCACAATGCATCTTACCAACGAAGGGGCTGCGATGTTGCTCAAAAGTCTGTTTGATCCCGCCACGATGTGCACTTCCTGTGGCCGCTCCCTTGAGAGGGTGGCCAGCTACTGCACGTGGTGCGGAGCGAAAAACCCCGAGTTTGATGAGTGTGAACTTGTCTACCGCGCCGGGAAGACGCTCCGCGAAGCGCAAGAGGATTGTTGCAACGGCCATCCGGAAAAATTGGCTGCCATTCGTGAGGACATCGCGAGGATCATCCCCGAATCATTTCCTGAGCTCGTGAACAAACCCTACGATCAGCCGTTCTGCATGCACTGCGGAACGCAGGTGGCTTAAAGGAGGCCAGCTATGAAACTGACAAAGTGTGATTGGCTGCTCATCATCTCCTGCCTCGTGATCACTCTTTACTCCTGGGCCGTGATGTTTACGGGCGTCGCAAACAACTGGCCTTTCGGCAGCGGTGGAGGATGGTTCGGGTCGCTTTCCTCGGTTTTAGTCGGCGCGCTCCTGCTTTCCTTCTGGCTAATCCTTGCGGTGGTGAGAGCGGCAACGCTGTTATATCGGGAATACGCCGATCTCACACCAGGGGAGAAGAGCATCGTAGGCCGAATAATGAGCAGGGCGGCTGAGGAGTTGATCAAGAAGTTGAGGCGCCGCCAAGACAGGGTCGGAAAAATCATCCGGCTCGGCGACAGAATGAGAAAGTAGATGTAGAAGTTCGGGTCCTGCCGTAAAGGCGGGGCCCAAATTTTTAAAAGATGTGGAAAATAAGTATTTGACATTTCAAAATGGCCCTGTATCCTTATATTGTATGAACGTATGCAGCAACTTAATTACTACTTTGGTTACGGAAGCTGGCTTAACTCCGGAAGAGATTAAACTGTGGGAAGAAATTTCAGGAAATATACCCGAAAAATTATGCACCGACCTCTATGATACCCTAAAATCGGTACCGGGCGCGGTGCGCGCAGCAACTGACAGTTTAAAAGAGAAAAAACCAGCGCTACAGAGCGGTGATATCAAAAAGTGGGGGGAAATTTTGAGCAGAGAGAACGATCTCCTTCTCTCATTTATCAAAAAGTAACAAAAATAAAATGAAAGGCCCCGAACAAGAACGACCCAAACCAAGTAAAGGGATCGTACCGGAAAAAGGTAAAGAGTTTCCGGTTGTTGATATAATCAAAGGAAAAATTGGAGAGATGATCGACAAGCAGATAGGAAAGAAAACAGGGATAGACGTAAAGAAAATATTAGAAGCGGCCAAGCCCCCGATAATGCATGCGGCAGAAGGTGAAACTGCTGAAGGTGGAACCGAGGGAATTATGGAGAAAATTCTTAATAATCCTAAAGCTGTTCGTGCGGGAGCAGCAGTCACGCTTGCTGCGTTAGAGAGATGGACGAGATTTTGGTCAACTTTCATGGAACCGCCCATACCAGGTTTTCTTAAGTCTAAAGAGGAGAAAGAGCAGGAAAAGAGAGATAAGGAGGGCGGTGGCGAAACCTTTTTGGAACAAGCCCGCAGGTACTATGAGTTTGGCGGCCGGCTGGAAAACGCCGTACTTAAAGGGGAGTGGGATGAACTTCTAAAGAAAAAGGCGACAGCTAGAAAGGGTGGTGGAATTCCTGATGGCAAAGCCGCCTAGGAATGCGGCTAATGTGTAGAAGAGGGGGCATTAAAAAAAGATTAAAAACTGCCGCGAGGCAGTTTTTAATCTGCCTATAAGAAGATATTGTCGGCTATAAATCCGCGTATTTCTATTCTAATGTTCTTAAGAATTTGAGAATAGATATTCCGGTGGAAGTAAGTTTGTGCCGGATTGAAGTTCCATCCGACCGCTTCATTAAAAGACCCGCAATGCCAAGCCGCCGTATATGTTCCGAGATGGTTTTGAAGTTTACGTCAAGCTTCTCGGAAATTTCCGAAACCGAAAGTTCCGGCTCCCGCCCCAGGAGCTGCATGATCTCAATTCTTCTATGGTTCGCGAATCCCTTCACGATCCGCTCAAGTTCCCTTGTCTTTTTCATTCCTTTTTATGATACTTTATTCTAATATTCTCAAGAATATTAGAATAAGAGTTTTATCACATGTTCCGTGGCATTTTTTATATTTCTTTCCGTATCCACAGGGAGTTAATTTGTAACGCGCGGAAAAATATTATTTCAGGTCCTCGGAGGACAATGAAAACTCGCTCCCCGGTTTTATCTCGCCCTTGATGATCTTATCGGCGATTTCTTTTTCTATTTTGTCTTGAATAAAGCGCTGCATCGGCCGCGCGCCAAAAGCCGGATCATATCCGCCTTTCGCGGCCGCATCAACCAATCCGTCCGTTATTTTTAAAATTATATTCTGTGATTTCAAGCGCGATGTCAGTTTCTCGAGCATCAGGCGCGCGATTTTCTGTAATACCTCTTTGCCGAGCGGCCTGAAAATAATTACGGCGTCAAAGCGGTTCAAAAGCTCCGGGCTCATTATTTTTTCTTTCTGGATATACTCGATGATTTGCCGCTCCATGCTTGAGGGATCTTCTCCGCGGTTGGTTAGTTCCCAAATAAGTTGGGATCCGGCGTTGGAGGTTGCAATAATGATGGTGTTTCGCATGTTCACGCGCTCTCCCAAGTAGTCTGAAAAGAAGCCCTCATCCAGAACCTGCAGGAAGAGGTTTTTTACTTTGAGGTTTGATTTCTCAAATTCATCCAGAAGTACCACGCCGTAAGGATAGGAGCGGATTTTGCTTGCTAAGATTCCCGGCTCGTTTTTCTCAAAAGATCCGAGAAGCCGCGTTACGTCCTCATCTGTTTGGAACTCGGTCATGTCTAGTCGCACCGTGGCTTCCTCGTTTCCGAAGTAGCTCTCGGCGAGCGCCTTGGCGGTCTCTGTTTTTCCGACGCCGGTTGGCCCCAGAAAAAGAAAAGTGCCTATGGGACGCTTCGGATTTCGGGTGCCCGCGCGCGCGCGGCGGACGGCATCGGCAATCGCCTGGATCGCCATTTCCTGATCAATTACTCGCTTGTGGAGTATATCTTCGAGAGCAAGCAGTTTCTCCTTTTCTTCTCCCGTAATTTCCCCAAGCGGCATTTTGGTTTTTCGTTCTAGGATGGCAAGCACTAGCTCCGGTCCCACCATGAATATTTTTTGGGCAACCGCCTCATTCGCTACTTCCTCCAATAAATCAACCGCGCGTTTGGGCATGGCGCCGGTAACAAGGAAATTTGTTGCGCCTTCACCTATTTTCTCAAGCGCGGGGTAAGTGAAGATAATTTTTCCTCCGCGTGAGGCCTCGGTTGCCGGAATTATGTCCTCCAGAATTTTAAATAGTGCGTTTCCGGCCGGCTCCGCAATTTCAATTTTGGAAAAATGTTCCATCAGGCCCTTATTCGTTTCGAGGATTCTCCGGAAAGGCAGGGTGTCTGCGAGAGCAATAATATGAATATCTGAACTTCTAAGATAAGGCTGTAGGAGTTCATTTGCGCTAATACCTAAAGCCGTGAGGGAGGCGGTAAATTCCGGGAATTCGTCTATGGCGAGTATTATGTTCCCGGCCTTTACAGCTTCGTTTAGCAAGCGGAGGAGGAGTGACTCTGTTTCTCCTTTGGTTTTTCCGGAGGCGACAACGCCAGAGCCAAATAGTTCAAGAATGCGTTTGTGTTCAAGTTCCGGGAAAATGTTGCCGTGCGTAATCATCCGCGTAAGCCCGAGAAGAATTGTTCGCTTGCCTGTGCCGGGTTCCCCCACCAGAACCAGGTTTGCCCCGGATTTTTTAAGAAGGGAGGATTCAAGAAGTTTGATCTCGCGATCGTGTCCGATAATTTCTTCTTCGGCCCCCAGCGCTTCATAGGCGAGGTCTCTCGCAAATTTTTCAAGAAAGGCCGTGTGTCCGTACGCCCAGTCTTTGGCAAATCCCGGAATGCGGCCCAGCCTGACCCTAGTCCACCATCTGCGTTTTGCATCACCTTGCGAAAATTTTTCTTCCTGCCATTCGGCCGCCCCGCGCAGGGTAACTGGCGTTACGCCATTGGCCATGAGGTAATCGCGGAACGGCTTGGATGTTTCAAAAAGGGCCGTCATGAGGTTGGCGAAAGTTATATCCTTATCGGCGTCAATGTTTTTTTCAAGATAGCCCAAGAGGGTATTGATATTTCCGTCTACATCGCCGGCCGAAATAATGGTTTGCAGGAGATTTTTATATTCTTCGTTTTCAACTCCAAGACGCCAAATAAGTTCCTGGCCGATATCGGTCCTGGGCAGCGTTTCAAATAATCGAGATAGGGTTATTGTGCCGGCGGGGGAAGATGCGCGGTACCAAACCTGGGCCGCATATAAATTTAAGCGGCACAAGATATTGGAGTGCGGCGCTTCTCCTGGTTTGTCGGCGGTCTTTGAATTGAAAAACCCGTCAAGCGCCCCAAGGAGTAGACGCGGGGCGGTGAGAAGAAATAAGGCCCCGATCAAAAAATTTTGATCAATTCCCGGTATCTCCGTCGGCAGTCGGATCTCTATGCCGTATGCATGCGTTCCCGCGACCTGCCGCGCCAGCAGAGAATAAAAAATTAGCGCGAGGTTAACCAAAACCATTTTGTCAAGAACTCGCGCGATGGAATTTCGAAAACGGCGCGGGAAAACGTTTTCAAGGGCGAGCGCCCCGATGAATTTATTTTCGAAGATGTGGGGATAAGGCGTAGGCATAAGAGGCTGGGACTAAATTTAAAAAATGAAGGCGAGTCCCGTAAAAAATAGCGCGGGAAGGAGGATCGGGAAAAATATCCATACGGCCAATATGGCGGTGGTGGCGATGATTACGGCGCCCTCGAAAATTATTCCGATAATTAAAACAATGGTTCGGAAGAGAAACCCGACTACGCGCGAAACGGTGTTGGCCACAATATTTTCTAAGAGCGCCTCAAGGGCGACGACGCCTTTAGACTCCTCCCGGATGCGGTAAAACGGCGCAAAAAGCGTTTTTAACAGGAGTTCCAGGGAAAAGAGATAATACCCGAACCAAAGAAAATTTTTCCCTAGTTCCCAAATGTCGCGGAGCGCTTGCCCGTAGTGCCAGGTGATGTATTCGCCGAGAAAAATCGCAATACCCATTAAGTTCATTATAAATGAAAGGGGCGACATGGCGCAATCGGAGAAAATCTGCTAGATTATATGGCATAAGTGCCCGAGTAACTCAGTGGTAGAGTAGCTGCTCGGCCCGTTAGAAAATATGCCAAAGTAGCTCAGCTGGTAGAGCAACGGTTTCGTAAACCGTAGGTCGTGGGTTCGAATCCCACCTTTGGCTCAACATTTCTAACGGACTAAATAAACAGCAAGTCGCGAGTTCGAATCTCGCCTCCGGCTTTATGGGAATCTATCGTCATACGCAGGAAACATTTGCGGATCGTAGCGGCACCATAATTGAGGCCGATCTCCTGGGCACCATTGATACAGAGAGCCCTGAATATCAGGAGGCGTATCTCGGTTTTCTCAAACGCAACCGGGCAGTGATTGAGAAGAAACTTCGAGGGGAGCCGATATCGCGTGAGGAAGATGAGCATCTTTTTTCTGAAGCGGAAGAGCTTGTGGTGACGTTTCCGCCTGACGACCCAATCAAACCGGAACATGCGGTCTTGCGTGATTTGCGTGAGGCGATGCTTGATCAATTTGAGCTTGTTTCCGAAAAAGACATGGATCGCCTTTAAATTTTTTCGTGCGTGGGTAGTCCGCTCGACCGACTTTTTGGCGCCGACATTCTAATCCGGGTCGGCAGTAAGGAACCTAAAAAGAAACCGAGGCCTCTTACTTTTGATTTGACGGTACGGCGCGCGAAAACCGGAACGAAGGCTGACGTTCTAATCAAGGATCTGCCGGACCCGGATTTACAGGAGAAGGAGTACCTTAAGGCCATGGGTGGAGCGGCTCATGACGCTTTTAGAATTTATCTTCGCAGGAGCAGAAATTGATTTTGTAAAACGACGCATACCATGCTAGAATAAGGACATGGAAGAATTACGGAAACGATTCAACGATCTGGAATTTAAGATCCGCGGCCTCGCGGACCGGCTTTGATATCTCAAAAAAACGGCAAGAAATTTCCGAAATTGAGCGCGGGATGCAGAGTGTTGATTTCTGGAAGGACAAGGAACGCGCCTCGGGGTTTTCGCGAGAGCTTGCGGCTCTGAAGCGCGAAGTCGAGCGGTATGAAGCACTGGCGCGGGAGTTGGACACACTTTTTAAGATGGTCGACCTGGCTGAAAGTGATGAGGGCATCCGCAAAGAACTTGAATCAGAAGTTAAAGCCCTCCAAAAAGAAGTTAAAAAAATAGAAACCGAGCTTTATTTTTCCGGAAAATACGACAAGGGTAATGCCGTTCTCTCGGTTTATGCCGGTGCTGGCGGGAAAGACGCAGAGGACTGGGCGGCGCTTTTGATCCGCATGTACCGCCGTTTTTCCGAAGAACGGGGATGGATAGCCAGAACCATTCATGAGCATTGGGGCGAGTCCAACGGTCCTGCCGGCTGGGGGATCAAGAATGCCACGATACTTATCGAGGGTGCTTATTCCTACGGGTATTTGAAAAAAGAATCGGGCGTGCATCGTTTGGTCCGGATCTCGCCCTTCTCTTCGCAATCCCTTCGTCACACCTCTTTTTCACTGGTTGACGTTATGCCGGAATTGGTCGCGCCGGAAGAGGTGGAAATAAAACCGGAGGATTTGAAAATAGATTTTTTCCGCTCATCTGGCCCGGGGGGACAGAACGTCAATAAACGAGAGACCGCTGTCCGAATCACGCATCTGCCCACAGGAATTCAGGTGGCAGCGCAAGTGGAAAGGACGCAGGAAAGAAACCGCGAAATCGCGATGGAGATTCTTCGCTCGCGACTCTATAAATTTGAATTAGTGAAACAAGAAAAGGAGCGCCAGGGAGTTCGACAGGAAAAGGTTGCCATTGAATGGGGCAGCCAGATCCGTTCCTACGTCATGCATCCGTACCAGATGGTAAAGGACCATCGCACTGACGTTGAGACCTCACAGATAGATAAAGTGCTGGATGGGGGGCTTGAGGAGTTTATCGAAGCAGAAGTGAAGATATAATTTTAGGCGCATGAAGCGTATAAAAAAACACATCAAAAACCACCACATTATCTCTGCATTGGCAGCAGGCGGCATTGCTTTTGCGGCGTTCAACTTTAACGGTACGCCGCTTTTTAATAATCTTGATAACTTCGTTCTCTTTGCGAGTGAAGAAATACAGATAGAACAGGGAACACAGGTTTCTTCGGGCGACCTCGGTTCCAACGGGAAAATTGATATTGAAAAAGACGTTATCATAAACGGCAACCTTTTTGCGAATGAAATCACGATAGACAAAGATTCCACCATAAACGGTAACGCCTCTTTTAATAAACTCAAACCCCATAAAAATTCACGGATTCTTGGAACGCAAACCAAACCGGTACAACTTCCGATAGCGAACATCCCCAATGTTTCCGAATTTCAGATCGGCACGCAGGATTTCAGATTTGAAGGAGCAACTAACACGCTTTCCGTCGGAAGCTACCGTGATATTATCCTCGAGAAAAACGCCCGCCTAAACCTTTCGGGCGGAGCTTACAATTTGCGGAAACTCGAACTCAAAGAAAACTCCACGTTCATTTTCAACGGCTCAACCACGATAAACATTCAATTCAAGCTCAAAGGGAAAGATAGGGTATCAATCCTCCCCGGACAAAATATCAAACCCGACGACCTAACAATCAATTACCTCGGCCTTCGTCCCAGAAACGAAAAGGAAGAAAAGGAAGATGATGACAACGAAATTGATTCGGAAATGGACAACCAAGAAAAGAAAGATCACAAAGCCAGTAAAATCGGCCGACCAATTGTTTTTGGCAAAAATTCTTTCCTCAACTTTAAACTCCTTGCTCCAAAGGCGAGTGTTCATATTGGAAAGGAATCAACCGTGAGGGGCCAGATTTTGGCAAGGAAGATAAAAATAGAAAAGAATTCTATATTGAGCAGAGAACAAACCGGATTCAAGATTGCCAAACCGGAAGACATCATTACCGATCCCGACGGAGGCGTTTATCCGATCAATGAATTGCTGGTTTCTTTAACTCCGGAAGCGACCATCTTAGACGCTCAAACCATAGCCGCAAGCGTCAACGGCCGGATTATCGGCATTGTTTCTTCGATTAACCTTTATCAAATTGGGGTTCCCGCAGGATCAATTCAGGAGTTAGAAAATTTGATTAGCATTTTACGGAGCAACCCTAAAGTCGAAGGGGTATTTAGGAATTTTGTTGTTCCAAAGCAGTTTTTTCCAGTGGATCGGGTTGAGACACTATCCAAGATCGATAACGAGTTTAAAATAGCGCCCTCAGTGGTGTACCTTATTTTTGCTACACCTATGTATCGAATTTTATTCTTCGCGGCTACTCTCTTACTGGCCCTTTACTTATACCTAAAACGGCATCAACTCAGAAAGTTCAGCATCATCAAAGATAAATTATTCTACAGTTCTTCGCATCTGGCATGGTTTGCTGTCTTATCAATAACATTTCTTTTGTTCCCTCTGACGTGGTTGGTTCGGTGGATAGCGCCCTATGGTCGAGGTGGCTCTATCGGTATTCCTTTTATCACCTTCGGCGGTAGTACTTACGAATTCGGATTTAGTATAGTCGGCATCCTGGGGAATATATTATTTGTTTATATCCTTACCTTAGTAGTCGCGTATCTCAAAAGAAATTTTAGGAAACATGGCAGTTTGATAATTCTCTTGGTACTCGCCCTTTTGATAACCGGCAGTATATTTTTAGTATTTGTGCGATTTGTGAGAGAGGGAGCACCTTTTATGCCGTCACCAATACTATTAAGAATTCTCGGACACGAAGCATATGCAGCGCCGCAGATAAAATACGATTTAGAGAATCTTAGAAATCAGTTCCCCCCATTCACAAAAGCTTATGACAATATCAAAATCCAACAGGCGTGGGAGGTTATAACAAGCGTTACACCTCTGCTATCGCCGCCTATTATTGGAATTGTTGATTTCGGTGTTGAGGCAACCCATCACGAATTTAATACACCCGAAGTAAATTTCGGTTCGGTCAATCGTTCGCTCCTAGAAGATTTTATAGAGTCCACCTTTCTAGATCCGGTTGGCGGCCATGGCACTCAAGTTGCCGGAATTATCGGTGCGAATAACGTTTCTAGAATAAACCCTCTAGCGCAAGATAGTCCTCAAATGAATGGCATACTTTCGGGGGTTCTTTCAGAAAATCAGTACACTTTGGAGTTTAAGCCAATCGGTGGTCCTAAAAATGCTGCTACCTCAACCTTTATACAAGTTGCCGGCGCCCTAGAAGCAGCTATAGGAGGGAGTTCCAGGGTTGTTAATATGAGTTTTGGTGGCGCACTTTGTTCTGCGCTCTCGATTTTCAGTGGACGAGAATGCTATAAAACAGATCAAGAGTTTCTTGACGCCTTTGGCGTTTATCAAAGACAGTTTCAACAAGCTTCAACGACTTTATTTGTCGCCGGTGCGGGAAATGATGATATTGATGCTTCCCACTCTTTGCCAGGTGCCTTGAGTCTGCTGGATAATGTAATGACCGTCGGAGCTACCGATTTAGATGATAAAAGAGCAGAATTCCTCTTTCCGGAAAAGAGCAATTTTGGGTCTAGTGTAAACATCTCTGCTCCAGGTACAGATGTTTATGCTCCCGCTCCAAACAACGAATACGATTCCGACTTCTCTGGCACCTCCGCCTCCGCCCCTATGGTTACCGGTGTTGCAGGGCTTTTGAAAGCCCTTGAACCGGAGTATCAGAAATTCACTCTAGGGCTTGTGATGAATCCTGCAAAAATAAAAGAAATTCTAATTAAGTCTGCTGATCCGATAAATACCGGAGAACTAAATAAACCCCTAGGCAAAGATTGTTTCAATTTCAATACCTTTATTCATAACGGCTGCCGGGAAAATGCTCACAGAGCCGTGGCCTGGCAATTTCCTCCGAAATCGGTTGAAAATCTGACGACCTCAAATATAACTTCAAGTTCCATAGCTCTGAATTGGACAAGATCGTCTGATTTTGATTTTCAAAACCCAGATTTTGATTCGTATAAAATCTTCCGCAGCACAACTGCAGGAGTCAATACCAGCAATACTCTTATTGCCACAATCACTGGCTCAACCACAACAAGTTTTGTCGATTCCGGCTTAACTCCCACTACCGCCTTCTTCTACAAAGTCTTCGTCTTTGATCGAGCCGGTCTTTCTTCCGGCAGCAACGAGGTTTCGGCAACTACGCAGCCCTCGGTTCCGTCTTTCCCCGGCCCCCAGCCCGGTCCTAATGTGGGGGATACCATTTCAATTCCCATGCTCTCCGGAGGCATTCTGGGAATAGGGACGGAAATGGATATTACCGGAGTTGCGGTTGCGGCTGACGGCGTGAACGCCGTGGTTGCCGAAAGCTCCGGAGATCTCTCAAGGGTAAATCTTGCAACCGGCCAGGTAACTACCATTGCATTCGTAAGCGCGGGCGGCATTGCCAGTCCGGTAATCGAGCCGGGAGGTGAGACCGTGCTTGTCGTTACTGCTCCGCGCGGCGGGGGGCCGTCCGGCGGAATTGCGCGCGTGAATCTCACGACCGGAGCTGTAAATACCATTTTGGCTAGCGGCATTGACCACGCCGCTGCCATGGCTCTGGATTCCCAAGGAAGATTCGCTTATGTCACTGGATCGGAAGGAGGGCTTTTCAAGATTGACCTTGAGGCCCGCACCGTAAGCGTGATTTCGGGGATTGGAGGATTTGGCCTTGCGCTCGAATCAAACAACACCACCGCATTAGTGCCTGCTGGCGGTCCCGCCGGCGGAGTATTTAGCTGCAACCTCATGCGGATAGATCTTGTGACAGGAGACGTAACCCCTATTGCCTCGGTATGCCTTTTCGGAGGAGTCCCAGTAAGTGTTGCCATAGAACCCGGAGGCCAAACCGCCCTGGTTGCCACTACCGGCCAATTCGCCGGGGCTTCCGGAGTCATAGCTAGGGTCACTCTTGCCACCGGGGCGGTCAGAACGCTCTCCTCATGCCAGGGATGCGGCTGGCCCCACCTTACTATGGAGCCATCTGGAACCAGCGTACTTTATCTTGGCGATCTCGATCAATCCATCATCCGATTCAATATCGCAGATAACACCCAGACCACCCTGGCGCGATCAGACAGCCCCCAAGGTATGGCGCTTTCTTCAGACGGCCAAACGGCGTTTACGGTTTCCGACGAATTCCGCTTTACAAGCAAGCTCTCGCGAATTTCGCTTGACACCGGAAAAGTGGATAAACTCGTAACCACCGGCCGCGCGGGCGGCGGGATTATTCTTGGAAACGGAGACACTTCTGCCTTCTTTACCGCTCTTGATCCCGTAAATTTCAGTACTCCGACCATCCAAAAAGTTGATCTTTCCACACTCCGAGCAAGCACCACAAGCGTACTTCCCGATTTTGGACACGGAATTGCGAGAGAAGCAAACGGCAATACCGTCTTGGTAGCTGTTAATGACGGCCGAAGTCTTTTGCGTGTAAACTTAATATCAGGAGCCGTTGGTCTCATCTCCGACCAGCTTTCAAGCCCCGTGGCAGTTGCCGTAGAAGAGGAGGGGGTATCGGCGCTGGTGGTTGAGGGACGCGCCAACGTCTCCCTTTCCCGCGTTGACCTCCAAACTGGCGGCGTTACGGTAATTGCGAGCGATCTTGCAGCAATCGGTTTTGGACGAATAGGAGGTGTGGCGCGTGAACCCAGTGGCCAAACCGCGCTTGCTGCCATAGGAGGGGCGCTCATCAGAGTGAATCTTCTTTCGGGCGCGCTTACCACGCTTGCCTTTCCGATCTGCGGTTTGGGTAACGGACTTTCTGGAGTAATCATTGAGGGTGGAGGAAATACCGCATTGCTTTCCCATGAGGTATGCGGGATATTAAGAATAAGAATACGCTGATATTATGATTTTTTTCGATAACGTTTCTAAAATCTATAACCATAATTCCGTCGCGTTGAAAAACGTGACTCTTCGGATTGAGCCGCGCGAATTTGTTTCCATCGTGGGTTCTTCCGGGGCCGGAAAAACAACGCTTTTGAAGCTTTTGATCAGGGAAGAGGAGCCGACCGACGGCAAAATTTATCTTGACGGTTTTGATATAACTATCGTTCCGAAAAGCGAGATTCATCACGTGCGCAGGCGCATTGGGATCGTATTTCAGGATTATAAATTGCTTCCAACCAAAACCGCCCATGAAAATGTCGCATTTGCCATGGAGGTGGCCGGAAGATCGGATGCGGAGATCGCCGAGGATGTTCCGCAGGCGCTGGAACTCGTCGGGCTTGCCGATAAGATTAATAATTTTCCACACCAGCTCTCCGGTGGAGAGAAACAGAGAGTAGCTATTGCGCGCGCTTTGGTCAATCGGCCGGACGTTATTTTGGCGGACGAGCCGACCGGAAATTTGGACCCCATAAATACGTGGGAGATCATAAAACTTTTGCAGAAAATAAACATGCTTGATACGACGGTGGTCTTGGCCACGCACGACAAAGAAATTATCAACGCGATAGACAAGCGGGTGGTGGTGCTGGACAAAGGGGAAGTAATATCGGATAAAGAAAAGGGGAAGTATTTGGTATAACGAATGTTTTTTCGGTACGCCTATCGCTTGCCCCGGCGAGGCAAGCTCGCTCCAGCGCTCGGTTTCGCTCTCCTCGCATACGCTCGGAACCGTGCCCGCTCAACCTCGCGAGGCCCTCAAAAACATTCGTTATACCAAATGAAGAAAGACAAACATGCTGAAGGTAACCTTAAAACGTATATTAAAAGCCGGTTATTTGAGCTTTCGGCGGAATGGCTGGCTTTCTACGGCTACGATTTTGGTAATGGTGCTCGTGCTTTTTGTTTTGGGGAATCTGGTGTTTTTGAGTGCGATTGCAGCGACCGTGGTTGGGACGCTTGAATCCAAGATCGATATTAGCGTCTATTTCGTCTCTGACGCCTCGGAGGAAAATATCCTTGCCGTAAGGCGTGAAATCGAAGCCCTCCCCGATGTTGCCGGAGTGGCCTATGTGTCAAAAGATGAGGCGCTTGCCGACTTCAGGGAAAAACATAGCGGCAATGCTTTAATTGCCAACGCCTTGGACGAACTTGGAGAAAACCCGCTTGAAGCAAGTTTAAATATCAAAGCCAAAGACCCGGCCGATTACGGATCAATCAGCAATTTTCTGCTTCATAAAAACTATGCCGTCGTGGACAAAATCAATTATTTTGAAAATCAAATGGTAATTGAGCGGCTTGGAGCAGTTCTTACCACGGTGCGAAGTTCGGGTGCCGTTCTTGCAATCTTTCTTGCGTTTGTCTCGGTTTTGGTCGCGTTCAACACGGTGAGATTAGCAATTTACACCATGCGGGAAGAGATCGGGATTATGCGTCTGGTGGGGGCAACCAAGTGGTTTATCCGGGGGCCGTTTCTTTTGAACGGCGTATTCTACGGCGCGATTGCCGCACTCGCCGCGATATTTATATTTTTCCCTCTTACTTGGGCGGCGTCTCCCAAGCTTGCTCTGGTTGTTCCGAATTTCGAGCTTTTTCGGTATTTTCTTGATAATTTCTGGGAGTTTTTCGGCGTCATGCTTTTTGCCGGAGTTTTTCTTGGTGTTGTTTCGAGTTTCATCGCAATCAGGCGGTACCTCGATGCATAGCCATTTCTCAATTTTTGTGTTATGTTTAAAATCGCCTATAGGGCGATTTTAAGTTTATTCCGGGGTCGTCTAACGGTAGGACACATGCCTCTGGAGCATGGTATCTTGGTTCGATTCCAGGCCCCGGAGTTTTGTGCGGGAGACGCGGAAATTGGGGGCAAAACGCAAAATGCTTTGCGTTTTGCGGGACTGCTACATTAAATCCGCGAGCTAACGAGCGTAAAAAATAAAGGCAGTCCCGGGAATTTGTGAAGGAACAAATTGATTCTCTGTCCCGGAGTTTTATGATAGAACTTATCTATGGAAAACCCAATTGAAAAAGGCCCTGAACGGATCCTGACAAAAGAAGACGTCATGGAGGTTATTGCTCGTCATGCGGAAAATGCTATCCTCGTTCGAGAGTTGTCTGACGAGCAGGGACTCTACTTACTTGAAGTAAAAGTAGAAGGCAAAGAGTCCGATGAAATTATCCAATATCAATATATGAGGAAAGGAAGGTTCCCAAACCACAACGAAGCATCAGAAACTGCTATTCATGCTGTGTATTATCAAGGTGAAACGCCAGTTGGTGGAGATAAAATTGCTGTTTATAAATCTGAAATGGGGGGCTGGGAAGAAGTAGAATAAGTTCCAACATCGTCCCACAGCCGTAGAGCCCTTGCGATTCCTACCGAGATGGGTCATGCGCTATATCCACAAAAATGGCAACTGATTTTTCTTCAAAACAGTTATCCGAAACATACTCTGAAGGGGTAACGGCCGAAGGGCTCAGTTTACGGCCAGTAGTTTTGGAATTAGTTGGAGATGTGCGGGAAAAAGAGGTGCTGGATATAGGTTGCGGCGATGGCCGTTATAGCATCGTCTTTGGAGAGAATGGGGCTAAGGTTACCGCAATTGATCTTTCACCTCATCAAATAGCGATAGCGATGCAGAAGCATTCACACCCTAATATCAACTACAGTACCGGAGATGTTACGAGCGACATTGTCGAAGATAATTCTATAGATTTAGTCTTTGCTAATTTAGTTGTTCCAGACCTAGATAATTTAGAAAAGCTGGGCAGGTTATTTTTTCTTTCCAGGCGAGTACTAAAAGTGCAGGGCAGGTTGATTTTCTCGGTCCTTCATCCCCTGTATCTTTGTTCAGACCAAGATAATTTTGATAAAGCGGTTAGCTTTGATCCCAAAGGTTATTTCAACGAAGGAAGCAACTACCGTGCGGAGGCCCTGACGAATGCCGGAAATAAAATGACGTTCGATGAGACGCATTTCAGCCTGACCTTTATTTCTAAATTGCTCAGAGAACAGAACTTTTTAATTCGATCCATATCGGAAAGTCGTCAAGTTCCTGAAAAGGGAATGTTTCTCCCGAAGTATCTTGTTTTTGAATGTATTCCAGCTGAAAAGTGAGACGCAAGGCGTCTAGCCTTTTGAGGGCCTCATTTAAGTTAAAATAACCCCTACCAAGACCCCCGCCTTCGGCGGAAGGTACCTGATTCACCGTTAATCGATACTTGAGGAGGCCAGTCGGATCTAGTTTTAAAATATGTGGGAAGATTTTTTAGCAAATTATCTCGCTTCGCTCGCATCGGCCCTCACCTTGGCGCTTCTTGGTTTCGGGTCGTATAAAATTTATAAGAGGAGGAAGCGGGGTGCGGGGAAATATTAATAGATGAGGTAACCCTTAAATCGCTGATTGAACTTTGTTTTTTGGCTCCCGGATATGATAGGATGGAATCGGGGTGGCGCTTGACTACTTATGTTTTACCGAAAACCCTTATTCATTGTTTTAGCATTTGCGGCCCTTGGCGTTTTCGCCGGAGGGTATGTTTATTTTGGACGCTCGTCCAAAGAGGCCCCCGCGGTCGTAAGCGTAAAACGTGCAGACATCGTTCAGGAAGTAAACGTGACCGGGAGAGTGAAACCCGCGTCCGAGGCAAATCTTGCTTTTGAAAAAATTGGCAAAGTTACGAGCGTATACGTCAAAGTGGGGGAACGGGCTCTGGCCGGACAGGTGCTGGTAGTACTTGATAATGCCGAGATCCTCGCGTCTCTGGCGGATGCCGAGGCGAATGTTCGCGCTAAAATCGCGAAACTCGACGAGCTAAAACGCGGCACCAGGTCCGAGGAGATCCGTATACAAGAGGTTAAGGTGGAGAACGCGAAAGTAGCGGTGGAAGATGCGAAGCGAAATCTTCTCGATAAGATCCAAGATGCGTATACAAAATCGGACGATGCCGTACGAAATGATGCGGACCAATTTTTTTCTAACCCCCGAAGTTTAAATCCCCAGCTTACATTTGTGAATGTTGATACGGGACTCAAAGCCGATCTTGAACGGGAGCGGCCGATTCTCGAGACGATGCTGAACTCCTGGAGTGCATCGCTTGCGGCTTTAAGCGTATCGCAAGACCTTCTTTCTTATGCGAAAGCCGCCCGGGAAAATCTGGGGCGGATAAAATCATTTTTGGATAAGGCCTCGCTTGCGGTAAACGTGCTTACGCCGACCTCAAATCTTTCCCAGACAACCGTTGATGCGTGGAAGACGGCAGTGTCTGGCGCCCGCGCGGATATTAATACTGCCTTAAGCAATTTGACCGTTGCGGAGGAGAAGCGTCGGGGTGCCGACTCCAATCTTGCTGTCGTGGAAAATGAGTTGGCGTTGAAGCTGGCAGGTGCTACGCCGGAAGAGATCGCGGCACAGGAAGCGGAAGTCGAGCGCGCACGCGCCAGCGTACTCACGATCCGCGCCCAGATTTCTAAAACCGAACTCCGGGCGCCTTTTCGCGGAATCATAACGGAACAAAACGCCAAAGTGGGTGAGATTGCTGCTGCCAATAGCGCCCTTGTCTCTCTTATCTCGGAGACGCAATTTGAGATTGAAGCCAATGTTCCCGAAGCGGATATTGCCAAAATAAAAATTGGAAACTCCGCGCGAGTGACACTGGATGCCTATGGGAGTGACATCGGTTTTGACGCGTCGGTCGTATCTATAGACCCCGCGGAGAAAATTATTGACGGCGTGGCAACGTACCGCATCACGCTTCAATTTGCCAAAGAAGATATGCGGATCAGATCCGGCATGACCGCCAATATCGATATTGTAGGCGATCGGAGGCATAATGTTCTCGCCGTCCCGCAGCGGGCGATCAGTATCCGCAACGGCGAAAAAACAGTCCGCATACTTAAAGGAGGTGCGGCGCAAGAGGTGCGGGTGGGTACGGGGCTTCGCGGATCGGATGGCAATGTCGAGATAGTCCAAGGCCTTGAGGAGGGCGATCAGGTTATTCTCTCAAACGACTGAAACCTCAAAATATGGCGTTGATTGAAACGAGGAATCTCGAAAAAATATACTCTGGCGAAAGTGTAGCAACTCCGGCGCTCCGCGCCGTATCTTTTTCTATTGATCGCGGGGAGTTCGTGGCCATCATGGGCCCTTCCGGATCGGGCAAATCAACCCTGCTTCATATTTTGGGATTTCTTGACCGCCAAACCGGCGGCGAGTATCGTTTTGAGGGAAAAACCAGCGAGGATTATTCAAAAGCAGAAATAGCCCACGTGCGGAATAAAAAAATGGGGTTTGTGTTTCAGGCGTTTAATCTTCTGGCGCGGACTACGGTACTCGAGAATGTAAAGCTGCCGCTTCTTTATTCGGATGTCCCGGAATCGCATTGGGACGGCTTGGCAAAAAAAGCGATTGAGGCGGTCGGTCTCTCGCATAGGATTCAGCATGTGCCTTCCCAGCTTTCGGGCGGGGAGAAACAGCGAGTTGCGATTGCGCGCTCTCTCGTCAATAACCCCGAAGTAATTTTTGCAGATGAGCCGACCGGGAATCTTGATTCGAAATCCGGAAAGCAAGTGATGGAGATTATACAGAATTTGAATCAAAAAGACGGGCATACCATTATTTTGATTACACACGAGACCTATACCGCGGAGCACGCCGGAAGGATCATCCGGTTGCTTGACGGAAAAATAGAGAGCGACTCTCTCGTGAATCATCGGAGGAGGGCTGAGGACCAATTTATAAAATAGTTTTTTTCGGAGGAGCCAAAATCCATGCGTTTTACACATAATTTCAAAACCGCGTTTACCGGGCTTAAGACCCATAAATCCCGGTCTATTCTTACTATTCTCGGGATTGTGATTGGAATTACCGCCATCATTTTGGTCATGGCGGTGGGGCAAGGCGCCCAAGAATTGATTATTGGCCAAATTCAGGGGCTTGGGTCGCGTACCATAGCCGTGGTCCCGGGAAGACAGCCACGGGGGCCTTCCGACTTCGCGCAGATTTTCAGTGACTCACTTAAAGAAAAAGATTTGACGGCCCTCGAGCGTAAAGAGAATGTGCCGACCTTAAAGGAGATTATGCCGGTGGTATTCGGGGGGGAGTCCGCCTCATACGAGGGCGAAACGTATCGGCTTACCATATTCGGCGCATCGGAGCTCATTTCAAAAATTTTTGATCTAGTCCCTGCCGAGGGTCGATTTTTTACTGATGACGACATAAAAAGCCGGGCCGATGTCGTGGTGATCGGAGCCAAAGTAAGGGACGAGCTTTTCGGCTCGTCAGATGCAATCGGTCAGAAAATAAAGATCAAGGAGAAAAGTTTTCGGGTGATAGGCATACTACCGAGAAAGGGACAAGTTTCTTTTTTCAATTTCGATGATATGGCGATTGTGCCCTATACGACTGCTCAGCAGCTAATTTTTGGAATCAAGCACTTCCACCGTTTTATCATAGAGGCCGACTCTGAAGAAAATATCGCGCGGACCGTAAGAGACGTGAAGGAAACTCTGCGAAGTTCCCACGGCATTACCGATCCTCTGAAAGACGATTTCTTTGTTGAGACGCAAGCGGATCTTGTCGGCCGCCTGTCCACCGTTACTAACGTTCTTACCATACTTCTCGTCTCGGTTGCCGCGATCTCACTTCTTGTCGGCGGCATAGGCATCATGAATATAATGCTTGTTTCCGTAACCGAGAGGACGCGGGAAATTGGCCTGCGCAAGGCCGTGGGCGCAACCGAGAAAAATATTTTGACCCAATTTCTGCTTGAAGCGGTCATGCTTACCGTAAGCGGCGGGATCGTCGGGATTGCGCTGGGAGCGCTTCTCTCCCTTGCGGCTTCCTTTATCTTGAGCCAATTCGTCGGCTTGAGCTGGAAATTTACTTTTCCGATTTCAGCCGCACTGATAGGCCTGGCGGTCTCGACCTCTATCGGGATAATTTTTGGTATCTATCCTGCCCGTCAGGCCTCTTTAAAAAACCCCATTGAAGCGCTACATTATGAGTAATCTCTACATTAGATGGAATATTTTATAGGAATAGATCTTGCAGGGCTAATCGAAACCGTTGGCTATATCGGTATTTTTGCAATTGTATTTGCCGAATCAGGACTCCTGATAGGTTTTTTCCTGCCCGGTGACTCCCTGCTTTTTACGGCGGGGATTCTTGCATCGCAGGGATATTTCAATATCGCGATATTGACGTTTCTTTGTTTTGCGGGAGCAGTTTTGGGCGATTCTTTTGGGTATGCTTTTGGCAGAAAAGCCGGACCGAAAATTTTTACGAAAGAGGATTCAATTCTTTTTCACAAATCTCATCTTGAGCGAGCCCGGCGGTATTATGAGAAGCATGGCGGGAAAACGATTATTCTTGCGCGTTTTGTACCGATCGTCCGTACGTTTGCGCCGATTCTCGCGGGAGTTGGCGGCATGCACTACAAGACCTTTCTGTCGTACAATGTTTTCGGCGGCCTTATCTGGGGGGCTGGCCTCACGCTCCTTGGGTATTTTCTCGGGAGCGTGATTCCGGACGTTGACCGCTTTTTTTTTCCTCTTATTGCCTCGATTATAGTTTTATCATTCCTTCCGCCGGTTATACATGTGCTGCGTGATAAAGAGGAGAGGAGACAGATTTTAAAATTTTTAAAAATGAGAAAATAGATTACTATTTAGGTGGCCCACGCACTAATTTCGTAAAGATGTTTATCTTATTGCGGTTAAACATTCGTGGTATCGCCTCCGGCTTACCTAGAGGCCAATAAATACTTATTGCTAAAATTAGTGCGGGGCATAAGTTTTGTATCCAAAATTTCTTCGCTTAAGGGCTTTAAATTTTGGACAAAGCCTTATGGATCACGAGGAAGCAAAAAAGCCAACCAAATTTTTCGGACTTTCCCGGAACGTAATCTCCATGGGCGCGGTGAGTTTTTTAAACGATCTTTCCTCGGACATGATTTTTCCTTTTATTCCGATTTTTCTCACAACGGTCCTTGGTGCCAGCGCTACATTTATCGGACTCATAGAGGGGATCGCGGATGCCACCGCCAGCATTTTGAAAATAGTTTCCGGCCGCCTCTCGGATAAATGGAGGATTAGAAAACCATTTGCGGTTTTTGGCTATAGCTTGTCGGCGGCAGCAAAGCCCATTTTAGCTTTGGCTTCCGCACCCTGGCACGTTTTGGCAGTGCGGTTTTTGGATCGAGTGGGCAAAGGTACGCGCGACGCTCCGCGAGACGCGCTCCTTTCACTCTCGGCGGAGAAGCGGCATATCGGCCGTGCATTCGGGTTCCACCGCGGAGCTGATACTTTAGGGGCGGCGCTCGGACCGCTGATCGCCTTTGCCGTTTTGCCATTTCTTGGAGGTGAGAGCGAGTCGGGGTTTCGCAATCTTTTTCTTCTCTCATTTGTAGCGAGCTTTTTTGCGGTACTTATTCTTAAGTTTTCGGTCCGTGAAGTTCGTAATAATATCGATGGCAAAGAACCGCTTTTTCCGCCGAAATTTAGATTTAAGTATCTCGGCGTACCCTTTCTTATTTTCCTCGCTGCGGCAACTATTTTTTCTCTGGGAAAGGCCTCGGAGGCGTTTTTGCTACTCCGCGCGCAGGGACTGGGCGTTGCGATAATGCTTCTTCCGATAATTTATTTTGTGTATAACATCACTTTTGCTCTTTTCTCCACTCCTGCCGGTATGCTCTCGGATAAAATTGGGCACCGCAATACTTTTATGATCGGGATGCTTATTTTTTCCGGGACTTATTTTTTGTTCGCCCAAGCCACCTCGTCTCTTGCCATGTGGATTCTTTTCGCTGTCTACGGGTTTTATAGCGCATTTACCGAGGGAGTGGGGCGCGCCATAGTAGCGGATCTTGTGGAGGAAAAATTCCGAGCAACCGCCTACGGAATGTACAGCGCCTTCACCGGTTTTGCGCTTCTGCCGGCAAGTCTGGTTTTCGGCATTTTGTGGGATCGCTTCGGGCCCAGCGTTTCATTCCAGTACGGCGCAATCCTCGGCCTTATCGCGTTCGTAATATTTCTTTTCCTGCGTTTGAAAAATCATCAGAAAGAGATGAATGCCGCATCAACACGAAGCTAAGGTTAGAATAACAAAGTTATGGATAAGGATAAAATTTATCAACAAATCCTGAAAGAGGCAGAATCTGATTCCGACGTCATCGGCTTTGTGCTTGGTGCTGGTAGGGGCAAAGGAATTGTTGGTGAGTACTCAGACTATGATATTGCTATTATTGTTTCTGATGAGTTGAAAGCTGAGTATGTAGAAAAGTACGAAAAGAAATACCACCAGACCGAGATTATCGATATTGGAGTTTATTCCTTGACTGACTATAAGAATTACGCACAATGGGGCGCTCCCGATGCTCCCCATCGGTACAACTTTGCTTATCTGAAAGCTGTAATAGACAGAACAGGTGAAATTCAAAAAATAATCGACGCCAAAGGGGTAATACCGCCGGACAAAGTTAAAGAGTTCGTTGCCGCAGAACTGGATGGTTACATGAACTACTATTATCGAGCCGTTAAAAATTATCGTGATGGTAATATGACCGCCAGCCGATTAGACGCCGCCGAATCGATGGTCCCGCTCCTAGTGACATTATTCGGAGCAGAAGGTAGATTACGACCCTATAACAAGTATCTCGAATGGGATCTTAAAAATCACCCTTTAAAATTTTTGCCGTGGCCAGTAGACGAATTTATAGAAAAGATAATAAAAATCATGACGACGGGCGACATCAAAACCCAAAAGGAAATTTTCGAGAAAGTTTGCGAATTATTCAGAGCTCAAGGATACGGTGAGGTTATTGACGGATGGAAAGGGTACTATTTGGGTTAAAGCTGGTCTCTGCTGAGACCCCTCAATAAGTAGGAGTGAGTAGGGGGTCGCAGTTTGCCGCTTATTCAATAGAACTGTTATAAGCTTCATGTGCGAAAGACCCCTTGTGGGGTTTAAATACTTTATATATAATCGGACTATAACTATCCGAGTACTATAAGAATACTATGAAAAGAAAGTTTGATTATGCACTAGTTCTTGTTGAATGCCTCAAGAAAAGAAGCGGTGAATTTATAGGCGTAAAGACGGTCGCGAAAGAATTTCGGCTTCCCGAAGCATACCTTGAGAAAGTGGCACAGGAGCTCAAGCGCGCCGGATGGCTTGAGGGGCGGAGAGGTGCTGGCGGAGGATATCGGCTTTTAAAGGATCCCGCCGCTGTTTCAGTGGAGAACCTGATCAATTTCTACGAGCCCGTTTACTCGTTTTGCCCGCTTCTTAGGGAGCTAAAAAAATGAGAGAAGTATACTTAGACCATGCCGCTACTACTTATTTGGACCCACGGGTAAAGGAAGCGATGGAGCCATATTGGACGGAGGACTTTGGTAATCCATCAAGCTTGTATAGAGGCGGGAGGCGTGCCAAAGAAGCGTTGGATAAAGCGCGCGAAACCATTGCGCAGATTTTGAATTGCAAGCCCGAGGAGCTGATTTTTACAGGAGGAGGAACTGAGGCAATAAACTTGGCGATCTTTGGATCGGCTAAGCAATACGGACTCCCGTTCCAGACTAAGTCTGGAACGGATGGCAGACTTAGTCCGGAACGCAGGGGTAATCTCGTAACTTCAAAAATTGAGCATCATGCCGTCCTGCATAGCATGGAGGCCTTGGGCAAGGAGGGGTTTGAAATAACCCATCTTGATGTTGACGAATATGGGCTGGTCAACCCGGAGCATGTGAGAGAAGCAATCCGGCAGGACACGATTTTAGTTTCTATAATGTATGCGAATAACGAGATCGGGACGATCGAGCCGATCGAGGAAATAGGAAAAGTGATTAAAGAAGCGCGCGAGGCGCGAAAGAAGGAAGGAAACGCGACTCCGATTTTTTTCCATACCGATGCTTGCCAGGCCGCAGGGGCACTGGATTTAGACGTCCAGAAACTAGGGCTAGATCTACTTGCGATCAACGGCTCAAAAATTTACGGGCCAAAAGGGGTGGGCTGCCTTTTTATCCGCAGAGGAGTGCGCGTTAAGCCCCTGATTTACGGCGGAGGACAGGAGAATAATTTGCGGTCCGGCACAGAAAATGTTCCGGGAATTATCGGTTTTGCGAAGGCCCTGGAACTTGCGCACATGGAACGAGAAAAAGAAAACGCTCGTCTCAGTGAATTGCGGGATTATCTTCTGGTACGGCTTCTAAAAGAAATTCCCAAAACGGTTCTCAACGGCCATCCAGCGAAGCGGCTTCCCAATAACATAAATGTGTCAGTGCTCGACATTGAAGGGGAGGCGGTTATTCTTTATCTGGATGCCAAAGGAATTTATGTTTCCACCGGATCCGCCTGCGCATCCACCAGCCTTGATCCCTCGCATGTCATTTTGGCGATAGGCCGGCCGTATGAATACGCCCACGCGTCGCTGCGCTTTACGCTTGGTAGGAGAACTGCCAAAGAAGATCTGGATTATGTTATGGAAGTTTTTCCTGGAGTTGTGGAGAAATTACGAAAAATTAGTCCCCTGCGAATAGAAGTAGGACAGATGACGGTGAGTCATCCGGAAGCATTTGCGGGGCAAGGGTCGAAAGTGAAAGTTGGAGGGAAGAATTATAAGTAAAGGGCTTTCTCTAAATTTTCGAGTTCGTAGAACGAAGAAAATTTAGCTAGAAAACCTTTACCGAGCACTCAATTTATTCTGCTATGTATTATGTCTATGTGATTCGTAATCGGAAGTCGCGGGAAACCTATATCGGTTATTCCGACGACTTGAAACGGAGGTTACGAGAACACAAGGATAAAAATCCGGAGCTTCTGTATTACGAAGCATACAAAAGCGAGAAGGATGCAAGGATACGGGAGAAAAAGCTGAAGCAGCGGGGGACAAAGCATCCGCTGGCTCAAAGAAAGATTGAAGTACAGTTTAGCAGAATAAATTGAGTGCTCGGTGCTCAATGCTGTTACCAAATTTTCTTCACCGTTGGTTCGAAAATTTGGACATCATTGGCAAATAATAAAAAAGAGGGGCATGTCGCCCCTGAGTTTAGTGGAGATAGGATCCGAGGTCTTTCTCGCGGAAATGCTTCGTGAGGTCGCTCTCCGACGTGATGACAAAATTGGCGAGGCGCGGATTTTTTTCCTTGATTTTCACCCCCGCAACGGCAGCAGCGATTTCTTCGACGGCTTCCTCAAGTTCTCGCCACGCCCGCTCGAATCTTTCCTGAAGCATTTCGCGTGTGAAAGAATTCGGAAGCGGCGGTTTATTCTTCCAGATGACGTACTCGTACGGGGCCGTCACGTTAATCCGGTATCAGATGCGTCCGATGCTCGCCATCGCAGCAGGGGCGCACGCACGTTTCCGTACCCGGCGTATCTTCCGGATCTTTTTCAGGAATCAATTGTGCCGAAGCAACTTCTCGCTCGTCATCCAGAAGCCCGACGTGAGTAAGGTACATAGAAAGAATGGTTGCGGAAGGCATACCGGCTCGGAGTCCTTTACAGTCGATACTTTCTGGAATGTGGCTGTGCAGGGCGAAGAGTGTGCTCTTGGGCATGGTAATTCTGAAAGTTTCTGTCTCCGCCTCCTTCACTACTTCTATGCCGAGACGCTGTTTTCCCGAAAGATCCGGGAAAAAAGGAACGAACTGCAGCTTGAATTCGTCTTTCCTGCGGAGAGTCACCCTGACCCCTACTTTTGCGGTATCCATCAGTCCCTCCTTGGCGAGAAACAAGCTTATAAAAGGATACCATGTAAGCTATAGAAAGTCAATTTTATTTATAACAAACAAATAAAGATATGAGTCCAGAAGAAAAAGGAACATCACCGGTGACGAAGCCGAAAGTCGATACGAAGGCAGATGTGATAAACCAATTCACCGGAGAAAAGTGGTACTACACGGATATCGTAAAGGAGCATTTTTTTAATCCCCGGAATTTGATGTTGGAAGATCCGGACGAGTCGCAGTATGACGCGGTGGGAATGGTCGGGAGCGCTGCCTGCGGAGACATGATGAAGATGTGGCTGAAGATTGAGCCGGAAACGGAAAAAGTAAAAGAAATGAAGTGGCGTACTTTTGGTTGCGGCAGTGCGATTGCCGCGACCTCGATGTTTAGTGTGATGGTCACGGAAAATGGAGGCGTTCCGATCGGTGAGGCATTAAAAATAAAGCCCCAGCATATTATGGAGCGCCTCGGCGGCTTGCCCAATCGTAAAATCCATTGCTCGGTTCTGGCTGACAAAGCTTTCCGCAAAGCCGCGAACGAATATTTCCGCAGGACAGGACAAGTCGGTCGTATTATAATAGAAGGAGCGCGTGTGATTGACCCTAAACTTAACATGACGGATAAGGATATTGAGGAGGCGGTTTTAGAAGGCGCGACAGATTTAGAATCTGTGCAGAAAAAATTAAAAATCGGGATCGGGTCCCCGGAGATCATTCCGGAAGTCGAGCAACTTATCAGATTTTATAAAGAGAAATATTATGGTTAGTCATAATATTTCTTGTAAATTAAAATGACAGCCCAGCGGCTGCCAAGTATACTATGACGCAGAGAGTATGGCGATATCGCCTTTTATAGTATTGCGAATTGCGGTTTTGTCGCTTTCCGGATCTTCAAGTTCTCGAATACGCCTTTCAAAAGTCGGTATGTAGCGGATTACCGACGGAGGGTTTGAGGCCAGCGCCTGAAGGACCCTTCCCGCATGCGAGGAGTCAAGGGCGTCAAGTTTTTTCAGCACCTCATAAAGCCGCCCGCAGTTTTCAAGATTCGAGGATGATCCGAGGTCGAAGACATACTCCATTGAATATCCAAGATACTTAAGGTTTTCCGGATTCTCTTTAGCCATCGCGATAAGACTGTCTTGATTAGGTAGCCACACGTCTAAGACGTAGAAAGGATCAAATATAAATGCTTTAAGTATATTTATAGGCCAGCCAGCATTAAATTCCTCTAGCGCCTTGAGTATTGAAAAGAGCTTATCGCATTTTTGGAAAGTAACCAAGGGAAATCACCCCGTCTTTCCCAATTTATCAGTAGACCAGCGTGCTTAATCCAGATTAGCATGTTAATGAACTGGTAGCGAGTAAACCCACAAACGTCATTCTGAGCGTAGCGAAGAATCTCTATATTTGTGTCTAAGAGATCCTTCACTTCGTTCAGGATGACAGCTAGAAATGTCGTGTTACTCGCTACCAGTTCAATAGAATGGATCAAGATCCAGCCGAAAATCTACAGGAATCCAAAAAACCCCTCAAGATAGGGAAGATTGTAGTTGATAGAAATTTGTGTATTGGCGCGGCATCCTGTATTGCCGTTGCTCCCGGAGTGTTCGAGCTTGATTCCGAAAATAAGGCAATCGTGTATAATGAAAAAGGAGCGGATGATGAGACCATACTTTTGGCCGCAAAGTCCTGCCCCACGCAAGCTATATTGGTGTTTGATGAGGAAGGCAATCAAATATTTCCTTAGAAGTAACGAATTTCCGCGAATTCGAAACGAATTTACACGAATCACGAATTATTCGCGTTGATTCGTTTAAAAAGTATGTACGAAGCAAAAAATTTCGACCATCTTTTAGGAACTGCCGGTTTTAGCGACACGCTGCTTAAGAATCACTTCACTCTCTATCAGGGTTACGTTACGAACACCAATAAATTATCCGACACACTACAGGAAATGGTAAAAACCGGAAAAATAGGAACGCCGGAGTACGCGGAACTGAAGCGAAGATTCGGCTGGGAATTTAATGGGATGCGGCTTCACGAACTTTATTTTGGCAACATGAGGCATGCGAATAGCGCGCCTCCGCCTAGCGGCTCCGGCAATGCGAATGAGCCCATGCGAATGGATGCGGTGTTGGATTCGGAATCAGCGTTAATGAAAAAAATCGTGGAGGACTTTGGAAACTACGAGAACTGGGAGAAAGATTTTAAAGGTACGGGTGCTATGCGCGGCATTGGCTGGACCATTCTTTACTATGACCCGGAAGCCAATCGCATGTTCAATGTTTGGATAAATGAACACGACTTCGGGCATCTTGCTGGCTGTAAAACGCTCTTGGTGCTCGATGTTTTTGAGCATGCATATGTGCTTGATTATGGCCTCAAACGCGCCGACTATATTGAAGCGTTCTTTAAGGCGATCGACTGGCAGGCGGTAACAGAACGATTTAAGTAAAAAGTTGCTTTTTAGTAATTAATATGTTATAATAGAAATATGGAATCTTTAAGACCTAAAAATCCGGGAGAGCGGCACGAGACCCCGTTTCAAATAGATGCCGTCTATAAGGAGCCAGGCCAGGACATGATTGATATTATGAAGCGGGAGCTTGCCAAGAAAAGATCAACGCCAGGGCGGAGTGTTAAACCTGAAGATATAAGTGACGAAGAAGCGTCCCAGGCCATTTATAAAGAGCGAAAGATTGGCTTGCGAGAAAATGCTTAAATGATCGAGCAGATCGAGAAAGCTTTGGAAGAGATTCGCCCGATGCTGGCACGCCACTTGGGCAACATTGAATTTGTGAAATTTGAAGAGGGAGTGGCCTACGTCCGGTTTCTTGGCACCTGCCACGGATGCCCGCTTTCGCAATTGACTCTTAAAGCCGGAGTAGAGGAGGTTTTGAGATCAAAAATTCCCGAGGTTGCAAGGGTGGAAGCGGTGTGATATACTGCATTCAGATCCAACTGGAGAAAAGAATATGTTTGGCAATGAGCGCGTGAGGCATTGGCCTAATCCTGGCGGGAGTCCTGGTGACTTCGGTTTCGGCAAGACCAAACCCAAGAAGAGGCGGCTGTTGAAACTAACTCTTGAAAGGTTGAGTAATGTTCAATAACGAGCGCGTGCGGCATGATGAGGGTGGCATCGTTGTTGCCTGTCCACACTGTAAAGCCAAGGTATTTAAGCCGATCAGGATAGGCGGAGTTTCTTGTTGCCCACTGTGCAAGACCCCATTATTTAGATAGTAAGCCGACGATCTCTGACCGTTCGGTTTTTTATTTGTTTGTCCAAATTTTTGAGCAAGATGTGCGATGAAAATTTGGTTCACAAACAAATAACCCCTCACCAATTTTGCCAAGTATTACAGAATGGGGTCGATGGGTATACCCAATCGAGATCCACCCGCGAAGCGCGCGTGCCGAATAGGCACATCCCTAATGGGCGAAGCGTTTCGCTCTCTACTACTTTGTAAAATTGGTGACGGGGTTGATTTTAGAATCTTGACGAATTGATTCCCAGTTATATAATTTGAAGGAAAGGCGCGAAGTCGAGTTCAGCTCGACCAAGCGCTACTTTAAGAAAATGCAGCGAGCGAGTGTAATTCTATTTAGAGACAATGGGAGGAGCGATTTGCTTGGTTCCGCGCAATCGCGGAAAATCGCGACGACCCTTAGCGAGGCCGCCGCAGGAGCGGCCGAGTCGTGTCGAGAAATAGAATTACCGAGCAAACGGTTATGGACGAGAACCAACCCACAACCCGGCAAATAGTGCTTTTTACAGTTGTTTTAAGTTTTATTGTCTCGATAATCGGGACTGTTTTGACTTTGGGAGTTTTTGGTCCGCTTTTTGGGGGGGACGAAGGGGGAGGGCCTATTCTTTTTAACCGTCCGAAGATTTTGGAAAAAATCACCGAGCGGGAAACCACCGAACGCGTTCTGCGGCAGGACGAGCTTGCGGTGAAAGTCGTGGAAGAAGCGTCTCCGGCAGTAGTCAGCATTATTGCTTCAAAAGACGTACCGGTAATTGAGCAATTTTTTACCGATCCCTTCGGGGACGACCCGGTTTTTAAGCAATTTTTTGGAGATCAGGGATCCGGCTTTCGTATTCCGCAGTTTCGGCAGAAGGGCACCGAGAAGCAAGAGGTTTCCTCCGGCACCGGCTTTATTGTCTCTTCGGACGGCCTCATTATTACGAATAAACACGTAGTGTCTGATCTTGAAGCGTCTTATACGGTTTTCATGAATGACGGTCGGCATCTGGGAGTGAAGATCTTGGCACGTGATCCGTTTCAGGACTTGGCGGTATTAAAAATTGAAGGCGGCAATTTTCCTTCGGTGCGGCTTGGCGATTCATCCCGAGTAAAAATCGGTCAGACCGCAATTGCGATCGGGAACGCCTTGGGCGAATTTAGAAACACGGTTTCCGTAGGCGTTATCTCCGGTCTCCATCGCTCGGTGGTGGCTTCCGGTGCTCCGGCCGGCCCCGAGACATTGCAGGAACTAATCCAGACCGATGCGGCCATAAATCCGGGCAATTCCGGCGGCCCGCTTCTTAATCTTTCGGGAGAAGTAATCGGGATTAATACCGCCATGGCGCAGGGCGCGGAGAACATCGGCTTTGCCATTCCGATAAATAAGGCGAAGCGTGATATAGAAAGTGTCCAAAAACAAGGAAAAATTGTGTATCCGCTTCTGGGAGTGCGCTACGTTCCCATTACCAAAGAGCTGGCCGAGAAAGATAAGTTGGGGCGGGATTACGGCGCGCTCTTGATTTCTAGCGCGAATGATCCGGCTATTGTTTCAGGTGGCCCGGCAGATAAAGCCGGACTCAAAGAAAAAGATATACTTCTTGAGCTAAACGGCGAGCGGATTGACGCGGAGCATACGCTTGCCTCTCTCATTCAAAAATATCAGCCGGGAGACGAGGTGACGTTTAAAGTATTCCGCGACGGAAAGGAATTTGAGGCGAAGGTAAAATTTGATGAGAGAAAATGATTTATCATGCGCGAGAGCGTGTCCGGCCCCCTTCTTTAGCGAACCCAACTTGGAAACCCCGTTTCCAAGTTATGCGGGACTGGCGAAAGCATAAATGAAAGATCAAAAAACCAGCCGCATCAATCGGGCTGGTTTTGGTTTGCGCGGTTTTTCCAGAGCGTAAAACATCCGCAGAGAAAAGAGATAAGAAAAAATCCATACATGAGCTGCGCCCCCAGCGGATGTTCAAGTACTTGAAAGGTAAATGCAATCACTATGACGCCAACTGAATACCCCAGTACTGACCCGCAGTTGATGCCAAAGATATGTCGCCGGAAAGTCATCGCCGCCAAGTAGCCGACCAGAAGCGATATGAGCATCCACCCCATTAAGATTAGCCGACTTAGCACTTCAAAATTATTGTGGATTAGCACGATTCCGCCTAAATAGGGAATGGGGATCAAAATAAGACATATTCCCGCCAGACGCCTTTTCCATATGACGGTCATATTCATCGCAATCCTCCGGTGCCACCCCTTAACCGCATTTTGAACGTTTCATTGTCTCGCCAGGAGACCAGTTTTTCCTGCAGGCCTTTATAGATCAGCCGATCGAATTTTTTCCCTTTGAAAACGATGAGATAATGATCCGCAAAATCAAGCGCGGGAATTTCTTCCAGCTTTTTCGCATCGCGGAAGAAGAGATGAATCTTGGCCCTCCATAGCCAGAGAGCGACACTCTCGGGCAAGGGACTATGCATAATAGAAAGGAGCATGGAGGTATCATTGAAGTCGGCGATCGAGCGCTCTAGAAATTCAAAGATCCTTCTGCCTTCTCTATCCAGAAATCCTTCCGGCACAAATCCGCCCTTTATCATTTTTTCTTCAGCTTGAGCAAGATCGGCCAGTGTTCGCATCTCGCCAAGATTTTGCAGAAACGGCCTCCAGGTGTCGAGCCCCTCACTTTGGAAATGGATCTCCGGCCGTTCTTCGATGAGGCGGTCGCAAGTTACACCGACGCACTCTTTAGAGTATTTTGCGAGCGCGCGGGCGGTTTCTTGGCAAATGCGTGAAGGAGCATAGAAAACTTTATCAAAAGGATATTGATCAAATTCCATCCGCACGAGATCTTTTAGATATCGTTCTCCTTTATCCTCTTTTTTTAGTCCGGCATCGGGGTCGTTTGAGGCGCGTTCCCCAAAACGCATGAGACTCACGCCTATAAGCTGGTCGGAGTTATTCGCCATAGTTCCCCACGTTTTTCTGGAACTGGATATAGTATAAATATGATGTCGGCTTTGGTCAACCCCGCACCTTTTATGCGCTAGGCCACCTCGCGAGCACCGGATTCTTATACCTATTCGGCACTTACTCTATACAGAGTTAATCTCGGCATACAGTGTACCTGTGAGGTGGCTGGTGCGATGCGGCGCATAAAAGGTGCGGGGTCAACTAATCCCTTGGTTTGACGAAAATTCATTGTAGGTTTACTTTTGAAGCAAGACCCTTTGGAGTAAAAGAAGATGAATGGGGCAAAGATCTTCTGCCTTCGATGCGAGAAAGAAATAAGTTCAGCGAATCATGAGTGTGATTTCGAAGCCGCGACAGGTTTTTCCATAGTGAGTGCGTTTAAGGACTCATTTTCACATCGTCCCCTGAAGCCAAAATCAATATGGAAGTTCTTTGTGGTTTTAGGGATCCTCGGCATCCTTGCTTTGCTTATTGGTGTATTATTCTGATCTGGCGAGTTTCCCGGACTGCCGTAGCAAATTTTCCTTCACTTAGGCCCTTAGCAGATAGTTAAACTTTGGACAGGCAACTCGCTTGTCTTTTTGTATTTTGTTTCCTGCGATATCCACACGCCTTCCAAGAGCCGGTTGAGGCAATGGTTGGAAACGCTGGCGTGGGTTCCGAAACGCGCCGAAGCAAGAATCCCGCAGGGGCCTTAAAGTTTTCCAGAGACAGGCAGTCGAAATCTGGCTGCCTTTTTATTTACCCCGTTACAAGAAAGCCACGGGTGTAAGCCCGTGGATGAATTGCGCCGTTCCTGCCAGCCTTAAGATAAAATGCCACGAGCGTAAGCTCGTGGTCGCCTTGTAACGGGGTTTACCGGGAAACCCCGCACGAAGTGCGGGGAGGGTGTCATTTAATACCTTTTTAACTCTTGACTTCGATACCGACTATATGATAAGATTTTAACGGTACTCTTATAATAATAGGGTGTGTGATGCAAAAGATCGTGTTCATTGCGTTTGGACTGATGCTGTCAATGGTGGTAGCTGCTAACGTTTCTGCGGAAGAATACGGTGATATCGGCATCAAGTGGGGCGTTGCAACTGGATTACAGACCGATCCCGCCACAGGAGAAAAAAAGAGCGTAGTCGCGAGCGTTTTCATTACCGATATTGCCCCAGGAGGTCCGGCGGAACGAGCTGGAGTTCCTGAGAGGGGTACCCTGATTTCTGTGGATGGAAAGAAAATCACGGAGATGCCCATAACGAATAATCGCATACATCTCGGTATTCGCGGGCCCGTGGGCACCGCGGTGACGATTGAGATTTTCACACAAAGGGTAAAGAACGGGGTGGTTCACCTTGGCCTGAAGAAGTTTACGATTACCAGAGAGAAGCTCAATACCCTCGACAAAAATTCAGCGGAAAAATAGATCGAGATCCGACCCGGTAGTCGGATCTTTTTTCTTTTGACTTTTTTTGAGCTCATGTTATAATTAACGGCACTGGGGCTTCCTTGGCCTGAAGGAGTACCCCAGTATTTGGGTTCTAAACGAGAGACGACGACGAGGAGGATGACGATGGCAAGATCAAAGATTGTGGTTAAATACTTCAGCGACCCGAACTTCAGAGAGTACCACGTGAGCAAGGAGATCTCTCTGTCTCACGAGATTTTCAAGAGACCGCTCCGCCCCCGATCCAATGAGTATCTGAAAAGGGTCGGCAAGGTAGGCGCAGAGCTCGTGAGGGATATCATCGCAGTGCCGGGTGTCGCTTCGGTCGGCATCGAGTCCTACCACCTGTGGGTGTCGAAGGGACATGCCTTCGAGTGGGCGGAGATCGAGTCCTATGTAGTTAACGCCCTCAAGCAGGCAGTCGGTACGGATGTCGAGGTCGTTGAGCCAACGCCCTTCCCTTACCGTTAAGTTGTCGGGTTAGAATACAAGTGGCGTTCAGGCCCGCCGCTCGTGTTCGCCCCGCCGAAACAGCCAGTCGTAACTAAGGGGAGGCCGCAAGGTCCCCCCTTCCTAATTATGCTCTTGATTTCCGTAAAAAATTTTGGTATACTAGAGGTATTAGTAGCCTTCCCGCCCTAATTTTGCTAGATAAAACAAGCGCAAGACGCTTCGCCCGTTGAGGGATGTGCCTATCCGGCACGCGCGTCTTGTTAGGATTTCCGGGTGTGTACTTTGCTGGGGTTTATACTTTTTGATAGGGCAAAATTAGAGCGGGATGGTCATAATTTCAGCGAAAATTTGTTCGCTGAAACTCCAAATTTTCGGAAATTATGCCACCTTTTCAACAATTCACCATCAAAGCCCAAGAGGTCTTGAAAAAAGCGCATGACCTTGCGCTGGAAAGATCACATCATCAAATTGATGTGCTGCATTTGCTTACCGGATTGATCTTGCAGGAGGAGGGGACGGTGGACGCGATTTTGGAAAAACTTGAGATAGATGTTTCCATGATTGCTGACCGGCTTCTGGAAACTCTGGACTCGATGCCTCGCGGGGCAATGATCGCGACCCCTCTCGGGCAGGTCTATTTGACGCAGGATTTGGCAAAAGTGATCGAGCAGGCGCATAGGGAAGCGGCGCAATTGAAAGATGAATTTATTTCAACCGAGCATCTCTTCTTGGCATTGGTTGAGGTACCTTCCAGGGCCAAAGAAATGCTTGAGCGGGAGGGCCTGAATAAAGAGATGATTTTACGCGCTTTAGCCGAGCTTCGAGGCGGGCAGAGGATTACCGACCCCGAACCAGAAACTAAGTATAATGTCATTGAAAAATACGCGCGTAACTTGACGCGCCTGGCGCGTCAGGAAAAACTCGACCCCGTGATTGGGCGCGAGAACGAAATCAGGAGAGTCATGGAAGTTTTATCCCGCCGCACGAAGAATAACCCTGTCCTTATCGGAGAAGCGGGGGTGGGGAAAACAGCCATTGCCGAGGGATTGGCGCAGAGGATAGTTTCCGGCGACGTGCCGGAAACCCTGAAGGATAAGGACCTTATTTCCGTGGATCTTGCCGCAATTGTAGCGGGCACCAAATACAGGGGAGAATTTGAGGATCGGGTGAAAGCGATTTTACGCGAGATCGAGAGAGCGCAGGGTAAATACATAATTTTTATTGACGAGCTGCATACGATTGTCGGCGCCGGGGCCGCGGAAGGCGCGATTGACGCCTCCAACATGTTAAAACCGGCGTTAGCGCGCGGAGAACTCCATGCTATTGGCGCTACCACCCTCAAAGAATATCAGCGCTATATCGAGCGCGATCCGGCCCTCGCTCGCCGCTTCCAGCCGGTATACGTGGATGAGCCAAGCGTGGAAGACACCGTTGCGATACTGCGGGGGCTCAAACCAAAATATGAGGCGCATCACGGGATTAAGATCACCGATGGCGCTATTGTGGCTGCCGCCAATCTTTCGTCGCGCTACATAACTGATCGTTTTCTGCCGGATAAAGCGGTGGACCTAGTTGACGAGGCATCATCTTCCCTGCGTCTTGAGATGGACAGTCTACCCAAAGATCTGGATGACACGCGGAGGAGAATTATGAAGCTTGAAATTGAAAAGGAGGCCATCAAAAAGGAGATTGACAGAAAAAGTAAGGAGCGGTTGAAAAAACTTGTGAGTGAAATTGCGGAGCTGCAAGGTGGCACGCAAGCCATGGAAGAAGCGTGGAAGCAGGAGAAAGAAACCATTGTCGGGATCCGCGCCATGAAAAAAGAGTTGGATACTGCGCGTCAGGAATCGGATATTGCCGAGAGAGCGGGAGAATTCGGGAAAGTAGCCGAACTTCGCTACGGAAAAATTCCGCAGACCGAGACCAAGCTTGACGAGGCCGAAAAACTTCTTAAGAAACTTCAGAATTCTCGGCATCTTGTGCGCGGGGAAGTTACGGAGGAAGATATCGGTTCCGTGGTCGCCCGCTGGACCGGAATTCCGGTAACGAAGATTCTTGAAACCGAAGCCGTGCGCTTGACGAAGATTGAGGAAGAGCTTAAAAAGCGAGTCATCGGGCAGGGAGAGGCCGTTGAGAAAATTGCGAATGCGGTGCGCCGCTCAAGAGCCGGCATTGCCGAGGAAAATCGTCCCATCGGCTCCTTCATATTCTTGGGCCCCACCGGAGTAGGAAAAACCGAGCTTGCCAAAACCCTGGCTGAGTTTTTATTTTCGGACGAGAAGGCCTTGATTCGCGTGGATATGTCCGAATACATGGAGCGACACACGGTTTCCAAATTCATTGGCTCTCCTCCCGGATACGTAGGGTATGAGGAGGGGGGCCAATTGACCGAGCTTGTGAAGCATCGGCCCTATTCGGTAATACTTTTTGATGAGATAGAAAAAGCGCATCCGGAGGTCTTCAATGTTCTTTTGCAGATTCTGGATAACGGGCGTTTGACCGATGCCAAAGGCCGCATGATTAATTTCAAAAACACGATAATTATAATGACTTCCAATATCGGCGGGGAGTATGCGCAAGAGATGGGGAAAATAGGATTTGCGAGCGGAGACGAGGATACCAGGGAACGGAAAGAAGGCGACATGAAAGATAAGATAAGAAAGGCCCTTGAGCGTCATTTCCGGCCTGAGTTTTTGAATCGCCTGGATGAAATAATAATTTTCTCCTCGCTTACGCCGGAAGTCATCCAAAAAATTGTTGAAATACAACTCGAGCGCGTGGTTAAGCGTATGGCCGGGCGCGAAATATCTGTTTCATTCACCGGAGAGGTCAAGAAATTTATCGCGGAGAAGGGTTACGACCCGACTTACGGAGCGCGGCCCCTGAAGCGCGCGATCCAGACGCATATTCTTGATATGCTCGCGCAGGAAATTATTGCGGGGAAAATCGGGGAAGGGGATGCGGTTTTGGTTGACGCCAAAGACGGGAAGGCGGTTTTTGGGAAAGGAGTTAAAAGAGTTGGAGGGAAAAGAGCGGTGGTAGTGGCGAAAAGTTAAGGCGCGGTTTCTTCTTTATTGGGCAGGCCTCGGCATATCGCCTCGAAAAGACGCTCGCCGCGCTTAAACTTTTAAACATTTAAACTTTCCCGGCTCGCTAAGGTTCCGGCCGCCATGAATTAGTTACCAGTTACCATTTGTTATTCGGGCGGCCTCCATATTCTTTTCTCGGCAACATGCCTCGACCTGCGCGATTGTTCGACCGCGCCAAACCATCCGTCTATGTTAATAAACTAGGATAGAAGTAAGAGAAAACCGCCCCGACTTGAGTCGGGGCGGTTTTGTTTTTTAAGTTTTAAAAATCGAAGGAGCGGAGACGCTTGCGCGCATCCGCTCCGGGACTGCAACGGCGAAAAGGGTTATTCAACCTCGGTCGTCGTTTTGATTCTGACAACCCCATCGAGACGCTGCATGTTGCCCATGAGCGACCCGATAGAGTGGAGGATCTCGGGAGTTCTACGCGCCGTGACCGTCATCTCCATTGTGATTTTGACTACTCTTGTGAGTGGCGATTCGGGCTCGGGCTGGATTGGGGCGTCGGGCTCGACCGGAACTATGGCATCAGGCAATGCAGTAGGTGGAGTGATTTGGTGAGCGGGTTCTGCGGCAGGCACTGGGCGTTCTCTATGAGTCCAGGGGGTTTGTATAATCCGTTCCTTGAAGTTGGCGAGTTCCACGAAATTGAACTCGGTTTCAAAGAGCGGGTCGAGCGAACGACTAAGCATTGACCTCCCCTCATGGTCTAACCCCCGGGTCGCGACCCACCAGATCTTGATGCCTTTTTTTGCTTTCTCTGAGAGAACCGGCGCGTAGTCCTGGTCGGCGGTTACGATCACGATATCCGAAACTTCGGAGGGCTTAAGTTTTCTTATTGTATCGATGATCAATTGATCATCGGCCCCGTTGATGGTCGAAGTGATGAACGCATCGAATCCTGCGGATTCAAATCTCTTAGCTAGGCTTTGGGGGTAGGGGACGTTTGAAGATATCGTCCATAGCGGTTTTGGGTGAATCTTGGAGGCCGTCCCTATCTCCTCTGTTAGTATTTTGAAAAGAACATGGTACTTGACGTGGTCTATGCCGAGGATCGGTCGCATGAAGGAAAACGAGGGGCCGTCAACAAACACCGCTTTCGCCTTCTTCTTTGGCATCTTCTGCCTCCCTTGTATGAAATTTTACTCCTGTTAAAGTATAGCAGATTTTATATGTTCTGTCAAATTAAATTTTAATCACGCGTTCTGCGTTCAAAAATTTAGGTAGAGTCCTTAAAAAGAGTGCGGCCGGATCCAGAAGGATCGGCCGCATGTTGAGGAAGAATATGTGTTCGCGCTTTTTTTCGCGCGTGAATTGTTGGGAAGGAACGGAAATCTGGTGGAGAGTCGGCGCAAGGTCCGAAGAGGGCGATTGGTTCGCCCGGGGCCGTGGTTCTTTGAAAACCGACAGATCAGCTTGCAGGCGCCGACCCTCCAATGATTAATTTTGCGCCGCTACATCGCTAGCCGCAAGTGTTGGTTATCCACAGGGCTTTGTCCAAAATTTGGAGTGAGTACGCGCGAACAAATTTTGGTTACAAAACCTGTGCCCCGCTCTAATTTGAGTAATGAACATGTTTTGTCGTTGAGTAAGCCGCAGGCGTTACCGTGGGTTAAGCCAGGAAATGCTGCTCAAGCCTCAGACGAAATTAGGGCGGGGCTAAGGGCTTTGTTGAAATTCCGGCAAAGAAAAAAGAGATCTTTTAGATCTCTTTGGTTTGGAAATAGTTTGCGATGGCTTCGATGAAGTCAGGATCCGCTTCTACCTTTTCTGAAATCTTGGAAATTTAAATGCTGAAGGGCAAATATCACTTAAGGGGCACAAATCACACCTCGGGTCTTTGGCCTTACAGATCGCGCGGCCGTGGTCAATCAGAAGATACGTAAATTTAAACCAATCTTTTTTGGGAATAAGTCGCATTAAATCCCGCTCTATTTTTACCGGATCATCGTTTGAGGATAAGCCGAGGCGTTGGGATAGCCGCCGGACGTGCGTATCCACCGCAATCCCTTCCACAACCCCGTATGCGTTGCCAAGAACCACGTTTGCGGTTTTTCTCGCAACGCCGTGAAGCGTTAGCATTTCAGCCATCGTTCGCGGGATCTTGCCTCCGAACTTTTCCTTGATGATTTTGGCGCTGGCCAAAATATTTTTGGCCTTGGCGCGGTAAAATCCGGTCGGCCGGATCATTTGTTCAAATTCCTTCGGGTCGGCCCCTACGTAGTCATCAAGCGCTTGGTATTTTTTGAAAAGTTCCGAGGTAACCTCATTTACTTTTTTGTCGGTGCACTGCGCCGACAAAATCACGGCAACCAAAAGTTCCCAGTTATTTGAAAACTTCAAGGCGATCTTGGCGTTGGGATATTTTGTCTTGAGGCGCTTTATGACTTCCCTGCTCCGGCGCTGCTTTTTTCTCAAAGACTCGTTCATTATTAAACTCTGACGACCGTCAAGAAATCAGAACGGTATTTTTAAAAGCCGTCCGTCCCCAATTTAGCAGATGAGTTTAATCTTGAATGTTCCTGTTTCTTGCCCGGCTTCAATTTCAATCTTTGCCTCTTCCGCGATATCGGCCGGGCATGATTCGCCCTGTTGGGTTTTGAGAAGTTGGATGAAGGCCTTGCCGTCCTCTTTTTTCGGCAGAATTTTAACGTTGAATTTGGTCTCAAGTCCGGTCAAGGCCCTCATTCGGCGCACCACCTCAAGCGGAGGGGTAAATCCCTGAACGATAAAATCCTTCACCCCAAGGTCGCGCGCGGCGTTCTCATGTTCTTGAAGGCCGCGGTGAGAGGAGATCGCAACCGGAATTTTCGCAAATCGAGCATCTTTTTTCATCGCTCCGATCAGTTCAAATCCGCTCATGTTAGGCATGTTGATTCCGGTAAATACGACGTCGGGAAGGTAGGCCTCTTTCTTAACTCCTTGCAGGATTTGCATCGCTTCAAGTCCGTCCCGAGCAACCACCACTTCAAAATTAGCTTCCCGGAACACAGCCGTATAAATATCAAGCAGGGTTGCATCGTCGTCAACGACGAGAATTTTCTTCTTCTCCGCAGTAGCGGCGCTTTTTATCGGCGTTTCCGTAACGGCTGGCGCGGGCGCTTTTTGGATAATTTTTGGCTCGAGCCGTCCGGATTCTTCCGGCGCGGCCCCCCCGACTTCAAGCGCCGCCTTTTTTTCTTCTGCAGTGCTCATTTATTTTAAAATTTTGTTAAACCCCGTCACCAAAATTTCGACTAATCTTTAGTGCCGTCTTCATGTATTGCAAGGCCAGCCGTCCCCGCAGAACCCAGTAGTACACTAACGTACTCCGAGGGATTAATAAACGGCAGTCGAAATTTGGTGCGGGGTAAAGATTAAAAACAAAATTGAGAAGAGGGTACTTAAAATTATGCTCGTTCCGATTGGAAAATAAAACGTAAAGTTTTGCCGCTCAATCAAGATGTCCCCGGGAAGTTTCCCCAAAGACCCCGCCTTTCCTGTAACATCCAGCCCGAGGATAATGAATAGTACCCCCAAGAATATAAGAAGAATACCCAAGAAACTCATACTTAATATCAAGTATACTCCCTATGGTAAAAAAGCGAAGTGGGACGGATCTCGCATTTTTTAAAGAAAAATTGTATAATTAGCCCAAAATTATAGCAGAGTAGAGATATGCGAAGGGGCTGGTTTCTAGTTTTTCTGGTTCTTCTTTCGGTAACTTCCGCTTTTGCGCACGATGCCTCCCAGATGCCAACCGGAGCATCACCACCGGATTGGTCTCTCTGGGAGTGCAAGGATCCGGAGGCGGATCCTTCCGGTTTTATCGAACAGCAGGATTGCCGTAATCCGGGGAGTAAGAAATTCGATCGCGCGATTTATCGCATGGCAGGATCGCCTAAGCCCTTTATGCTACTCATCGGATACGACGAATCCGCGAAAAACCCCATGGTAAATGCGCAGCTGATCCTCGAAGTGGAAGATGGGGTGTGGGTGACCGGCATGCGCGGAAAGGAATTTTTTGCGGTTGAGAACCCCCGTGGCGTATTCCACTTTTCTATAAAGATCTCCGGCGGGAAGATAGCAAGGCGAACCGTCCGCCCGATCTACTAGCGAAAAAATACGCTCCGCGAAATCTTGCGGAGCGTTTTCACTCAAATACATTCCCGCCGCCGTCTACGTAGTCGGATACGCCATCTGTTCCAATGTGGACTTTGTTATTTCGGAAAGTGGTGTTTTGAATGGTCGGTGATGAATTTACCAGAAAAATTCCGTAAGAGAGCTCATTCGGCGTAGGAATGTTCGGCTCCCGATGGTCCTGTATTAATGAATTGGAGATGGTGGTTGAGGCCGAATTTTCAAGCCAAACGCCGACAAAATAGCTTTTTTCAATGACCGCCGCATCAACTGCAACTGAAGCGTATGCTATCCGTAGCGCTCCTTTCTCCGGGCTTGGCCCCCAAGTAGTCCCTCCGTAGCGGACGATGACGTGCGAGAGAGATGATTCATCGGATCCAGCACCAAACGATATATTAGTCCAATCGCCGTCCTGCGGTTGGGTGGTCGTCCCGTTAGTATCGCCGCCGTACTCGTCGTCGTTAAGGGATGTGAAAACAATTTTGTTATCTGGCGCTCCGTCCGCAAGAAGCCGCCCCAGGACCGACATGGATCCTAGGCCCTGGAGTTTTATTACCGTTCCCGGGAGAATGGTCAGCGTTTTATCGGCGGGCACGGCATAGGTCGTATTCTGGATGATATAGGTAAGATCCGGAACCAACATATAATCCTGGGTAAGCGTGCTCTGGATATTAATGCCGTTTATGCCATTTAAATCTGCCGCATTGTCGGAAAGAATCGGATAGGCGCCGATGGACTGCACCGCATAATTTATGTTCTCCGAAAAATTGTTTCCGGAAACTTGCGGTCTAGCCCCCGTGTCAAGAAAAAGACCGACGTTATTTTGCGTAAATTGATTGTTGCGTACTGAAGGGGAGCCGCCGCTTATAACCATTCCGGCGCCCGCGGTTTTGCCCGGATCGTTCCGGTTGTTTTCTCTGAAGATGTTTGACTCTATGACGCCGGTCGTGTTTTTCAACCACGCTCCGTAGTTTTTTGATTTCTCAATAATCGAATTTTTAAGGGTTATCTCGGCGTTTTCCCCCTTTAGATTCGCCCAAATAGATCCGAGAGCGTCGTCAATGCCCCCGTAGCGGATGATCATATGATCCAAGACCGATCCGTCAGCGAGAATTTTGATAACGCCCCAATAGCCCGGCTCCGGTAGAGTTTCCGAGGCGTCTTGATTGGTGTCGCCGCCATAGGAGTCATCAGTGAAGGCAGTAAACACTATTGGTTCCTCCGCGGTTCCCTCGGCACTGATTTTGCCTTGAACCTCCATGGACCCGCCGTTCATAAATTTGATGATAATGCCGGGTTCCAGAGTGAGTGTTGCGTCCTCGAGTATATACAGGGCGGAAGAGGGAATAATATACGGGCTTTGGGTTTTTCGAAGGGTCTTGCTTACGGCAACCGAGGTGCCGGTTCGGCTAACGAAGTAATTGATGCTGTTTCTTGCTTTGGGAGTGCCTTTTATGGGCAGGGCGTCTCTGTTTTTGCCGCTTTGCAAGATTCCGGTCCAGGATCCCCAGTTTGAGTCGCTCTCTCCCGCGGCAAATGGGTCATAGCGTTCCATTGTCCAGTAATAATCAGGCCCGGCCTCTCCTCCGCACCAATAGCTCCTCGAGCATAACGGGGTTTTGTCCATTGTGGTTGATGCGTGGGATAGGATCAGGATTTCCGCATTTGGGCTGTTGTTTAGTGCGCCGGTATAAATTTGATCGGCAGCAATATCGGAGATGGCGGTATCATCTGTTCGCTCGAGGAGATAGAATCCGTTTGCGGGAATTGTTCCTGCAAGCGGAATATACGGAGTTTTGTCCGTTTCCGAATAAAGCACCCAGCCCGAAAGATTTATATCCTTGCCGGTTACGTTTTTAAGCTCAATCCATTCGTCTTCGGATCTTGAGGCCGAAGTTCCGGCCCAGGCGACCTCGTTTATAACAATCGGGCGGGCGGCAGTTGCTACCGTTTGCGTTGCAGGCGTGCTCTCGTTTCCATTTTTATCGCGCGCTCTTGCGGTAAATGTATAAATAATAGTCCCCGAGTCTGTCGAGGGGCTACTTTCAGCGATGTATATCGTCGAAGTCGCGGTCGTGCTTGAAATATTTGGATCGGATGAAATATTGAAATTTTGACACTTCGTGCCCGCTTCTTCGCATTCAACAATGAAATAACTTAGATCTTCCGCGTTGCTTGACCACAAAAGATGAAGCGTGGTTGTGGCTAAAAGACAGCCGTCCACGGCCAGCGATTGATTGCACTCAACTATAGCAAGTGAGATATCCGGAGGAGTTATGTCTGCGGAAGGCGGCGGTTCTGATTGAATTTCTTCGGGCGTGGACGAAGCGGTTTCTTCCTGCGGTGTGGGAGGTTGCGGAGCCGGTTGTGGCGCCTGAGTGGGAGGAGGTCCGCCAGCGCCTGCTATCGGAAGATCATACGAGGTATTTGACGATGGGGGAGCAAGTGGTGTTTGAGCGCTCGTAAGTTGCAACGAAATTATTTCTGTTTGTATCGGTGGCGGTGCGGGTTCAGGTTCTATCGCGTTGGAGACTACGGCTGGAACAGGAAACGTCGACGGCAATGGTTGAGGCGGCTGCTGCGGAAGAGGAGCAGGAGAGGGCGCAGCCACTGGCTCGGTTCCGGCTAGATCGCTTTCGGTTACCGAAACCCCATAAATCACGCCCGCAAGACCAAACGTGAAGTCTTTTAGCTTATCTATCTGTTTTTTCAGCCACGATCTGTTTTTATAGTAAAGAACTTTTGTCTGTTTTTCTTTCTCCACCTCATCAAAGAAAAGTTTAATCACACCGGCCCCGTGCAGCACGGCTTGTTTTGAAAGATGGGTCCAGTAGTCGGTGAGAATAAGTTTATCGTTATCGACTAATGAATATTCTTGGTCACTCCAGGCCGTTGATCGTTTTATTTTCACTAATCTTACCTGATCACCAAAATTATCTTGGGAATACCCGAAGTTATAACTTTGACCATCGCTTAAAAATTCTGATCTTTCTTCTAAGATTTTTGGTAGCGTATACTCTTTCAGAATTGTGTCTTTACTGAAAAAATTATTGTTGGAATATAACGCCATTGAATCAAAACAGGAATTTAAGGTACCACAGTTTTTCGGTGCTTTTTGTTCTTTTTGAAGCTCATCTACAACATTTATGTTGCTTATTATCCATTGATCTGCCCAATACTCATAAGGGCTTTTTTCATGAAGAAGAGCGTTGAAATACGGGAAGTGATCATCATTTCGGGTATGATCTGGTACCGCCTTGTCTTCGATCAAGTGAAGAGTGTGTCCTAACGCTTCTAACCCACGTTTTCTGTCTCCCCACGTATATTCATAAATTGCCCTGCCCCATGAGTAGTCATCCTCTCCGCTAAAATATGAAGTCAGGGTTCCTGCCAGCGCGCTATCCAAGAAACCTGCCTGTGCCAAGGTATTCTCTGCCCATTCTTTTGAGCTCATCCATTCCTGCCCAACCATAGTTAGGCCGCGATTGTAAACTGGATCATAAAAATGTTGCATCCATCTAGTTTTTTCGTCTTCTTTTATGCTTCCTTGAATAATGATTTCTTTTTCTTCATCATTAAATTTTAAACTCTGAAACTCCTGATTAAACATTTTGACGATTTCTTGCGTTAGCGCCGGATGAGTTGTTTTATCATCATACCCGAACACAAAAAAAGGGAGCACTAATAGTGTCCCTCCTACTAAAAACGTGAGAAAATTTATAGTTCTGATATTTTCCATTTACTACTCATTTGATTTTTATCTAGGATCATTTCTATCAAGACAACTTTATTAGAGTCAGCGAGAGTATAGAAAGTTTCTTCTTCGGTTTGTTTTGTTTTCTTTAATCTTTCTAAATCCTTCACCATTTCATTTAACAGTCCTTTATCTTTAATTTTTGCCAATTCTTCGCGCCACTGCTCTTGTTTATCCAATACAAAATATTTAGCCGCCAAGTCCGTATCTCCCTTCTTCAAGGCATCAATAAAAAGCCGAAGCGTCTCTTCAGGCGTATTGCCGCCGTAAGGATCCTCGGCATATTGTTTTTCCAGATTTTTTAAATTCTGTTCTACCTGATATTCCGGACTTGTCCGATAGCGCATGTATCTCACGGCCAAAAGAACAGCGAGGCCCAAAACTACAATCAAAAGCCCGATCCCTAAAAATTTAAGTACATTTTTCAGCATATTTTTCAGCATAGCCATATATTATCGGCTACTCCATCCCTGTCAATCCCCCTGGTCAACACCGGGAGTTGACCAAATTCCAACATTGGGCTAGGGGAAGCTCGCTTTTTCGAATGGAAATTCTGTTGCTAGGTTTAAGAACTCCTTGGCGCCACTCTTTTCGACTAAATCCCGATATTCTTTCGTAGTTTCGAATTGATCTAAGATTATGTTCCGTTTAAGCAATTCGCCCCAGCGATTTTTCCCCACATAATCCTGATAGCTTGACCATGGATATTCACGTTCTCTATCAGTCCACCCTGTCAATTCTCGAGAATTTCTGTGGATATACGCAGAGAGATAGAGAAGTTGCTCATTGCTTTCTATGGGAACGATCTGATAGGGCCCTTGGAATAAATGGCCGGATCGTCCATATTTTATATTGAAAAATTTTGTATAAGAATTCAACGTCCGTTGCATATATTGAGAAATGCCATCCTTTTTAGTTTGTTGAACGATTCCATGAAAGTGGTTCGGCATCATAGCGAAGGTGACCAATTCTACATATCGATGTTGAACGATTTCGTCCACGTATTCCTTTTCTAGATTAAGTCCCTTTGTGGTCAACACCGGGAGTTGACCAGAGGAGAGGCGACGATTTAGGTGAGAGAACGTAAGAGGCGCTTGAAAACAGAGAAGTGAAAATAAAAATCGCGCCTCATCCCCGGCGTTAAGAAAAATTTTTTGTTTTCCATACCCACGATTATAAATATGGAAGTATTTTCCTTCTTCAATGGCGACCCTACGCATGATAAGAGCATTCTATATCACTATGGATTTGTGGTCAACTCCCGGTGTTGGCCAAGGTGGAGGAAAGCATATGGTGGAGAGGGTGTCAATAATTTTTATTTTTCATTGACTTTAAGTTACATTTCAATAAACTAAAGGACGTATGCCCGAATCAAGGATTTCTAAGGAACTACATCGAAGGATTTTTGAATTGACGCTCGCGCTCTATCGCGTGACCGATTTTTTCCCGCAGGGAGAGGTGTTGCGGAAGCAATTAAGGGAGAAGGCAAACGAGATTTTCGGCGGAGTTACCGAGTATGGGTATTCCCCGAATACAGAGCAGGACGCCATAGCGCTTATTGCGCGAATTCAGGCGATGAAAGGGTATCTTGGGATTGCGCGCTCCATGCGGTTTGTCAGGCCGATAAATTTAAGCATTCTTGAGCGGGAATATAATTTTCTGGCTGATTTTTTTGTAAAAGAGCTTGCCGAGAAAGAAGAGACCTCGAAAGAGGCGGACAGGAATATCGTAAAAAATCAAGTCAAAGAAAAGCCGCAAGCGGCATCGGATGATCATCCGGCAAGTAATCAGGAGAAAGCCATAGAGGTAGAGGAATTGCCTACTTGGCATGAATTCAGCCAAGGAGAGGAAAAAAGTGACACTCCAGAATCTGGCCTTACCCGAATTGCCGATGACATAAATGAGCGGCAGAAGATAATCCTGGAGCATTTAAAAAGCGCTCCGCAAGCAAAGATCAGCGATTTTCATTCTCTTTTTGGAGCCATAAGCTCAAAGACGATTCAACGGGATTTGCAGTCGCTGGTTGAGAAAGAGTTTCTGAAAAAAACAGGAGAAAAGCGCTGGACAACATATACCCTCAACCTCGTTAGAGGTCAGCGATAGCGATACGGCTATATTGCTCGAAAATCAAAACTGCTTGTGTACAGATCAGACTGTCCGAAAACTGTCATCCTGAATGAAGTGAAGGATCCCATCGTTTTGAAAATAGCTTAAACTTAAACATTAGATTCTTCGCTTCGCTCAGAATGACGAAAATGCAGTCTTAGCAGTTTTCGGACAGTCTGGTCGGATAATCGCGGCTGACTTCTAACGGGGTAAATAATGTCCAATAGGATATAGGACATTCACCCCCATAAAGGACATGGCTCAAGTCAAAAAAGTCATAATTACAGTAGGGGGTTTTGGTACAAGATTCTTGCCGGCCACCAAGGCCCAGCCAAAGGAAATGCTGCCCTTGGTTGATAAACCCGTGATTCAATATCTTGTTGAGGAAGCGGTTGATTCAGGGATTAAGGAGGTGATTCTGGTTACCGGAAGAGGAAAGAGGGCAATAGAAGATCATTTTGACCACGCTGCGGAACTTGAAATTTTCCTGGAATCCAGAGGTAAATCGGAACTCGCGCGATCAATCAGAAAAATTTCTTCGCTTGCTTTCTTTTCCTATGTGCGTCAAAAAGAACCGAAAGGTATTGGAGATGCTGTACTTCAAGCGCGCCCCATTATCGGGAATGAACCCGTGGCGGTAATGTCCGGTGACGACGTGATTGATGCTCGACCTCCGGCTTTAAAACAGCTGATTCAGGTGTATCATAAGTACCGCGCGCCGGTAGTGGCGTTGAGGCGCGTGTCGCCGGAGCAGGCCCATAAATATGGTATTATTGCCGGGAAAAGAGTTGCTCCGCGTACGTGGAAGATTGCGGGGTTGATTGAGAAGCCAAAACCAGGATCAGCGCCCTCTGATCTTATGGTGGTAGTGAAGTATATCCTGACACCGGAGATTTTTGACTATTTATCCCGGGTTAAGCCGGACTCAAATGGAGAAATTTATATAACCGGAGCGGTAGATCAATATGTAAAGGCGGGAGGCGCATTTTACGGATATGAGGTTAAAGGGGATTATTATGATTGCGGAGATAAGCTGGGGTATCTTCAGGCAGTAGTGAATTTTGGGTTGAAGCATCCGGAGGTGGGTAAGGAGTTCAAGCGGTATATAAAGGAAATTAAGGCATAGATGGCATCGGGTAGTTATCCACACCTTTTTTGTTGCTTGACTTAACCAAAGGGCTATAATAGGGTGGTAGGTATTGCTTTTAGGCCAAAATGGCTGTGGATAATAGGGCTTGCGTGTATCAGAGGCGGACCTATAATAGAAATACCAGCATGTTTGACGGTTTATAAATTTCTTTAAGAAAGCCATTTTCGGGCTGTTTTCGGGTATATATAGACAACAATAATTTGCAAAGTGCATACAAGTTTGAGTATAATCAGATGTTGACGACTTAAGTTTGTATGCGGGTTGCAGACGGATGCATACGCAAGAACTGGAGAGAACTTTGACAATTTAAGCATGCGAATAGCGCGCCTCCGCAAGGCTTCGGCAATGCGAATGCGCCCATGCGAATAAAATAATAGTAGCAATTTAAGTTAAACACTTTCTGGAGATTCAAAGTCCGGTCGATCCTATTGCTCCTCACTTTTGTTCGGAGCTACGCGATCCGAATGATCCTAATTATACATCCGAATATTATTCGTAACATTTGGATGTCATTCGTAGATTGGGATCGCTTTGAGCGACGAGCAGGAGCGAGGAGCGATGGAACAGACTTGACTCCAACTAAGAGAAATAATTGATTATAAGTTAAACGTAAAACGCCCATCAGTTCTATCTGTTGTCGACAGATAAAAAAGATGAGCGTCCCTAGCATGAGACCCTCCTTACTTTCTTATAACTTGAGAAAGGAAGAAAGGGTTTCAGATAAATTAAAGTAAAAATTATGAACATTAAATTACGAGATGGCGGCGGTAAGGGCTTAAAGTTTAAGCTGGTAGCCCTGGCAACCACCATCACCCTTTCAGGAGCCGCGGCGATCATGCCTTTGGCGGTGATCGCGGACCATTCAACGGCCCACACGATTGAGCAGCTTCAGGCGCAGATCGCAGCGCTCTCGGCACAACTTGCTTCGCTTAGCGGACCATCCGCTCCGGTAGCAGGAAAGTGCTCCTTCACCCGCGACCTCACAGTTGGGGTACGAGGTGATGATGTAACGTGTCTTCAAAATTATCTGACCGGTACTGGTCACTTCACCTATGCGGGTGGAGCAACCGGATACTTCGGTTCAGTAACGAAATCAGCAGTATCGGCGTGGCAGGCAGCCAATGCGGTATCGCCGACAGCCGGATACTTTGGCTCGAAATCACAGGCCAAGTATAATTCCATGGTTGTAGCGGGACCTGCTCCTGCGCCCGGTCCAGTAACACCCGGTCCGGTTGTTTCCGGAAGCGGCTTAACTGTGACTGCTTCGTCCGATCAGCCGGCAGCCACTCTGGCCGTAGATAACGGAGCGCGCATTCCTTTCACCAAAGTCAATTTGACGGCTTCGGCCGATGGTGATGTTACGGTAAAATCAATTACCGTGGAGCGCCAAGGCCTGGCGGATGATGCGGTATTCGACGGCATTGTCTTGCTTGACGAGCAAATGGTGCAAGTAGGACTTTCCAAGACCTTGAATGCTGATCACAAAGCCATATTGAGCGAGTCATTTGTCGTAAAAGCAGGCACTTCCCGCATGATAACTATTGCCGGGAATATGGATGATGACAACAGCGGCCGAGCAGGACAAGTGGTGCGCTTGGCAGTAACTGCGGTTGACGCCGGTTCTTCAGCCGTTAACGGCTCTTTCCCGATTTTTGGGAACGGCATGACTGTTAACGCCACTCTTGATATCGGATCTCTCGCTTCACCCGCGCGCGGTACGTTAGACCCGGGTGCGGCAAGAACCGCGCTTGAAGTAGGGACTAAAAATTTCTACGCATCGGGTGTCAGGTGGAGCGTAGGATCGGCAGAGCCGGTCTTGCTTGAGCAAATGCGCTGGAATAATTCAGGATCTGTCGCGGCATCAGACATCAAGAACGTGAGAGTTAACGTGAAAAACGTTGATTACGACGCCATGCTCTCTTCTGACAGCAAATACTACATCGTAAAATTCAACCCGGCGGTAGAGTTTGACAAAGGTGCCACGATTGACATCGGCGTCAAACTGGATGTTGAGTCCGGTTCCAACCGAACCATTGACCTTGACCTTCTCCGCCGAACCGATGTTGTAGCCCGCGGTAAGACCTTTGGCTACTACATAATTCCCGCAAACGGCACATCCGATCCTACGGATGACACTGGTGCTTTCTCCTCGACCGAGCCCTACTACGATGCCTATGAACACACGATCTCCAAAGGCACCCTTCGTGGAGAGAAATCAGGCGCCGTTCTAGCAGGAAACATTACTGTGGACGCGGCCAATACTCCTCTTGGAGCATTCCTCTATGAGGGTAAGGGCGAAGTAATCCAGATTACGAGCGCAACTTTCGTCTTGTCCAAGAACAACACTGCGCAATCAAGTGGTGTGACCTCTGTTTCGCTATTTGACGAGAATGGAGCAGTAGTGGCAGGACCCAAGGACTTGGCAGCGGTAACCGGAGTTAACTTCACCGATACGTGGAACGTTCCGGCGGGGCTTCATGTCTATACCCTTAAAGGGAAATTGACTGCGGCTTCCTGGGCGACCAACGATACTTTGATCGCGTCAACGACCCCCTCGGCTATGACTGCGCGAGGACTTACCAGCGGTCTCTCCATTACCCCGACTCCTTCAACGGTTGTTGCGGCCAACACCCAGACCGTGAAGAAAGCCGCGGTTTCGGTGAGCGTATCTGCTAGCCCGGCCGCGCAAAATGTGGTCCGAGGCATTTCGGGATATACATTTGCTAAGTACCAGTTTGATTCAACCGCATCCGGAGAGGATGTTCGCGTAACCTCGTTGGTCCCCCAAGTTACCTATACTGGAACTCCGGGAGTTAACGATCTTAACGGCTGCGTGCTCTACGACGGAGCAACGGCTTTGAACACCGGTTCAAACGTCAAAGACGTGACGCTTGACGCAACTTCGCCGGATAATGTTACCTTCTCGCTTGACAACCACTTGATTGTTCCCAAAGGCACGACCAAAGTTGTTGACCTGAAGTGTAATATCACCGCAAACGCGGTTGACGCATCTACCCACGCATGGGGAATTGTGGCCACCGCAGGCAACGTTGTTGCGGTAGGAAAAGACACGGCAGCCGACATTACCGAGGGAATTACCGCGGCAACCGGACAGATAATGACTGTGAAGACCGGAGGAACCCTTACTTACTCGCTTGATTCTTCTTCTCCATCGGAGAGGTTGGGTGTTGCGGGCAAGACCGATGTCTTGATGACGGTAATCAAGTTCCACGCGGCCAACGAAGCCATAGATCTTAAGAAAATAGGACTGCAATTCAACGCGGACAACGCCTCCACTTCGGATTTTGCGAAAGCAACGTTGTGGGACGGCGCCACTAAGGTTGGAGAGGCAATCTTTACCGGATCTAGCCGTGTTGCAACTTCTACCTTCGTTGGAAGTTTCGTGATCCCGAAGGACGGCGACAAACTCCTTACCTTAAAAGCGGATTTGGCGGCTCTTGGAGTGAACGAGCCGGCCAGAAGAGGGGTCCTGCTTGACATAAACATGGACGGCGACGCTGCTACCTCCACCGAGGGTGTTGGACAATCATCCGGCACGGCTCTTAATCCGGCGCTCACTTCCGACACGGATGGCAAGGGAGTAAGAATGGTTAAAACCATTCCGACTCTTGAGCGTCTCTCGGTTCCGTCAAACACCTTGACCGATGGAGAAATGATTCTCTACCGCTTCAAGGTGACAGCAGATGCTTCCTCCGACATCGGTTTGGCGAAGTTCACCTATAAAGTTGCAACAACCGGTATTACCCTTACCCTGGCGAACGTCTACGGGTACTCGGATGCAAGCTTCTCGGTGAACGCCTACGCTTCTAACCCGATTACTAAGGACGATCTTGCTAGTTTCAGCTGGGCTGGCACTAACGGGACAACCTCTGTCTTCTTCAATCCGGTTAACGGTGGAGGCGGCAAGGAAAGAGTGACTGTTCCTGCAGGATCTTCCCGCTACTTTGAACTTCGCGGAACTGTAACCGGAGCAGCGGCAGGGGACTCGGCCACGGTACAGCTTGATGGTGATGCGGCAAATCATACCTTCAATGATACCTTTGGTGTTGGCCGGGGGACCTTAGCCGATGTGAATACTCTTGTTGGCCTTGATACACGAGATTTCATCTGGTCGCCAAACACCACCACCACAGCCGCTACCACGACTACTGACTGGCTTAACGGCTACTTGGTGCCGGGACTACCGAACACCAACATGTCCGCCCAGAACTTCTCGAAGTAATCGTATATAGAGTCTTCCTTGTGGACTCGGATCCAGCCCCTTCTCTCGGGGCTGGATTTTTGTTAGAGAGAGTCTTCCTCTTGCCCCGTTAGAAACAGCCCGCCCTCAAGGCCCTTCGGGCGCGCAAGCGCGGGCGTGGTTTCTAACGGGGTGAATGAGCTCGGCAAAAACCCCCTCTCGGGGGTTTTTGCTTTTGCCAATGTTGTCTGTATTTTCAAGCCTAAAAGCGCGGTTCCCTCGTCCCGCCCTTTGCCGCTCAAAAGGAAACCTCGCCTTCATTTCGCGGACAAAGGGCGGGGCTCGACCGCGCTTTCATCCCTCTCCGCCCCGCTTTTTGTTATAGATACGCGGGGTCGAACCCCTCACGTGGAGGAAAGAATCGGAAGTGCCGCGCCAGTGAGGAGCCGGAGTGGGAAACACCTGCGGGGCGGCACGGACGCTTAGCGAGGCGGGGAGAACAAAGAAGAACGCACTTACCCCCGCCGAGCGTCTTTCCGCCACGTGAGGGGCGAGGGGGCACCCGCTACCTTTTTACAAAGCCCTTAAAGTTATCCACACCTCCCCACTTGTGTTTCTGGGGGGGGGAATTAAAATAGTAATAGTGTATTTTTAAAAAAATTGAAGGGAATTTTCTAGAGGTCCGTATACGTCTTTAGGCGTATAGGCCCTGTGGATTTTCTTGGATACGTATATGAGAAGCATGAGAATTTTATCTAATCCGTATTTGTTTATTTTTACATTAATTTTGGGAGTGGCGCTTGCCATGGCCGTTTCGGTTTGGGCAACTTCAATCGGCACCGACATATCCGTAGACGGGCAGCTTACTATAACCGGCGCCTCCACCTTTACCGGTGCGGTTACTGCAAATGGTAATGTAACTTTGGGGAACGCCTCGACTGATATCAACTTGTTTACCGGCACACTTCAGGCCTCCACCACTGCGTTATTTACGACCGGCCTAACTACTTACG
>CAZPDF010000001.1:77222-150645 GCA_964585475.1 uncultured Candidatus Saccharibacteria bacterium
GGCACACTTCAGGCCTCCACCACTGCGTTATTTACGACCGGCCTAACTACTTACGGGAACTCTACCTTTGGTGATGCCGCTGCAGACATCAACCTTTTCACAGGCACGCTACAGGCGTCAACGACTGCGTTATTTACCGGTCCGCTTACAAGTTATGGAGATTCAACTTTTGGAGCAAATGGCACAAGTTTCACCTCTATTCTGCATGGATTTTGTAATTTTGGTCCGATTCTCGCAGCGCAGTCCATAGCCGCCACCTCAACCGGAACGGTTGCTTGCACTGATCAAGCGCCAACCGGCCTTGCGGCCGGGGATAAGGTTTGGCTTACGGCGTCAACCACAAAAGCTCTCGTAGATGGCGCCGGGGCAGGAATTGTGTACACCGGTATAGCATCTTCCACATCTTCCGGCAGGATTCAAGCTATGCTCTATAACGGAACCGGAGTTGCGTGGACCGTAACCACGAGCACTTGGCAGTACTTCATCATCAAATAATACTAGAGAGCAGAGTTGTACCCGCTTCTTAAATTCAACATGATTTTTTATCGTACGAAAAATATCTTCCTCTCTGTCCTTTTGGGTTTACTGGCTCCGGCCTTTGTTCTAGCTGTTGCCGTTGTAACAGTAGTGCAGAGTGTTACGCTGATTTTGCCTTCTGACGGCAGCCAATATACGCTTGTAGGCGGCGGGATAAAGTTCGATTCCCTTACCGTAAGCAGCGGCACATTCTCCTTTTCGTTACCGGGAGGAACAAATGTAGAAATTATATCAGCCGATAAAAAAGTGCTGACCAACTCCTTAGGTGAAAGCACCATATGCGATACGAGTCAGTCGCGAGTTAAGATTTTTAACCTGGATGGCCAACCGACGAAAACGGTGACAATTACACCATCCGGCAGCTGTTCTACCTCTGGAGGAGGCGGCGGGATTTTCAGTTCGGGGGGCGGTGGTGGCGGAGGCGGTAGCTGGTCCCCGGCTCCAGCTCCTTCAGCACTTCCGGTTACTCCGGCTCCTCTGGTTGCCAAACCCGCACCACAAGCACTTCTTGCCTCTCCTGTATTTAACCGCTCTCTTTCCGTTGGATCTCGCGGCGAGGATGTGGAGCGGCTCCAACAGCTTCTCGCGCAAGACAAGGAGGTTTATCCTGACGGTTTGGTAACGGGATTTTTTGGCAGGATGACCGAAGCGGCAGTTAAGCGATTTCAAGCGAAATACGGACTTTCGGCAGTTGGTATAGTCGGACCCCTTACTCGAAGTAAATTGGCTAGAGTTTTCGGCGGGGCGCTCTCTGCTCCTCCCACTCCGACCCCTGCTGCACCGGCTGTTGGTTCTGCCGAGGAACTTAGAGAAAAAATCCAGGCTCTCCAAGCCCAGCTTCTGAAGTTGCAATTGCAGCTATTGCAGGAAAAGCTTAAGGCCGCACAGGGTCAATAACCGCTGGGATTCCCCCTTGTGAGTTTGACAAGAGCCCCGATTTCATCGGGGCTCTTGTATTTTTCACCCGTTGTGCCAGACTTAGTCTGGCACAGACGCAACCGTTATATATATGAGAAAAGAAGTTTTTTTGCCAGACGAATATTACCATATTTATAATCGCGGGGTTGATAAACGCGTAGTTTTTCTTAGTGATCGCGACAGATTTCGTTTTATCAACGCTCTCTATGTCCTGAATAATTTTAAGGAAATTCCATATAGATTTGATATGCAATCTCTTTCGCCGCGTGAGCTGCTTATCCCCCAGAAGCCGTTCGTAAGAATTGTCGCAGGGTGTCTCATGCCAAACCATTTCCATCTACTAGTGACACCCCTTAAGGAACGCGGAGTGAGCGGATTTTTTCATAAGATAGGCGTTAGTTATGCTATGTATTTCAATAAGCGACATGAACGTACCGGCAGGTTATTTGAGGGGACTTTTAAGGCGCGCCATGTAGATAGTCACGAATATATAAATTATCTTACTCAATATATTCATCTCAACCCATTTGCTTTATTCCAGACTAAGTCTGGAATAAAGGAGAAATCGTTAGAAGAGGTTAAGCGCTATCCTTGGTCAAGCGCCGCAGATTATATTGGAAAACGAAGCAACCTGTCGCTTATTATTGATAAGAAATTTCGTGACGAGGTATTAGGAGTAAATGAGGTCGAATATGAGAAGTTCCTAGACGAAATGTTCCAGACTTAGTCTGGAACATGATTTGGTATTTTCCTTCACGGTTAGTATAATGGGGTATATGAAGAAAACCTGCTTTTTATTGACATTTTTTACTCTTCTGCCTTTATTCGCATCGGCGGCCTTTTTTGATCGAGATCTCTTTTTCGGCATGCGAGGCGAACCTGATGTCACGCGCCTGCAGGAATTTCTTAAGGGTGAGGGCGTATATTCGGGGCCAATAACCGGCAACTTCTTTAATCTTACCCGTGAAGGGGTGAGTAGCTTCCAGCGCCGGGAGGGAATTGAGCCGTCATTGGGTTATTTCGGTCCCAAGAGCCGAGTAAGGGCAAATACCCTGCTTGGCGTAAAGCCGGTTTTGCCATCAGCGCCTGTTGTTAAAGAAGATCCGGTTGCCGCTCTAATGGCTCAAATTCAGGCGCTTGAGGCGCAGATTAAAGCGCTGCAAGCTCAATCCACAGTCGTGACGGCTCCAACTCCGCCCCCCGCTCCGCTTGCTCCCGTTCCTCCGCCAACACCGCCTCCACCCACAGAGCTTCGCGTAAGCGGCGGCCCGACAGTTAATTCCTTTCCGGCGAGTGTCGTAAACCCCATAAAATTGGGCGATTTCACTATTACCAATGGAACGGCCGATAAGATTCTTTTTGCGCAAATCATTCTTAGCGTATCCGATGACATGAATTCTCCGATCAATCGCGGGCGTGATGTAATCTTTGTCTTGAGGAAGGGCCCTACGACCGCGGATGAGATAATTACCAGCACCAAACTCCGCTTAAATTCTAATTCCCCTCAGCCGGGATCCCCTCATTTATATCAGATTGGTCTTTCCTATCCATTTGAATTTCAGCCGGGCGAAGCAAGGCAACTCGGCCTTTGGCTTGACTCGTTTGAATACGTGATCAGCGGAACTCTTATGGTTGAATTCAACAATTTCCTAGCCACCACCCCTATAAGTCCTAAAGGCACCTTCAATTTTACATTGACAAAATAGTTCGCTCGCCAGCATGCTTTTTCGACACGACTCGGCGGCTCCGGCGGCCGCCTCGCTAAGGGTCGTCGCGATTTTCCTCACTTCGCTCGGAACCAAGCAAATCGCTCCTCCCATTGTCTTAAAAGCATACCGGCTCGCTTTGGTGACTGGATAAATTTAGAGTTGTCTTGTTTTGACAGACGAGGCCTTTTTATTTTACAATTGATTTTGATTATGGACTGGCGGGATACAAAGAAACGAATTGTGATAGGGGCAGTCGCCATTCTTGCGGCCGGCTTCTTATTTATTTTCCGCGATCGCGTGTCGTCTCTTTTTAATTTTGGTCCGGATTTTTCAAAGAAAGTGTCCGATTTGCCGATTCAAAAAGAACCCAAAGAAAGCCAGAAGAAAGAAGAACCCGTCGTAGAGAAACCAAAATTGCCTCCTCTTTATACGGGCCGCGATCCTGTAGAAATTAGGCCGGTACCGGAGGAGGTTAAACTTTTTACCGAAGCGCAGAAAGAGAAGCTTTATGCCGATATAAGGGCGCATGCGCGCGTGGTCGCGGACGACCCCGACACGCTTTTTAGCTGGATTCAGCTTGGGAATTTAAAAAAGATGATAGGGGATTTTGAGGGCGCGCGTGATGCATGGGAATATGCGAGCTTGATCCGTCCTTCAAACTCCGTATCATTTGCGAATCTGGGAGAGCTTTATTGGAGATATACTCCTAACTACCCCATGGCCGAGAAAAATTTCCTGACTTCAATTAAAAATAAGCCGGATGATTCAGACACTTATATTTCTCTATCCGGCCTTTACTCTTATTCCTATGCGGAAAAGGAGCATTTGGCTGACGACGTATTGCTTGAAGGAATTGCGGCAAATTCCAAGGATGTAAATTTATTGAAATCCCTTGCTAATTTATATGAGCGGCAGAAAGAGTATGTAAAAGCGATTGAGTGGTGGCAGAAGGTATTGGAGAAAGAGCCAGGAAACGCAAGCGTTATTTTAACCATAGAGGCGCTAAAAAAAGGAAGCGGTAGGTAGCACAATTGGACTGGTAGTGAGTAAACCCGCAAACGTCATTCTGAGCGTAGCGAAGAATCTGACGCGAAGCGTCATCCTGAGGCGTTAGCCGAAGGATCTCCTCCATATTTTAGGGGCCCCTTCGCTTCGCTCAGGGCTCGCTCCGCTCGACTTCATTCAGGATGACAGCTAGAAACGCGCCATGTTACTCGCTACTAGTTCATTGTGTTTCAGGTTACAAAGAAAGGCGCTTTTAGCGCCTTTCTTGTGTTTTTAGGAGGGTATTGCTACGAATATGGTATGTTTCGCAAGGCCGCTTTAATTTTCATATTAATCTTTGCGCCGGCGCCTGCTTTGGCCTCAGGTGTTTTAATCAATGAAATCGCCTGGATGGGAACGGAAGTATCCACCGCCGACGAATGGATTGAACTGCGAAACGAGGGCACAGGTGATGTGGATTTGGCCGGGTGGCGGCTTGAATGGAGGGGTGGGGAGTACGGCATTACGTTCAGCATAGGAAACGGAACCGGAAAGTGTTCCACCACGCTGTTTCCTGCCAGCGGATACTTTTTGCTTGAGCGAACGGATGATACCACCCTCCCCAATGTTTCTGCTGATTGCCTTTATGCGGGGGCCCTTTCAAATGAGGGCGATATTGTAGTTTTGAAGGATCCATCCGGCACGGTTATAGATAGAATTGACGGTTCCAATGTCTGGAAGATCAACGGAGGAAGCGAGGTAGCAGGAAATAATACTACTAAAGAAACCGCACAACGCAGTGCATCCGGTTGGATTACTGCCTCCCCCACGCCCCGTGCGCCAAATGCGGGAGTGCCTGCGTCATCATCCCCGTCGCCCCCTTCTTCATCCGGAACTTCAACGCCGGCCGCACCTGCTTCATCTTCTGCGCCGGCAATTGTTTATCCCGCGATTAAGGCCTATGCGGGGGAAGACCGCACGGCAATAGTGGGGGAGCTGGTTGAATTTGTTGGCCGGGCCGCAGGGATCGATAATAAGCCATTAGAGAACGCTCGATTTTGGTGGAATTTCGGGGATGGTGAGGCCATCGAAGGCCGCGTCGTTTCCCATATTTTTAGGATTACCGGAACGTATACTGTGGGTCTTCACGTATCCTCTGCCGAATACGCGGCATCGGATTATCTTAGAATAGAGGCCACTCCTAACCAAATTGTGGTAAAAAACGTTCTAATAGGAGAGGGCGGATCGCTCCGTCTTAAAAACGAAGGAAATACAGAGGTTGAGATCGGCGGATGGATTTTGGAGGATGCCGATGCAAATAGATTCCAAATTCCGCCTAAGACGCGGCTCGCAGAAGGAGCTGAAGTTTCGTTCGCCAGCTCCGTAACCGGCCTCTTTCGTTCCGGAGGGACGGCGCTTAAACTTTATTATCCGAATTCGAAGCTTGCGCTTGAATGGAAAGGAGAAAAAGCCAAAACTTCGCAGACGAGTACGTTCGTGGAGGAGAAAAAGTTGCCTGTCATGGCCGTTTCTCCGCCAGCGCCAATGCCATTCCAGAAAAATGTCGAGAGTGTTATAGTTGAAGAGACGAAGGCCGCGAGAGATAATAAAAATACAGCGCAAGTTTCAAATTTCTCCGCGTTCAATACGTCCGTCTTCTTTATTTTTGCTATAATTCTTAGCGTTGCAGCGGCGGTTGGATTCCTGGTTATTAAGAAGTTCTATTTCTAGCGGATAATGGAAAAATCTAAAATTATCGTATTTTCCACCGCCTATCACCCATTTACAGGCGGTGCCGAGATTGCAATTCAGGAAGTATTGAGGCGGCTTCAAGACCGCTTTGACCCGCGCACAGAAAGGCCAAATGAGCTAGGCGAGGCCAGCGGCCTTTTGTGCGGGGCTTCGCCCTCCGCACGGACCCCAAAAAGTAGTGGTAATACAAGGGAAAGTTCAAGCCCGTGCTCCGGGCTCCGTTTTTATATTGTAACTTCCCGTTTCAGGCGGGATTTACCAAAGATCGAAGAGCGACCCGAGGGAACCGTTATTCGGTTAGGGTTAGGGACACGTTTCGATAAATGGTTTCTCCCTTTTCTTGGTTTTTTTTCCGCCCGCAGAATCATTCGGTCAAATGTCAATGGTCAAACGTCAAATGTTGTCATGTGGGCCGTAGATATCGGGCAGGGGTCACTGGCAGCTGCGGTTTTCAAACTTTTTCATCCCCGCATCCCTTTAATTTTAACACTCCAATATGGATATGGAGCAGGAAGAGTTGTAGGGGGGCGACTTGGTCTTATTGGTGTGGCGTTTCGTTTCATGCTACGCCGCGCGGATTATGTCACAGCGATTTCAATATACTTATTAAATCTCGCGAAGAACCATGGATATAGAGGGTCGGGAAGCATAGTGCATAATGGAGTAGATATAGAAAAGTTCACCCCGTCATTCGACCGGGTGCCCCGTCGAATGACGGGGCAAAATCCAAATTCTAAAACAGTAATCACTGTCTCCCGGTTGGTGCCCAAAAATGGCATAGATACGCTGATTAGCGCCATAGTCGAAGTTAAAAAATCAATCCCACAAATTCGTTGCCACATTCTTGGTGAAGGACCAGAAAAAGAAAGTTTAAAGTCACAAGTTAAAAGTTTAAAGTTGGATGAGAATGTCGAGTTTTTTGGGAATGTTCCGTATGACGAGATATCGAAATATCTTCACGAAGCCGATGTTTTTGTAAGGGCCTCGCGCTCGGAGGGCATGGGGAATGCATTTGTTGAAGCGTTGGCGGCAGGTGTCCCGATTATTGGCACGCCGGTTGAGGGAATACTTGATATTATTCAGGATGGCAAGACCGGTTTTTTTGCGCGGGTGGACGATCCCAACGATCTTGCGCAAAAAATCGTCTATGTCCTTCAAAATGAAAAGGAGAGCGAGCAGAGCGTTACGGAAGGAAGACGAATGGTTGAAGAAAAATTTTCCTGGAATGGGATCGCGCAAAAATACAGGTTTATTTTCGACCGCTACTATAGAGGCGAAACCTCTATAGTATCTATAGAGGTTTCGCCTCTCCGTATAGTTATTGCCACCCCTCTTTATCCGCCACAGCTTGGGGGGCCAGCAATTTATGCAAAGAATTTAGGTGAGGAATTTTCTCGCTTAAGGCATCAAGTATCCATTGTTTCCTTTGGTAAGTTTTTGCGTCTGCCGTCTTTGGTCAGGCATTTTCTTTATTTTTTTAAGGTTTTTCGTAGTTCCATTGGCGCGGATATTATTTTTGCCCTGGATTATTTTAGCGTTGGGGCGCCGGCCGCCCTCGCCGCCCTGCTTTTATGTAAGCCACTCGTCATCCGCGTAGAAGGCGATTTTTTGTGGGAGAGTTATGTCGAGCGAAGAAGGAGCGATACAACTCTTTCTATGTTTTACCCCGCTAGAAGTCAGCCCCGACGTGACGTCGGGGCTGCCGTTCCGCCGGTGGCGGAACGGACTTCTAACGGGGCTTACCGGAATCTCCCGAGATTGTCGGCCAAAGAGCGAGTGATCCATTTTATAAGCCGGTGGGTACTTGGACGCTCGCGCATTCTTGTTTTTTCTTCGGAATGGCGCCGCGAGATGGTTGTCGGCTCACGCGGCCATCTCCGCAAGAAGTCGATAATTATCGGGAATGTATGGCCTCCGCTTCTCGAAAATCTTTCGGCAGTTTCTCAAGGATCTCGTGTAATTCTTTGGGCCGGCCGCATGCTTTATTTAAAAAATCTATATCGTCTGCTCCGCGCGTTTTCCCGACTAAAATCTGATTACGAACTGCATTTGGTAGGGGATGGTCCGGAAGCGGAACGGCTAAAAAACTTTGTCACGCAGGAACGGATCAAGAAAGTTTTCTTTTTTCCCAAACTCCCGCATGAGGCGCTGCTTAAGAAAATGCGTGAGGCGGCATTTTTTGTTCTGCCCTCGCTTTCCGAGGTGGGCCCGAACGTGATTGCTGATGCGGCATCTTCAGGAACCCCTTTTATTATGACGAGAGAGTCGGGTTATGCCGAGTATGCCAAGGATTTTGGAATTTTCGTTGATCCGCTCAATGAAAATGAGCTCACGCAAAAGTTGGGGATGCTAATGGAGGAGACCGCGCGCTATAATATAAGAAAGGGAATTATTAAATTCTACAGCGCCTATACATGGGGCGAGGCTGCTCAAGAATGGATTCAAGTATTCTCAAAGGTTCTATGAATCCCGCACATAATTTGGACTACTAATTTGTAAGAGATCGGAGCGTTGTTACATATTTCATCGACCTTCAACCGTCATTCTGAACGCAGTGAAGAATCTCTATATATTTACTGGTGATTTGAGATCCTTCGCTTCGCTCAGGATGACGATTAAATAAAGAATGTAAACAACACGATTAATTCCCACAACTAATTATCAAATAGCATATTTTATAATCATTGCTTGGCGTTCTGGGTTGTGTATAACTGCTAAGTCATCCACAGCTGCATAATTGTCTAAGTTATGTGCGGGATGAAAATCCTTGTCATAGGGGGCGATCCGAGTATTTTTAATAAGGATTCGGAGAATTTTTCCCGCATCAGCGAATATGCGGGGCTTTTTGACGAACTGCATATTGTCTCTTTTACTGCCCCCGGATTCAAAAAAGCCGAATTTAGCCCGAATCTCTTTCTTTATCCCACCAATACTTTTTTTGCGCCGTTGAGAGCATGGGATGCATACCGTATAGGGCGGAATATCGCCAAGGCCAGGCAGGTAGATATTATTGATGCGCAGGATTCGGGGGAAGCGGGGCTTGTCGCATATCTCATTTCACGAATCACAAAAATTCCGTTTCGTATCCAAATCCACACGGATATTTTTAGCCCGTATTACCGTCGCGCATCGTGGAAAGAGCGCGTGCGTTTTATGCTGGCCAAATTTCTTATTCCGCGGGCAAATTGTATCCGGGTGGTGAGCGAGAGGATCAAAAGTTCGATAATTTCCAATTTCCCCGCCTTCGCCGAGGCTACGGCGGGCAGGCAATTTCCAATTTCCAAAATATCGGTACTCCCGATATTTACTGACATATCTAAATTCATTGAAGCAAAACCCGATCCGCGGATTGAGGATCGATTCCGCAATTACGATTTTAAGATGGTTGCGGTGGGGCGCCTGCTGGATAAAGAGAAAAATTTCAGCATGTTGATTGAAGTGATGCGGGATTTTATAAAGATATGCCCCAAAGCCGTCTTAGCGCTTGTGGGGAGTGGGTCTGATGAGGAAAAGTACCGAATTCTTATCAAGCGGTATGGGCTTGAAAATCATGTTATCATAGAGCCATGGCGCGATGATTTGCCTTCGTTTCTCAAATCCTTTGACCTTTTCCTGCTTCCGTCTAACTACGAAGGGTGGGGCCGAGCGGTCACTGAAGCCATGGCCGCGGGTTTGCCGGTCGTAATGACCGACGTCGGGCTTGCCGGAGAAATAGTGAAAGAAGGGGTAAACGGTATCGTGGTTCCGGTGGGTGATAAAAAATCTTTTCTCCGCGTTCTCACCGAGCTTTATCAAAATCCGGGAAAAAGAAAAAACCTGGCTTTGGCCGGAGAAAACTCGGTGAAGAATTTAAACCCCAAAACAAAAGAAGAGTACCTCGGCGCATATGAGAAAAGTATGCGCTCATGTCTTTTATGAAACTTTTAATTGTAACTCAAAAAATTGATAGAAATGATGAACTGCTCGGCTCCTTCCACCGCTGGGTGCAAGAATTTGCGAAGCATGCGGAACGCGTTTCGGTCATCGCCGGTTTTGTCGGCGAGTACAACTTTCCTAAAAAAGTTGAAGTCTTCTCTCTTGGGAAGGAAGCGGGCCGCGGAAAAATAGGAAGGGTTTGGAGATTCTGGGAGTTATTTTCGAAGCAATATGCTTCTTCCGATGCTGTTTTTTTTCACATGTGTCCGGAATTTGTGCTTGCAGCTTTTCCGTTTCTGGCGTCTCTCAAGAGAACCACCGGTCTATGGTACGTTCATCGACTTGCTACGCGAAAATTAAAAATGGCTGAGAGGATGACCGATTTTATCTTCAGCGCATCCGAGTCCACGTTTCTACTCCCTTCCAAGAAGGCGGTGATAACCGGCCACGCCATAGACACAGAATTTTTCAAGCCGGCCGAGGGCTCGCGGCTGCCAAGCGGAGGCTTGCAGCTTCTTACTGTCGGCCGGATCTCCCCTGTAAAGAATCTTGAAACCATAATTCATGCCGCCGCCATTCTTAAAAGTAAATTAGAGATTCCCTGGATCCTATCAATAGTCGGCGCTCCATTTATGCCTAGGGATCACGAATATTTTACTAAGATGCGGTCTCTTGCAAAAGAATATGGGCTTGAGGGCCGGGTGGTGTTCCAGGGCGCTCGGCCGTATGGCGAGATGCCCTCTCTTTACCGGGAGCACGATTTGCTGATTTCTCTTACCCCCACGGGGTCTTTTGACAAAGCAGCGCTTGAAGCGATGTCCTGCGGGCTTACGATCGTTACCGCGAGTGCGGGTTTTAAGGATTTCATACCTGCGCGTTACGTTTTAGAACACTCAAGCCCGGAATTTCTGGCTGAAAGGGTGTTGGCGCTCGCCAAAGAGAATAGGCCGAATGTAGTACTTCGCGAGGCGGTGCTGAAATACCATAGTCTTGAAAAAACCGTAAAAAAGATCGTCGAGTCGCTCGCGTTATTTAATGTCCCGTATCCAAATTTGCCCTTGTCATGATCATGCCGCTTGAATTAAAAAGTAATTTCGGAGGAGACAGGACTATTTTTTATGACGAAAACCGCAGCTCCGATAATTTCGGCGTCTTTTTTAATTCGCATAAAGAAATTAATCAGGACTCAATATTTGATTTTTTGCTCTTTGGCACGATTTTGCCGCCATCTGCACCCCTAGAAGGGGTAAACGTACTTATGCCGGGTGAGACGAGGATAGGCGGGGAATCCATGTCCGAGTATGAGAATCTCGGGCTAAAAATCAAAAAACAGGGTATCGAAGGATTTGTAAAAGATTTTGAAGAGTTTTTGGGTGAATATTTCAAGGAGAATTCGGAGCCCAATCCCGCGGTTCTGCTTTCCGGCGGCATTGACTCGGCAATCCTCCTAAGTTTTTTAGGGGCAGGTGCCACGTGTGTTACCTGGGGCGGCTGGGGCAGGGAATCGAGCGACGTTATATACTCACGGGACACCGCCGCTAAATTTGGTGTTAAAAACCATCATTTCGTTTATGCAGATTATGACAAGGATTTGGAGATTTATCTTGAGGCCGTGGAAGAGATAAAAATTCCCATTCTTTTTCAGAACTCGGTACCGCACCTCCGTATGGCCGAATTCGCTAGGAATTTGGGGATTAGAAATTGCTTTATGGGGCAGAACGCCGATACGGTTCTTGTATCTTATCCTGCGCCGTTTCTGGTAAATAGACTCGCACGACTTAATAGATTTTTGCCATTTAACCCTGCTTGGTTTTTAAGATCAAGAAAGAAATATTTATTTTCCACCCCGAGTATCGTTCGTCTTTTTGCCTATTTTAAGTCGTCGGGCCTTTTCCCTGGTCCGTGGATTAGGTTACCCGAGGGTTATTTTGAAAGAAAGGAGGCGTTGCTAAATGGTTTGATCTTTCGAGGAACTTCGATGCAAAGAGTTATATTAACCGAGGAACTTTTGACCGAGGCGCGCCGCAACCAAATATGCCAGAATGAGATGCCCGCTCTTTACGGCATTCGGGTGAGATGCCCTTACTATGAAAAAAAATTTGTGGAACTTGCCTTATCCATTCCTGGCCTGCTTCGTAAAAAAGACGGTTACGGCAAGGTGATATTCAAGGAATTGGCAAGGAAGAGGGGGGTGCCGGAGATCATAATTAATAAAGAGAAAAGGGGATTAACTTACGGCGCGCGCGAATTTATAAGTAGGAAAATGCATATTCCCGTATGGGACAAAATGGGAAAAGACGATTTTCTCAACAAGTTTATAAATATAGCATTAGTAAGGAGAGAGAAAGAGAATAACTTTGAAACCTTTGATTGCCTGCGCAGTCTTTATTACTGGGGCGAGCTTGTTTACAAGAAGCGTAACTTAACTTTGAAATAATTTTTGTATTTATGGTGCATTCAGAGAATTTTGCCCCGGTGAAACTCTATGCTAACCGCAAGCTTGTTGGCGGGCGGAAAGATTATTCTCCGCTCCTTTTTCCGTTTTGGGGAGTTTCGGTTAGCCGAAGCGAGCCGTATCTTGAGGCGTTTTTCAAACGACACGGTTTTGATAAAAAATACTATACTCTGGTGCCGTCGCCGGCAGACGCAGACTTTGTATTCGTTCCCATAAATTACTGGCGTCTTAAGCAAAGCGACCCCGGCCTTCTTGATGCATTTGTGGCTGAATCCTGTCGTTTCAATAAACCCCTGCTCGTCGCCGCCTACGGCGACCCCATGGAAGATATTCTTATTGAGCGCAGTATTATTTTGCGCCTCGGCCACTATCGCTCGCGGCTTAAGGAAAGCGATGTCATAATGCCAACGTACAGCGAGGACCTTCTTGAGTCATACTGCGGAGGCGAACTTCGGCTTCTGCAAAAAAAAGAAATTCCCTCGGTTGGGTTTGCGGGCTGGGCGGATCTGCCGTTTTTAAAATATCCCAAAACTCATTTGCGGGATTGGGGTATGCGTGCATGGAGTCTTTTAAGTCCAAAATACGAGGTGTTCCGCAAGGGCGTTTTTTGGCGTATAGAAGCGATCAAAGTTCTTGAGGAAACCTCCGGAATTAAGACAAATTTCATCAAACGAAGTTCGTTTTCCGGTCATCGCCAAACCATGGAAATAGACGCCGAAACCCTGCGCCGGGAATTCGTGCAGAACCTGCTTTCTTCCGACTACAATCTTGATGTGCGGGGGGATGCAAATCAATCCACGCGCTTTTGCGAGATGTTGAGTTTAGGCCGCATACCGCTCTATCTTGATACGGAGCGGGTACAACCGCTGGAGCACCTCATTGACTATAAAAAAATTTGTGTATGGGTTGATTACCGTGAGATTGATCGAATCGGCGAGATTTTGCTGGATTTTCACAGAAGTGTAAGTCCGGAAGAGTTTGCGACTCGACAGAAACGCGCACGGGAAGTCTTTGAAAAGTATCTTCGCATCGATAGGTTTACCAAGTATTTGATGTCTACGTTAAAGGAGAAAGTACGCTCGTTATGATATAACAGAAGGAGCGGAGTTTGTATAAGTGTAAAAATATGATTAATTTCAAACATGAACATACTTGTTTCGAGTTGGCGTAGACGTCAACTTCTTGAGGCCTATACCCTAGGAGGCGTTTTTTCCCCCGGCGTTTTGGTTTTGGACATCGGCTGCGGAAACGGAGAGATGGGGAGGGCCGTAGCCCAAGCTTTCGGGGTTCGCGTGGAAGGGGCGGACATCGTTAATCTATTGGAAGAGGACTTGTCATTCCATGCTTTGCCGGAAAGTTGGGAAAAGTGGCCAGTGCAGTATTTTGATGTGACCATGCTCAACGATGCCCTGCATCATATGAGTCCGGATACGCAAATATCTACGCTAGGACATGCTTTGCGGGTCGGCAAAAAGGTTTTGATTTTCGAGACCCGCCCTACAATGCTCGCCAAGTTTCTTGACGTGGTCATGGGCCGCTTTGTTTACGGAGGCAGAGAGACGATAACATTGACCCATCGAGAGCCGGAGGCATGGACGCAGATATTAAAAGAGCTGGGATGGCGGACAAGATTGTATGATTTGCCAAGGCCCTTCTTTTATCCGTTACGTCATTTCGTTCTTGTGGTTGAACCTCGTTAGAGAGAAACGCGGGGTGCCACTTTAAGAAACAGAGAAAATAAACATCCGATGTTTCTCTCTAACGGGGCGAGCGCCAGCCTTAACGTAACTTTCTTTTTATGTGGAAAAACAACAAGGTATCTGTAATTTTGACGAGTTATCGGGAGAAGAATTCAATCCGGAGTATAATTGAAGAATTTTTCGCAACCGGAGTAGTGGACGAGGTAATGGTTGTGGACAATAATGCAGAGGAGGGGAGCGTTGCGGAAGTTAAAAAAACAGGCGCCCGACTTATTTTTGAGAAAAAACAAGGGCACGGTTTTGCGCTCCGGCGGGGAATGACAGAGGCCCGGGGGGATTACGTAATCCTTTGCGAGGCAGACGGATCTTTTGATCCAAGGGACGTCGAGAAATTCCTGGCCTATGCGCCAAGTTTTCCGGTCGTTCTGGGGACCCGCACTAATACCAGCTTGATCCAGCCGGATTCTGCCATGTTCTTTCTACGCCGCCTGGCAGATATTTTTGAAGGCCGCCTTATTGAGCTTTTATTTATGTCCAGCACCATTACGGATGTCGGGTGCACTTATAGATTATTTCATAGAGATATTATCCAGATGCTTTCCGGGGTTTGGCTGACCGGTGATTCGCATTTCGTTACGGAAACCACTCTGCAAATTGCTGCGAGGAAAATTCCTTTTATTGAAATTCCCGTGGCCTTTCGAAAACGCGTGGGCGAATCCTTTATGACCGGAAATCTATTTAAAATCGCCAAATGGGGAGTTAAACTTCTCATTTTCATAATAGTTTTCAGATTAAGATGGATTTTTAAGCGGAGTTAAACCCCGCCTTTGACCGCAGGGCATGCCAGGGCGGGGTAAGGGCGTAAAGAGTTAGCCGTAGGGTAGCGTTTTAAGAAATAAATATGCGCGAGAAAACTATTTTTTTTCTCATTATATTTTCCATCTCGTTTTTTTTCTCCACATATAAACTTACCGAGAGTCCGCCCACGTGGTATGATGAGGGTTTTTTCTTCAACGTCGCCAGAAGCTACGCAGAATTTAACGAATATAAATTTCAGGTAGCTCCGGGTGAATTTGTGCCCATGGGAAGGTATCTTACGGTTGGGTATCCGGTTATTTTCCCGGTTAGTATCTCGATGAAATTAGCCGGAGTGGGCCTCTTTCAGGAGCGAGCAGTAATGGCGGCTTTTATTCTCCTCTTAGTATGCGCGGTCTTCTTCTTTTTCTTGAGGAGACATGCCCCTGCGGAGGCGTTTCTTTTCACCCTGTTTTTTATAAGTTTTGGGTCTCTTTATGGAAATGGGAAAAATTTACTGGGCGAGATACCGGGAATTTTCTTTCTCACAGCATTTTTATTGTTCTTTAACCTGCTTTTGGAAAAGAATCGGGGAAAAATGTATTTTGCCCTGCTCGCCGGTACTGCCTTGGGCCTCGGCATACTCTGCAAGCCCATTTTTATACTGGTAATCCCCGCATTTATAATCACTTTTTTGATTTTACGAAAAGATATACTGTTGAAAATCACGCGTAAGCACCTGGTTTTATTTTTAGCTGCCGTTTTGGTGCCGCTTCTGGCCGCTATTTTTATTCAGTTTAATCGCTCGGACGATTCTTTGCTGACGGCTATTTTATTTTATATGAATCCTGCCGGCTGGAGTGGTTTTTCTGAAGTGCCGTCTATAATAATGCAAAATCTCCTGCGTCTGGTAACCGGTGCCACACCCTTGCATTTTCTTCTGCTCCTCGCTATCTGGACTTGGTGGATAGTGAAAAGAGTTCGCTGCAATTCTATACATTCTTTGCCTCCTGGCGAGCTATTCACTTTTTTATTTGTTATTTTAGTGGGATTTGCTTATTTAAGGACCCTTGGATGGTATAAGTATTTCTTTCCCGCGCATATGATGGTTTTTCTCTATTTCCCCGCCGCTCTTAAGGCACTTATAGAACTGATAACGAGCAAATCCGCAAATGTCATTCTGAGCGTAGCGAAGAATCTCCCGCTTTGGGCGCAAAAGATCCTTCACGGAGCCTACCCTGAGATTCTTCACTTCGTTCAGAATGATGATCGAAGGGTTCAGGATGACAGCGGAAAAAGTGTCTTACTCGCTACCAATTCTGAATCTTCCATACAATATCTAAGAGGACGGTTTGGGTTTCCTAATTTATTTCAGTGGGCGTTCATCGTCATAATTGTGATACAATTTTATCACCTGGTGTTTTTATCCTGGGTTTCCGGTTACTATTCAAGTACGCAGTCCAAAGAATTATCTGATTATTTTTCCGGCATTTCGCACGAAGAGAGTGTTTTTATCCACAGCGCCCCGGAAGCGGTTCTTTTCGTCCCTTCCAGTAACTATTATTTGTATCTGGATGATGTAATGGTAAGAAATATTGGCGCAGAACAGCTCGAGAAACTCGCCAGTGGAGTTCCCGACGTCGTTATTATTCCTACGGAGTTAATAGATAGCCAGAGACAGTACCTCGCGCATTATAGAAAAGAAAAAGAACTCGTGGGTCAGTACACTGTTTTGAGAAAAGCGCCATGACGGGATCTAATGCTTCAAAAATCATTTGTCCCATCTGCGGCCGGACAAGCGATATCCAAGAAAGCAGATTTGAGAATTTTCTCGTCTGCTTATTGTGTGGCGGACATTTTGCAAAAAAGACCGAAGCGCCCGCTTATCTCGAGGATTATTTTGAGGAAGAAGGCACATCCTTTATCCCCCCACCAAAAGACCACGGGTACAGGCCCGTGGATGAATGGAATAGTAACCTGAAGGGTAAGGAAGGACACCATGGGCGTAAGCCCATGGTGGGGGGATTTATATACCTGGCAGCAAGACCCCTCGCTCGGCTTTTTCTCTGGATGCGGCTAAGAAAAATCTTTCGTCTGCCCAAAACCATCCGGATTTTGGATTATGGGGCCGGGGATGGTAAGTTAGTTGCCTATCTTCGCTCCCACGGGCTTGACGCTGTCGGCTTTGATCCGAGCCCGGCCGCAGTCAAAGTTGCTCGTAATCACGGACGGCCGGTGTACTCGCGGATTGATGGCCCTCTTTTTGACTTAATGATGTTCTGGCATAGTTTGGAGCATGCGGAATGGCCACTCGAGGTTATTGCGGGCGCCCGAGAGCATTTGGGGACAGGAGGCCGGCTTTTGATTGCAGTGCCTAATGCCGCCAGTTGGGAGGCCAGGTTTTTTGGGTCTCTATGGTTCCATTATGATTACCCCTTTCATGTGGTCCAATTTACACCGGTCTCCCTCTCGTATATGCTGGAAAAAAACGGTTTTAAAATTACTTCATGGGATTTTTTTAGTCCGGAGTATACGTTATCAGGTCTAGTACAGTCGTTCCTGAACCTTTTTTTCCCTAAAAACTTTCTTTATAGTTTATTTAGTCAACGCCGATTTGGAATTTCTCGAGCGTATGCGCGCCTGTATCTTGTTCCAGCCCTGCCTTTAATCGTAATTTTCTTGCCGTTTCTGGTGTTGTTTTTCTTTTTAGAACTGGTATGTAGGAGAAGTGGGGCCATGATTGTGATGGCGGAGCGCCAATAAGAGGCTTCTAGGTATGGATCCCGTTATACCTAACATGAAAGTGAATACAAATTGCCGCATGTGTAAAGGCAAATCTTTACGCATGTTTTTGGATCTCGGAAAAACGCCTCTGGCCAATGCCTTTTTGCGAGAGAAGGATCTTAACTCTCCGGAACAAACTTATCCTTTGCGGGTATTTTTTTGCGAGTCCTGCCATTTAAGCCAACTGGTTGATGTGGTTTCTCCGGAAGTTTTATTCCGGGATTATGTCTATTTCTCTTCCGGGGTTGCGAACGTGCCGGAGCACTTCCGAAGATATGCGGAAAATGTCGTGGAGAGGTTTCTCCCCGGGCGTTCCGGATTCGTGGTTGAGATTGGCAGCAATGACGGGGTCCTGCTGGGCGTTATTAAGAATTTGGGCATTAACGTATTAGGGGTGGATCCGGCGGAAAATATTGCCGTGGTTGCAAATTCCCGGGGAATTCCTACCCTTCCTGAATTTTTTAGCGTCCGTCTTGCCGACTCGATCGCCAGAGAACACGGCAAGGCAGATGCCATAATCGCCAATAATGTTTTTGCGCATATTGACGATCATTATGATCTTATCCGCGGAGTAAGAGCGCTTCTCAAACCCAAAGGCGCATTTATTTTTGAAGCGCCTTATATCGTTGATATGTTTGAGAACTTGGCCTTTGACACCATTTATCACGAACATCTCTCATTTCTCTCGGTCAAGCCCCTCGTACAACTTTTTAATCAGTTTGGAATGGAAGTTTTTGACGTAGAGATTCATCCCGTTCATGGTAATTCCATTCGAATCTTTGCGGGACATAAAGGAGCGCATCCCGTATCTTCCCGCGTTCATGATTTTCTTGAGAAAGAGCAAAGCATGGGACTTAGTTCTTTCTCCACGTATGAAGGGCTGGCCTCAGCTGTTTCTGCCCTTAAAGAAAAGCTTTTGTCGCTTTTGCAGGAACTTCATAGAGATGGGAAAAAAATTGCTGCCTACGGCGCTCCAGCTAGAGGCAATACCATATTGAATTATTTAGGGGTTAATCGGGAATTGATATCTTTCGCAACCGAAGAACTGCCTTCCAAGATTGGTTTCTATACTCCCGGAACTCGCTTGCCGATTATTCCTATAGCAGAAGCCAGAAAGAATCCGCCGGATTATTTTCTGCTTCTGGCCTGGAGTTATAAAGACATGGTGCTTAAAAAGGAGCAGGCGTTCCGTGAACAAGGCGGCAAGTTTATTCTTCCGGTAGGAGATGTTAGCATTGTTTAATTACTTTGGGTTACGAAATACAACAATCAGCGTATGATTGGCGTGCCTATCGGCGTAAAATCAGCGTTGGCGCCGATAAAACGCCGAATTGTACGCTGAAGATGACGCTGATATACGGCATTTCGTAATTGAGGGTTAACTATGGCATCGTTCAAAAATATTTTGATTTGTGGCGGATCGGGCTTCATGGGTTCGCATTTTGTACGCCATATGTACCAAAAATATCCGGAATATCGGATCGTAAATTATGATTTACTGACCTACGCCGGAAATAATTTGAATCTTCAGGATATTGAGGAGGATGCGATGGGTTTTCAGGAAAGCGAGCGAAGGTATGAATTTATTAAAGGAGATATTTGTGATTATGAGTTTCTTAAAAAAGTTTTTGAGAAAAATAATTTCGCGGCGGTGGTCAATTTTGCTGCCGAATCGCACGTTGACCGATCCATTGTAGATGCGCATCAATTTGTTCGCACCAATATCCAAGGGGTGCATGTTTTGATTGAATTAGTGCGTTCTTTTCGTACTCCAAAATTTATCCAAATTTCTACGGATGAGGTCTTCGGCGACGTGCCGCAGGGCAATTCGAACGAGGAGAGTCCTTTTCAGCCATCCAGCCCTTACTCTGCTTCCAAAGCGAGTGCCGATCTTCTGGTGCAGGCCTTTATCCGTACCCACAGGGTCCCGGCTATTATTCTCCGTAGTTCCAATAATTTCGGACCGTATCAATATCCCGAAAAGCTTATGCCTCTGGCTATTTCCTCATTCTTAGATGGCGAGAAACTACCTGTGCACGGAAGCGGGGAGCATGAAAGAAGCTGGATTTACGTTAATGATTTTTGCCGGGCTTTGGATCTCGTTATGCACGAGGCCCGCCCCCATACCGTATACAATATTTCCGGGACACCCATGAAAAATCTTGAGGTGATTCGAGCGATTGCTTCTTTGCTCGGAAAAAATCCGCGTGATCACATTGTGCATACTAGTGATCGTCCGGGCGCGGATTTGCGCTACGCCCCCGAATGTTCAAAAATTCAAAGAGAATTGAAATGGGCGCCCGTACACGATTTTGGCAGCGCTTTGATAAAAACCGTTGCTTGGTACGAAAATAACCGGGATTGGTGGCAGACGATAAAGCAGTCCGAAGTATTTAGAAATCATTTCGAGAAACAGTCGAAAGCGCAATACTATTAATCTACCTTTGATTATGAAATTAAATTTCAGCGTACCGTTCAGCGAAATATCAGCGGGGAGCCGCTGAAAAGACGCTGATTTAATACGCTGATCTGACGCGGATAACCCATTTCGTAATTGAAGGTAATCCATGGCAAAGATAGCGATCATTGGCTCCACGGGACAACTTGGCTATGATCTTTTGCGTTATGCTCCCGAGTCGGACACCGTGGTGGGTTTGGGGCACGGGGATATTGAAATAACGGACGCCAAAAACGTTACCGCAGTTTTGGAAAAGATCCGACCGGATATCGTAATAAACGCGGCGGCTTTTAATGAAACAGAAGAGGGAGAAAAAAATCCGATATTGCCTTTCAGCATCAATGCGGTTGGCGCATATCATGTGGCCAAGATCGCCGCAGATATTGGCGCCGCGGTCGTTCTCTTAAGCACGGATTACGTGTTTGACGGCACTAAGCCCTCCTTTAGCGAGGAAGATATACCGAATCCCCTCAATGTTCACGGCGCGTCAAAATACGCGGGGGAAATATTGACGCGGATTGCCAACCCCCGCAATTTTATTATCCGCACCGGATGGCTATTTGGAAAAAACACCAGCCATAAAGGATACAATTTTGTAACCCTGATGCTTGAGAAGGCCAAAAGCGAGAAGGAAATTAAGGTAGTGAACGACCAGGCGGGCAAGCCGACTTATACCGTTGATTTGGCGATTAAGATCTATGAACTTCTTCACCCCGTTACTCCCATGAAGCTCCGGCTTTCGGGGCGGAGCGGAATGGAAGTTGAAGGCCATCTATCAGCTTCCTTGGGAGAATCCTTACCCTTTAGAGCGGGGAGTAACGGGGTTCATAAAAATCCGCCGCATGGAATTTATCATCTTACCAATGAAGGCCAGGCAAGCTGGTTTGATTTTGCAAGAGAAATTTTTGAGCTCTCGCATCTTTCGGTGAAAGTAACTCCCATCTCAACGCTTGAGAGCGGATCCAAAATCAGGAGACCTAAATTTTCTATTCTCGAGAACCGCGCCATACAAAAAATTGGTTTAGCGCCTCTTAGGTCTTGGCAGGAAGCGCTCGCTCGCTATCTTGAAGAAATAAAATAACTTTCCTAAAATATAATTCTTTCATATGTCATTCCATAACCATCGAATTCACGAAGACAATCGCCGCAAGGGTCATTATGACATAATCCCGGGCCTGGCCGGGGACATGAATTTCAGCGTTCAGAATCCGAACATATATCCGGACGAATTACACATGCATAAAATTCATACGGATTATTTTACCGTGGCCAAGGGCAGGGCCGTTTTCCGCATGGTACATGAGGACGGGAAGGAAGAGCACGCCGTATTGGAAGAAAAAGACGGGAAAACCCTGATTATTCCACCCGGCATCTGGCATAATTACGTGGCATTGGAGCCCACCATCCTTGTTTTTTACACTGATCGTAAATTCGACCCTAAGGATGAGTTCCGTAAAAAGATCGACCCCAAAGAATGGCAAAAAATAGTTAAAACAAAACCATAACTTTGGTCAACTCCCGGTGTTGACCAGGGGTGTCAGCTGCCCTTGACTGATGTGGGGGTTTATTATACTCTGTGTTAAGAATTGCTGCGGATAGGGGGAGTAATGGGAAGCTCAAGCCCGTTCTTTACGAACTTGGACGATAATTTGGTGTTTATGGCGCGAGTGTTTAAGGATGCCGAGCCAGCCGGATTTATTGCAGACGTGGTGTATCTTTTCGGGCAGACCTCCGATAATGAGGATTCTCCGATTGAGGTTGGGGCAGAACTCTGGCATACGGGGCGTGCGGCTTTAGTTGGAATCGGCGATTGCGAAACCGGACATGGCTATCCGGGATTTGCCGTGTGGCACGCTAAGCTTAGGAAGCTTGGTGTTCCACCTACGAATATTGTTCCCGTCAAGATTTCTTCAGGAGTGAACGTGAATACACTTACCGAATCCATCACGCTTGTACTCGAAGCAAAAAAGCAAGGATGGAGAAAGATATTCATGAGTGCGGCTCCAGTTCATCAGCTTAGGGCATTTCTTACGGTGGTGAATCAGGCCGTCAACTTGTATCCGGAGGTTCTGATTTACAATAAGGCCGGTAGGGAGCTATGGTGGGACGAGTATGTGAGCCATTCCCAGGGCATTACCGAGGGCAAGCGATCAGGGATTTTGTATGGAGAGTTTGACCGTATCAGGGATTATTACGTGAAGGGACATCTTAGCTCTTTTCCCGAGACACTTTCATATATTCATAGCCGGGATCACTACGCCAAAATTTTGTAAGCGGGCAGCAATGTCCGCTTGTTTGTTACTTGCGGCAGACCTGTTGACTCAGCTTAGCAAACCATTTATCGTATAAAAGTGGTTACATATGAATAGGAGATGATTGGGCTGTCCGAAATTAACCTTTTTGATTATATAAGGACAGACTTCTAACGGGGTGGAAATAACTAAAGGCATAAAACCGGAATTTGCGGATATAAGAGGCGCCATTACCAAAATTCTGGACGATGGCAGGACGAATATAAAAAGCGTCCTTTTGATCACTTCCAAAAAAGGAGCTATCCGCGCGAATCACTATCATAAAAAAGATACGCACTACTGTTATATGCTTTCGGGAAAAATGGAGTATTTTGAAAAGCCGGTCCCTAGGTCGCTTGATGCGACCGGGATTCCGGCCGAAGGTTTAGGGATTGACGGAGGAAAGATTGAATCGGCAGTGCTTGAAGTTGGCGATATGGTTTTTACCCCATCGATGCACGTCCACGCCTTTAAATTTCTTGAAGACACCGTGTGGGTTACGCTTGCCACCGAGTCAAGGTCGCAGGCCGATTACGAGGCGGACACGGTAAGGGTTAAATTCATAGAATAAGCACAAAATTCAAAGCACAAAATCCAAAATGCACCCCATCATACAAGAAGATTTAGAGAATATAGTCGTGGCCATTAAAAGCGAGGCCGGGGCTTTGGAGGGAAAAACCCTGCTTATTAGCGGCGGAGCTGGCTTTTTGGGTTCTTATTTTTTGGGCACTTTGGATTTGCTCAACCGGAGCGTTTTCAAAAAACCCTGCACGGTCGTTTCCCTGGATAATTACATAACCGCTTCAAGAAAAGGTTTTATTCAGGAAATTCAGGGTCCGAACGTGCGTCTTATTGAAGGCGACGTGACGGCGCCGATTAATATAGACGGCCCGGTGGATTATATTATCCATGCAGCCGGATTAGCTTCCCCCTTTTATTATAAAAAATATCCGCTGGAGACCATAGAAGCTGCGATTGCTGGAGCCAAGAATCTTCTTCGACTCGCGCTCGAGAAACATGCGAAAAGTTTTCTTTTATTCAGCTCCAGTGAAATTTATGGAGACCCTGACCCCAATTTCATCCCGACTCCGGAAAGTTATAAAGGCAGTGTTTCCTGTATTGGTCCGCGGGCCTGTTACGATGAATCAAAACGTCTGGCCGAAACCATAGGCACGACTTATTTTGAAATCCACGGCGTACCTATTAAAATCGTGAGGCCCTTTAACGTTTACGGCCCAGGCATGAAGTCCGACGACTATAGGGTTATCCCCGCTTTCATCACGAAGGCCATCCGAGGTGAGTCCTTAAACGTCCACGGGAGCGGAAATCAGACCAGGACTTTTTGCTATGTCAGTGATGCGATTACCGGGTTTTTAAAAGTTCTTTTATCTGAAAAGAACGGAGAGGCGTACAACGTTGGAACGGCGGGCCCCGAGGTAAATATGGTGACGCTGGCCAATATGATTACGGGATTTTTCGAGAATAAAATGAGAATTGAGCTTATAAGCTACCCCGAATCTTATCCTGCCGACGAACCAAATCGCCGCTGCCCGGACCTTACCAAGATTCGATCCAGGTTGGGGTATGAACCGAAGATTGATTTGAAAACCGGACTTGAGCGAACCATCCGGTGGTTTCGCGATACGCTTCCTCCGTCAACCAATTTAGTTTAGCTTATGCAAGCACCTTTGCGTTTTGGAATAGTCGGACTCGGTTATTTTGGAAAAAATTACGCGCGGCTCTTGCGTAAAATGCCGGGTGTGACTTTAAAGGCGGTTTCGAGCCGGTCGCAAGCGGCGTTCCGAAAATACGCCGTTTTTCTTTCTCCTTTAGTTCGAAAGCATACATCCGCCGGTGAAATTTTTCGCGCCAAAGACATTGACTGCGTAATTATTGCTACTCCGCCCTCGACCCATTTTGCCATGGCGCGTGAAGCCCTGAAGCACAAAAAGCACGTCCTGGTGGAGAAGCCGTTTGTCCTGCGAGTAAAAGATGCTTTGGCTCTTGGTCGTCTCGCCAAGGCCGAGAAGCGCACTATAATGATTGGTCATCAGTATTTGTATAATGACCACGTTCGCTACCTAAAGCACGAACTCGCTAAGGGTAAGTTAGGAAGAATTCGCTATGTCTTGGCCGAGCATTTTTATCCGGGACCTATTCGCTCCGATGTCGGATGTTTTTGGGAGACGGCCACGCATGAACTTGCTATCCTGGATTATCTTTTTGGTCCGTTGAAAGTTAGTCGTGTGGCCGGCGGATCTGTCAGCTTGAGTACGAAAAGTAGAGACGATTTTTCCTCTGCGTTTGTCCGATTTAGGAAGGGGCCCGCGTTGGCGCTCGCCGTATCTTGGTTTTCTCCTGAAAAAATCCGGCGGATGATATTTGCCGGTGAAAAAGGGTGGACCGTGTTTGACGATCGGGCGGAAGTTAAGCTTAAATTTTATCTCCATCCTTACCCGCGCATTCCTCGCCAAGCCAAATCCTCTTCATATTTTTTTGATCCAAGAAAAATAAGGTTTTTTGTTCCGCGAATCCGGGCAGGAGAGCCGCTCCGGAATGAACTGGAGCATTTCGTATCGTGTGTACGCAAAAATAGGGTCCCGCTTACTGACGCTTCGCACGGAGTCCGTATCACACGAATGCTTGAGAATATTCAGTCAAAGTTGAAGTAATTTCGCAACCGTGCACCCTAAAAATACGTTAGATAAGGTAGAATGGACATAAAAAACAGAAAAATCATATACGTCTCGCATTGGCGTTATCCTTCGGAGAAAGCAAGTCCCCGGATAGCTATGCAGACCTGTGAGGAACTTGGCAGGCGCGGATTTAGGGTTGAACTCTGGGCTCCGTGGCGTCAAAACCCGCAGTTCCCGAGGGCCGACCCCTTTATTCATCATCGCGTCAAGAAGAATTTTACTCTCCGGCGCTTGCCCGCAATTGACCTTATGACGATTTTCACCGGGAAGTTTGGATTTTTTCTGATGCTTACAAGTTTTAATATTTCCGTTGCTGTTTATGCTATTCTACGGGGCATTACCCGGAAGGCGATTTTTTACTCTCTGGATATACGGGACATAGTGCTTCTTAATATTTTGGGCCCTATAGTATTCACCGAAACCCATGATTTCTACAAAACCCCGTTTCATTGGCTGAATCGCTGGAGTTTTAGGCGCGCGAAGGGGGTTATTCCAACCAATCGCATCAAAATGCAATCTTTGGAAAAAGAGTTTGGCATCCCGCCCGACAAAATGATACACAAGCCCTGTCCGGTTAATGCATCCGCTTTTCGTATTTCCGCGACGAGGGAGGAGGCACGGCATACCCTTCGTCTCCCTGAAGACCAGACCATCATTCTTTACTGCGGACAGGTTATACTATGGAAAGGCGTTGATACCTTGCTTGACGCGCATGCGCTTCTTAGACCAAAAGAGATGATTTATTTTATCGTCGGCGGGGATAATAAGTCTATTGAGGAGTTTAAGGAAAAAAGCCGGACCGTCGATGCAAAAAATGTGATAGTAGTCGAAGGACAGGCCCATAAAGATATTCCCTTTTGGCTACGGGCGGCGGATGTTCTTGTCCTTCCGAATACCGCGCGAGACCATACCTCAAAATATGACACGTCGCCGTTGAAGCTTTTGGAATATATGGCTTCCGGCAGGCCAATTGTTTCCTCCGATCTTCCTTCCATCCGCAATATTGTGGATGAGAGCATGGTCTGGTTTTTTGAACCGGATAATCCTGAATCTTTGGTAGAAGCGGTGCATACTGCGCTAAGAGATCCTCGCGCTTCAGAAGAAAAAAGCGCCCGTGCCAATTCAGAAGTGGAGAAATACACGTGGGAGAGGAGATTTGACGATATTACCCGGTTTATGGAGGTAAGAATAGGCGGCGTATAGCAGCCCACGAGCAACATGCAGACATTTAGTTATTTACTTTTATCTTGGGTTAAACGATGTTGGCCCCTTCTTTTATTGGGCTTGGTGGTTTTTGCGTCTTTCGCGCCCCTCTTTTTTGGATACATGTTTTCCGATGATGAACAGATTGGGTTTTACTACCCGCAAAGTTTTTTCTATCAAAAATCTCTGCAGGAGGGCGCATCTACCCTCTGGAATAATGCCTACTACGGCGGCGTATCCGTCAGTTTGGACCAATTCGTCAGCTCCTATTACCCCCTGCACCAGATTCTTTTCAGGATTTTTAACTTTTTTACCGCGCACCATTTAAGTATCTTGATTGCGGTGGTTCTCGGCTGTTTTTTTGCCTATTGGTTCGGGAGAGCGAATGGATTCGCGCGATCCTCTTCTTTCGTTCTTGCGGTATCGTACTTTACGGCGACAACTTTTGACTGGCTCTCCATCGGAACCCTGGCCGCGCACGCATTTATAGTCCTGCCCGCCATGCTTCTCTCGCTACTTCGGGTGCATCAGGGGAAAAATTCTTTCGCGTTTGCGATTCTTGGGGGCGCCGCGCTTGGCGTCGGGTTTCTGGCCGGTTTCATGCAGATTATTTTCTATATTTGCGCGGCTGTTTTTTTCTACGCCCTGTTTTTGGATTGGCAGAGAAGAAAAGAGCCAACCCTCCAAGGAGTTTCCCGTCTGGGTAAATTTTGCGGGCGTTTCCGCGTCACCCTTGTCTTAGCCGCCATGGTTCTGGTAGCCCTCCTCATCGGCGGGCGCCAAATTCTGCCTTCGATATTTTTTATTGATCTCACTATTCGTTCCTCAACTTATGCTTTGCAGCGCCACGATTTGCCGAGTATCTCGCAAATTTTCACGGTTATCTTCCCGCCTCATGTGCGGATACCTTTTTTGGATACTGGCTTGACCGGGGTCTACATCGGGACTTTGCCGCTTCTTGCGACAATATTAGGGATTATTTTTTCGAGGACCATATTTTCGAGGTTTTTCTTGTGTCTCTACCTGATTTTCTTGGGTCTTGCTTTTCACGCTCCGGTTATTTCTTTATTCAATGACTATATACCGCCTTATTCTCATATGGGGCATCAGGCACGCTGGCTTCTGCCGGGAGCTCTCTTTTTGGGGTTTCTTGCCGCTCAAGGATTTGAAGGGCTGATTTCCGGGAAAATTGTCTTTAAGCAGGCGCGGTCCATTTTAAAAGTTTTTGGGTGGGCCGTGCTCTTTATTTTTGCGTTCGTCGTAGCTGCCAATATTTTTTTTCAGATGTTGGATGCGCGGCCCGATACCCAACAGAAAATTATTGAATGGCATTTTGGGGAAAGAACTAAAATATATTCTAACGAGCATTATTTAAATGTACTGGGTCTTGCTATAAAAAACGGGGCAGCGGCCATATCTTTGCTGAATTGGAGATTTACACTTCCGCTTTTCTTGATTCCTCTTTCTTATTTTCTTATCCGGTACTTTTTGGAAAATAAAATCTCTTTGAAAATATTCCAGTTTCTTTCGATCGCCATGATTTCCTTAAGCGCATTTATCTCATATGCGGGGAATTTTTATAAATTTGTTCCTCAGGGCGTGGTGGTAAGGGAGCCGCAGGTCGTCCAGGAAATCAAAAAGCGGGAGCAAAACCCATCTGAGTTTCGGATTATAGGATTTTTGATTGCGGACTCGCTTTTTTGGAAGTTATCAAGTAAAACTTCGTTAAGCCCGGCGGAATTGGCCCCGATCCTAAAGGAGGTTCTGGCCGGCAACAGCAACGTCTTCTACGGCCTTGAGAGAATTGACGGTTTTGAGCCTTATCGTACACTCCGTCACAACGGCCTTTTGGATACGGTGCTTCTTCCCGGGCGTCCCCAGATTTTGGATACCAACTCTGTCGCTTTTCGCGAGGGCACTTTTGGCAAGTTTCTTAATAAGGATGTCTGGAAAAATGCGACGCTGGAGGAGAAAATCGGCGATTTCACGTCGCGTATCCCTTTGCTCTCCATGCTCAATGTAAAGTATATTTACTCTTTGGTTCCTTTGGCGGATCCGCGTCTCGAAGAGATCGGATTGTCGTCCAATGCCTATGTTCCGGTTCCGCTGTATTTATACCGAAATAAAGAAGTTATGCAGCGAATTTATTTTTCTCGAGACGTCCGATTTTTTTCCGGGAGGGATTCTGATCTCCTGCGGGAGATTGAAAAAACCAAAGATTTCAGAGCTAAGACCTGGATCGAGTGTCCCGACTGCATTTTGGCTGGTGCCGCAACCCCAGGCGATTCTGTGGTGATAGAGCATTACGAAAGCGGGCGGGTTTTGGTGCGCGCGAGGACCGAAAAAGGTCAGTGGCTTGTTTTTAGCGAATCTGCCATGCCCGGTTGGATTGCAGAAATTGACGGGGCCGATACTCCCATCTATAATGCTAATTATATTTGGCAATCGGTGTATGTCCCGCCGGGGGAGCACAGAATAGAATTTAAATATTATGACATTACTATCCTCAAATGGAAGGAACTGCAGGAGAAAATAAAAGAAAAAATTTCAACCCCTTTAAATTAAAGGAGACGCTGGCTTGTCCTATTTGTCGGGGCGCGCTTAATCAAAAGGGCGAGGAGATGATTTGTGTGGACGCACAGCACGGCCCATTTTTGATTGACGGGGCGCATAGACTCCACTTGATGGCTGGTGGCGACGAGGATAAGTATTCAAAAGCGCATCAGGGGGGGATTAATTGGCTGAAGTCGTTTCTCAAGCAATATCCCAAGCTATATTATTTTACCTGGAACTTATTTTGTCCGGTGCTTTTGAGTGGAAAGGGGCCGCGTGCAGTACTGGCACTCCTTACCGGTCATGCGCCCATAATATTGAATCTCGGCTCGGGCCCCAGGCGCTTGGGAGAGGAATTTATTAATATTGATGTATTTCCTTTTCCGGAGGTGGATATAGTTGCCGATGCCGCGCATCTTCCGTTTGTAGATAATTCGGTTGACGCGGTTGTCAGCGAATCCCTGCTGGAGCATGTCCCGGATCCTCACGCTGTGGTGCGCGAGATGACAAGGGTTCTGAAGCCGGGCGGTATTCTTTATACGAATACTCCGTTTCTTACGCCCTATCACGCATCCCCCGATGATTTCAGCCGTTGGACGCAAAGCGGACTGCGTTCTCTTTTCTCCGAATTCGCCGTAATTGAGGAAGGGGTAAGCGCCGGCCCTTGGAGCGCGTTACTCGTATTTCTTGCTTATTGGCTGGGAGTTCTTTTCTCTTTTGGCTCGCGCCGGCTTGCCCCTGTTTTGGGAGTACTTTTTATGATTCCGCTCGGCCCGTTAAAATTTCTTGATTTTCTTTTTGCCCGTATTCCCGGAAGCGAAGCGGTGGCGGCGCAACTTTATTTTATCGGTAAAAAAAAATAATTTATGCTTTTGTCAGTCGTCATCCCGGCATATAACGAGTGGAAAACCATTCGTGCGATTGGAGCTAGTGACCCCGTTAGAAATCCAGCCATGGCTATATTATTAAGAAGGTAGAAAGGCGAAGCCCCGTTTGAAAGCTCGCATTGCAAGCATCTCGAAGTAAAAAATTGCCTGCGGTTTGACAAACAACTTTCTGACGAGGCGAAGCCGACTTACGTCTATCCGCTTCTTTAAACGAAGTACCTTTTTAAGATTTCTAACTGGGTTGACGTATGGCCAAGGTAGAGTATGCTGATAACATGAATACTTCTGCAATTATTGCAGTTCGTCTTCCAAGGGAAGAAAAGAAGCGGTTGGGCCGTTTGGCTTTGCGCTACGGTCTTTCTCTCCCGGAATTTTCCCGCCGCGTGCTGACTGAACTTGCGGCAGAGATTCCCGAAGAATCCCTCAAGGATTATGAGAATCCAAGGAAACTTAGCGCCTCGTATCAACGCGCGCTCCGTGATTGGAAAACTGGCCGTGTGCGCACCCGAATATGAATATTGTCTACGCAGAGGAGTTTGTGAAGCGATTGGACAAACTTTCTTCAGAAATTCAGCGGCTTTACCGCAGACAGGAAGCCCGATTTCGAAATAATTGGCGCGATCCGCGTCTGCATATTAAGAAGTTGAAAGATCATCCGTTTCCCTTCTCATTCCGCATCACCCGTAGATACCGGGTGCTTTTTACGTTTGTAGCAGTCGATACTGTTCTTTTTGCAACCATCGGCCATAGACGCGGTAGTTACCGCTAACCTCACATGTTTATCTCCGTCATAATCCCAACCTACAATGAGGAAAAAACTATTCGCGAGATCGTTGCGCGGGTTAAAAAGGTTTCCATTCCAAAAGAGATTGTTATTGTGAATGACGGCTCGACAGATGCCACCCCGAAGATTTTGGAAGAATTGAAGGCGACCGCAAAAACGGATCAGAATTTTCTAGGGATTGTCGTTATAAATAAAAAAAACAACGGCAAGGGTTCGGCACTCAAGAAGGGGATTGAAGCTGCTCGCGGCGACATTATTATTTTTCAGGACGCCGATCTTGAATATGACCCCGAAGATTACCACAATCTTATCCGTCCGATTCTTGAGGGGCATGCGCGCGTGACAATGGGTTCTCGAATGTTGATCAAGCAAAACATATGGACGGCTGGCAGGCACTACCTTGTTTATCTTCGAAATCATATAGGGGTTCGCACCATGACGTTTCTGACCAATTTTTTATATCGGCAAAACGCTACCGATTATTGGGGATGCTACAAGGCGTTTCGCGCAGATATTTTAAAAAGCATTCCGATCGAAGCCGACGGTTTTGCGTTTGATAATGAACTTGTCTGTAAGATTCTTCGTAGAGGTCATACCATCCATGAGGTCTCTATTCGGTATCGACCCCGAAGCTATGAAGAGGGGAAAAAAGTAAAGATGCGGGATGGCCTGAAGAGCTTGTGGACAATTTTAAAATGGCGCTTTGTGCCATTTAAGTGAAAACTTTATTTCTCTGGCAGAAAACCCCGCCCCTTGGGGCGGGGAAGCGGTTATTTTTGTTAACCGGCGCTCGCACGTTTTCGCAAAAGTTGGGTAAACCCCGCCCTTTGACCGTGGGGCATTACACCTCGCGGCAAAGTAGCGCCGAAGAAATCTTGCGCCAAGAGCGTAGGGTATTCCCAAAGAGCGGGGTAAAACCGTAACTGGCGAGGATAAATATGAAGGCGTTTACGGGGTAGCGGAAGCGGCCCTGGTCGCTGAAGCCGGCCACCGTACTCGTCAGAGCATAAGTGAAGATTATGGCGCTCATGATAAGCGCTATTTTTCTTTCCTGCCCGCCGCGTTTTATGGCGTAAGCCGCGCCCAAGACCCATAAGACATTAAAAACGATCCATAGAGCCCGTCCGGCAACTGGAATGGGGGCGAACCATCCGATTCGTTCCCAGACAAGTTTTGCGAGTTTCATCGGCCCTTCCTGAAATAGGGTCACCGATGGGGAAAAATCAATCTGGAAACGGGGTACTGCGTGAAAATGTTGTAGATAAGTGAGATAGAGGTCTTGGGCAAAGAAAGTGGACATGCTGATTAAGACGACCTGTGCAGTCTCTTTTGGATAAGTAATGATGGTTTGCAGGCCCTCTTTTGCAAGCGCGGTGCCTATGCTCGGATTTTCTCCTATATCGCGGATTTCCAGGCCATGTCTTGCGGAAAAATCGCGGTTAAGCTCATTTTTTACTTCTCCGATGGGTCTTCCGGTGTTGAGAGAAAGAATTGAAGATCCGATGGAGGAGTAGACATTGCGGAGGCCGGTGGTGGCGATATTGAGGGTATTGAATTGATAGTAATTGCGGATGAGCCAGGGAGAAAGCACGACGAAGAAAGCAAGGGTAAAAGCCAGCAATATGCGACTTCCTCGGTATTTTGCTTCTCCGGCACGCTCATCCGCTCCAGCGGCGGATTCGCTAAGGGTCGGTCGAGCCGCCCCGCCTTCGGCGGGTACCGAGCCGGCTCTACCTCCCATTACCGGCGAAGCAAAATACCTCGGCAGTATTTTAGATCGCCGCCACCTTAGGAGAAGGATGGAGAGAAGAAAGAAGAAGCCGAGTATAAAAAGAAATTGCGCGTGAGGGCGCGTTAGGGTGGAGAGCGCGAGGAAGATTCCGGCGAGAGCCGCATAGCGCATTCCCCAATCATCAACCCCGTTAGAAGTCTGTTCCGCCGAAGGCGGAACAGCAGATGCCTGTGGCATCTGACTTCTAACGGGGTCAAGGGTTTTTAAAAAAAAGTATGTCGCAAGAAGTAGAAAAAAAACCGCAACCGTTTCGGTAAGAACAAGAATGCTCCATACAGCACCCATCGGCTCAAACGCCATGAGTCCTGCGGCCAAAAGCGGTACCCCCCCCGACTTAGCAAGAAATTTAGCGATCGCGTATACCAGAATCGGCATAAGCGAAGAAAGAATTATTTGTAGTATAAGTAGGGGCAGCATTGATCCGGAAAGTTTGAGGGAGCCCGCCATGAGCAAGGGAAAGATCGGAGGAAAATGGGCGCTTGGCTGGAAAGGTAGCGCTTCGCTTCCACTGAATCCGTTTCCGGCGACGATGTTCTTTGCCGTTAGAAGAAATCCGTAGGAATCGGATGTAAAAGTTTTTTCTTCGCCAAGCGTGTGGATAATAGTAAAAAGCAGTGCAGCCCTTAAGACAAAAGTTGCGACAACGATAATGAGAAGTGTTCGCGGCAAATTCATGATTTAACAGTAGTAAAATTTCTGTTATTATTCAAAGGTATGTCCTCGACAGGCTCGGACAATGGCATTTATTCCCTGAGCTTGTCGAAGGGTATACCTTATTGTGCGCCTTCGACAAGCTTAGGCAATGATGTATACGTATGCTTCGTAAAATTATAACCTTTTTTCTTATACGTCCGTTTCATTTCTTCTTATCCCGGCCGTGGGTGAGATATTCGTTGGTTGGCGCCCTATATCATAACTCTTTGAGTCCGCGAGACAAGATGCTTTATATTGCCATGCACTACGCTTGGGCATCTAAATTGACGGGAGATTATTTTGAGTTTGGAGTGTATAAAGGTTCAAACATGATAGCGGCTTTCCACATTTCTAAACGCTACTTGCCAAACCTTAATTTTTACGCTTTTGATTCGTTTGAGGGCTTGCCGGAGCCGAAGGAAGATAAAGATGGGTTTCGTCCCTTTGAGAAAGGGCAATTTTCCTGCAGCAAGGAGCATTTTCTTGCTAACTTAAAGAGAAAGGAAGTGGACATGTCGCGCGTGCATACGATCGCCGGGTGGTACAAAGATACCCTGAATGAACAAACTCGCGCTTCGCTTCCTGCAAAGTCGGCCGCGATTGTATATATAGACTGCGATTTATACGAATCGGCGCTAAGTGTCCTTGATTTTATTGTTCCTTACCTTGAGGACGGTTCGCTCATTCTTTTTGACGAGTGGTTCGCGTATCGTGGTGATCCTGCTAAAGGGGAGCAGAAAGCGTTTCGCGAATGGCTAGGGGGGGGGCGCAACCCGCAGATTTCGGCAACCGAATACCAAAAATTCGGCTGGAGCGGAAATTCGTTTATTATTCACGTTAGGAATAAGTCATGATATGACTTTAGACTTTTATAGAAAAATTAGACATGTTCCAGCCGGTATTCTTGCAAAATTCTTTGAAAGACAGGCGGAAATGACGCTCCGAAAAAATCGTCCTTTGTGGGGTTTACTGCAGGATTATCTTAAAAATTCGCCCTCAACCGGATGCGCCTATTCTGATTATCTTCTTCTCTATAATTACATCAGAAACAGAAAGCCCAAGGAAGTTCTTGAGTGCGGTACGGGGGTTTCCACAGTTGTTATTGCGTATGCGCTGAAAGAGAACGAACGGGATTATGGGATTAAGGGCAGGGTTACTTCAATGGAAGAATCGCCTAATTATTACAATGTAGCGCTAAAGCTGTTTCCAGAGAGAGAGAGCCTTAAAAGCTATGCAGAGATAGTATTGAGTCCGGTGATGGAAGATACTTATCATTTCTTTCGCGGCATACGTTATAAAGATGTTCCTTTGCGGCCATATGATTTTGTATTTGTGGATGGCCCTGATTATTTGTGCGATCCAAAAGGCGAGATAATTTTATTCAATTTTGATTTTGTGGATATAGTTAGAAAATCAGAAAAACCCGTAGGGGCCCTGATAGATACCAGAACCACCACCTGTTTTGTGTACTCACTGCTTTTTGGAGATGAGTTTAGATATGACTATGTGCGAAAAGTGGGAATCGTGGAGCCGGTTACGAAAAACGATCTCGCGCCGGTCCAAAAAATTGTCGCAAGGTCAATGAGGGCGCATTCATTCAAAAGGCCGCCTTTCCTGAATTTCATACGAGGAACTTATTGAATACAGGTATGAAAACAATTTTTATTACTATTGATGATCCGGCGGCACTAAAGAACATTTTCGGCACCAAAGCATGGCCCGAGGTTTTGCGATCTTCCGCGGATGCCAAACTCGTGCTTTTGACGAGGCCTAGCAAAAAGGAAGCACACGAGAAGTTCTTTGTTGCGCCGAACATCGTGGTTGAAGCGCTTGATCCTGCGTTTGATTCTCTTATGTCGGGCGTAATTGCGTCTCTGGCCCGCAGCGGGATTAGAACCCATACCAATCTTTGGTCTAAAATGCGCTCTTACGAACGGGGTGATTCTGGGTTTTTGGTGACAATGTTCAAGCGGGCATATACTTTTCTTTTGGGCGGATCGTCTCTCAATAAGAGGTTTTTGCGTCGTATCTTTCTGGGGCTTGCGCCGGCCAAAGCGACGGCCGCACTCTTTGAAAAATATCAGCCCTCGCTTCTTTTTGCGACCTCGCTCACCAACATTGATTTTGACGTGCCTATCGCGGTTGAGGCGAAAAGGCGCGGCATACGGATCGTCGGCATGGTGCGAAGCTGGGATAATTTTTCGAGCCACGGGCTCACTCGTGTAATCCCGGATCGGTTGATCTTGCAAAATAAGTTTTTAAAAGATATGGCCGAGCGGCACCAGGCTATCACCGAAAAAGACGTGCCGATCGATATCGTTGGTTTGCCGCACTATGACATGTATGTCGGTTTTGAAAAAATGCTTGAAAGCAGAGAATCATTTTTCCAAAGGATGGGGCTCGACCCTTCAAAAAAACTGATTCTTTACGGGGCAATGGGGGATTTTCTTTTTCCGAATGAGGGGGGAATGGCCGACGTGCTTGAGGAACTGATTGACCCCGTTAGAAGTCAGACGCCAAAGGCATCTGCTTATTCCCAAGGGAATCAGACTTCTAACGGGGTTGAATCGCGGGCTATTCAAGAGCCAGCCCAAGTTCTTTTCCGCGCCCACCCAAAATTCAATAGTCCCCTTGAAAGGATGAAAGGAATGAAACATGTTAAGCCGGACAAAGACGTGTCCAATAGTACGGGCGATTTCATGAAGCATCTTATAAATTCCATTTACCATAGTGATATTGTTGTTGCTGGCGCATCTACGATCGTGATTGATTCTATAATGTTGGCAAAACCCGTGATTTGCGTTGGTTTCGATGGCCTTGAAAAAAAGGTTCCCTATTGGACTTCGGTAAAGCGTTTTTATGACTGCTACACGCATTTTGAAGCGTTAATGGAAACAGGCAATATACCGCTTGCGAATACCAAAGCAGAATTGGCGCGTTTAATAGATGAGGCCCTCCGGCAGAAATCCTACGACCAAGAGCCGCGCCAAAAAGTGATTGATCTTTTCGTGGCGCCATTTGATGGACATTCAAGCGAGCGGCTCGCCCAAATCTTAGTCAAAGAATTTACTAGTATACGAGATGGACAGCGGATTCAACCAAAAATTCATTGAAGGCGGCGTATGGCTTACGTTAAGCTCTTTTTTGATACGAGCAGTCGGCTTCTTTTCCGTATTCATTGTGTTGTCCAATACCGAGGTAAAAGATTACGGACTCTACAAGCTTGTTCTTGCCGCTTTTGCTTTTCTTACCGGATTTTTTTTCAGCGGATTTGATAATCTTGTCATCAGTGATCTTGCGCGCGAGCGGGGTGAGGGAAGAATGGATCGGGTAAAGCGGCTGTTCCTCGAATACAGCGGAGTTAAGCTCCTGATCGGCGCGATCCTTTTTCTTGCGGCTTTTTTTGGAGCTCCACTGCTCGGACGCTTCGTGGATCCGGAGGTCATGCAATTTCTGCCCCTTGTATCAATTCTTTTTATTTTTTATGCCCTGGAGCGGCCGCTCAATTATCTCTTTAATACGTATCTTAAATTCAAATACCTTGCGTTATACACTCTTGTCGAAGAGATAGGAAAGTTAGGTCTTATTCTCATATTCGTATTTTTTTTGGAGATGGGGGCCAAGGGGATTATCATTGCCGACGTATTTTCATCCGGCATTGCTTTTGTGGCGCTTCTTCCGGTGGGCGTGATCTTATTAAAAGACCTCCTGCGTTATGAAATAAGCGTCGAGAAAATGCTTTTGCCCATTATCCGGCTTCACGGAAAATGGGGAATTGCCACGCGTTATCTCGACGAAATTAAAAAATCTATCCGGCCGTGGCTGATTAAATATTTTGTCGGAATAGAGGCCGTCGGCTTATATTCCATGGCCGAGGGCATCTATGGCCAGATAACGAATCTTTTCCCGCTGTCCAATATTCTCCTGCCCCTTCTCCCGGGCGAGATTGGTAATCATAAGAAAATTCGCGAAATACTGGTATTGGGGCTTAAATTCGGCACCCCGTTTTTTATTCTGCTGGGGGCGTCCGCGAGCGTAGCCGTAACTATACTCGTGCATCTCTTGTTTCCGAATTATATCCCGGCTTTGACCATTTTTTATATCATGCTGGGACACCTTCTCATAGCCGCGTTTGCCAATGTTCTTACCGCAATTCTTTATGCGGAGCGGCAACAGCGCGCGCAATTTGCAATAACTGCGGTTACGATCGCTTTTATGGCAGCTACCGGAGCGTTGATGCTTTATTCTTTCGGGATTATAGGAATTGCCTTTGAATTCCTTCTGACCGCCTTTTTCTATACAGCTCTTCGAGCACGGTTTATTTTCCGCATGCGCCCGGAATTCCGCTTCTCATTGGTTGAAACTATTTTTTGGAGAAAGGCGGACCTTGATATTATCCGTCGGAGTGTTAAAATTGCTTTATACAATTTTACTAAAATCATATAGATTATGTATAAGGTAACAGTTGAGCAAGCGATTGTAGAAGCGTTTCGTTCCGTACCTACCGGGAATAAAAAATCGGTGATTCTTTCCGGGTCCAAGGAGGGTCCATATTCGGTCATGGCCGTAGTGGTGGACAATGTTTTATCAAAGGCAGAAGTGCATGATGAATCCGCGGATATATGGCACGTGGTAAACGGAGAGGCGATTTTTATGATCGGGGGAGAAGTGGAAAATCCAACTCTTCATAAATCCAAAGAATGGGTGGCCGATTCAATTCGCGGCGGAATTGAATACCCGGTTAAGCCCGGCGATGTGATTGATATTCCTCCTGGCACTCCGCACCAGATTGATGCGCGCGGCAGAAGGGCAGAATTTATAATTGTTAAAGTCGATAATATTAAGTCATAGTCATGATTCAAAACTATAACGTATTCGCATTGATTCTTGCACGGGGTGGATCAAAGCGCGTACCGCGTAAAAACATAAAAGAGCTTGCGGGTAAGCCCTTGATTGCATATTCTATCGAGCAGGCCAAGGCCTCGCGTTACCCTGATCGTTTCATAGTATCAACCGACGATGAGGAGATTGCGAAAGTGGCGCGAGAGTATGGCGCGGAAGTCCCTTTTATGCGGCCGGCAGAACTGGCCGGAGATGCGGTGACGGATTTTCCGGTATTTGTGCATGCGCTTGAATGGCTCCGTGATAATGAAGGGTACCGGCCGGATATTGTCGTGCAGCTCCGGCCAACTCATCCCTTGCGAAAGCCTGAAGACATTGATCGCGCCATTGAACTTCTGGCTTCACATCCCGAAGCGGATTCGGTGCGTACCGTGAAAGAACCGGACCAGACGCCATATAAAATGTATAAAATTGATAAACAAGGATTTCTTGAGCCGTTACTTCCAATTAAGGGCATACCGGAATCGTTTAACCTTCCGCGCCAGAAACTTCCTAAAGCGTACGAGCATGTCGGGGTAGCGGATGTTATGTGGTACAAGACCCTAATGGAGAAAAATCAGATGACCGGATCAAAAATAATCCCACTTGTGCTTGAGAATTATCCCTATAGCGGAATCAATACTCTTGAAGATTGGGAACGTTATGAATATTGGCTAGGGAAGCACGCGATATGATAATTTATCTTGTTCGTCACGCCGAATACGTGCCGGTCCAGGGAGGAAGTCATTTGGATAATGAAAAAGCTCCGCTGTCTTCTTTGGGGAAGAAACAGGCGTTTGCGCTCGGACGGAAGCTTAAGCGGTACAAAATCGACAAAATTTATTCAAGCGTTCTTGCCCGCGCCAAGGAAACGGCATCTTTTATCGTATCTTCCACCGGCGTGCCGGTTGTTTATGATGAGCGCCTGAATGAGCAGATAATCTCCCTTCATTCAACCGATCGGTCCGCCATAAAAAAAATGAAGCGAAGGGTGAGGGAGGATCATGCGTTCGCTCCACCCGATGGGGAATCATTAAATCAGGCGGCAGATCGATTTATCCGTGTTCTTCACGAAGTTGTTCGATCGGGCTTATCGCAGGTGGTTTTTGTGTCTCACTGCAATGTAATTCAAAGCGCTCTTATCACGCTTTTTTCGCTAAATGAGATTCCAAAGATTGATGAGGCCTCCGTCACCGCGTTTTCTTACGAGAGCGGGAAATTTTCTACTCTCTTCGTCAATAAAAAGACATTTTCCTTACCCGTTATTTTTAGGAAAATAAGGCGGAAATTAGGGCTTCGGGAGTAAAACTTTTTTCTCTTCAAACCAGTTTTAAATAGTGTAACATGCATATAAAAGAAAAGCTTAAAAGGATTCTTAACGGCTTGCCCTCAAGAGTTAAGATCGGAAAGCGCTTTGTCGGGCCGCACGAGCCCATATTTGTGATTGCGGAAGTTGGCATAAACCATAATGGCGATGTTGCCACCGCAAAAAAACTTATTGACGCGGCTAAAGAAGCTGGCGCCGATGCGGTTAAGTTCCAGAAGCGGACCACCGAGGAAATTCTTACTAAAGAGGGTCTGGAAAAACCGTATACTTCTCCGCATGCGTTTGCTCCGACTTACGGAGAGCATAGAAAGAAGCTGGAATTTTCGGAAGATCAGTATCAGGAACTGACAGCTTACGCAGAGTCGCGTAGCATCCAGTTTTTTGCAAGCGTGTGGGACCAGAAAAGCGCGGATTTTATGGGTGCGCTCAATGTGGATGCATATAAAATTCCGTCCGCGGATGTAATCAATACGCCGCTGCTTGAGTACGTCGCAAAAAAGCAAAGGCCGGTTCTTCTTTCGACCGGCATGTCCACTTTTGATGAGATTGAGGAAGCGGTGGACGCGGTCCTAAAACATAACGAGCGCCTGATTATTTTCCATTGCCTTTCGCTTTATCCTTCGCCGGAGGATAAAATAAATCTTGATTTCATGGACGTGCTTCGCGAAAGATTTAAACCTCTGCCCGTGGGTTACTCTGGGCATGAGACGGATCTTTTACCCACGATTGCCGCTGTCTCTCGCGGCGCATGTATTGTCGAGAGGCATCTTACTCTTGATAAAAAAATGAAGGGATCGGACCATGCGGCATCCCTTGAGCCGCAGGAGCTGAAGGAACTTGTTACCTCTGTAAGGCGGATTGAGAAAATCCGGGGGATGCCGGAGAAGATAATGTATAGCGAACTGATTCCGCTTCGCGAGAAACTTGCTAAAAGCGTTGTGGCAAAAACCCTGATCCCGGCGGGGATGGTCATAACTTACGAGATGCTTGCTGTAAAAGGCCCCGGGAGCGGCATTAAGCCGAGTTTGATGCAAAATCTCGTCGGGCGAGCGGCAAAACGCGATATCGCCGCGGATACGCATCTTCCGCAGGATGCCCTCAATTGGTGAAGTCCCCCAAAGACGAAATTTAATAAAAGGGGGCGATGCCCCTTTTGTGATTCGTCTATTTTGACTTGTCCCATTAGAAACGGAGTTTCTAATGGGATTGCCAGCGATGCCCCACGCTTTCTTCAAGACGTTTGGTGACGTGTGCGGCGGCTTGATCGCTACCGCCAAATTGTTTGATTTTGTTTCTTAGTTCTGGTAATATCATAATATGGCGATTGATTGGACCAAAATTTACGAAAAATATAAGGGTCTCTGGGTTGCGCTTCTTGATGATGAAAAGACGGTCGTAGGAAGCGGCAGGACGGCCAAAGTAGCATGGGAAGAGGCCCAAAAAAAAGGGTACAAAAAGCCCATCCTTACTCGTATGCCAGAAAGGTTGGTCACGTACGTAGGTTTTGGATTATGAGATTTCAATACAAGAAATACGGCCCGGGCGTTTTACGTCCGGTGATACCTGTTGAAATATCATATAAAGGCCGCTCCGTTCCCTACGAGGTGCTTGTAGATTCCGGAGCGGATTTTTGTATTTTTGATGCAGAGATAGGCGAGCTTCTTGGTATCAATATTGCAGACGGTGAACCGCAAACAGTTGGCGGGATCACCGGGGCCCTAGAAACTTATTATGTACACATGGTTACTTTGAAGGTCGGCGGATGGCCGCATCCTGTAAAAGTTGGTTTTCTTCCAAATATTGCCCGTCTCGGTTATGGCGTAGTGGGACAAAGGGGCTTTTTTGATATTTTTGTCGTGAAGTTTGATCTGCTCAAAGAGGAGATTGAGCTTAAAGAGAGAAAGTAAGAATAACCTGAATACCATGAGAGATAAAACAACTCTTCAGCTTGTTAAACAGTTTAAAATTGATATTCAGAAAGGATTTGGAAAAAGGGTTTGTAAAGAGCTTCACCTTGAATGTGCAAATTGTAAAGCACAGGTTTTGATAGGGCATCTAAACTGGTATATTGATCTTCTGGACTGGAGCATTACTCAAGAGAAAAAGAAGAGGCAGCCCCAAAAGAAGAGAAGTTAAATAGGTCCCTCTACCAAGGTCTTTCATTATGGACATGGGATGGGCACCTGAAATCTCTTGCTTTCTTGGCTTTTTACTAACTGATACCCAGGAGACCAACTTCTCGGCTATTGGAGAATTTAAAAAAGGGGCATCGCCCCTTTTGTGATTCTTAATGGAATTTATTTGGATTGCCAGCGGTGACCCGTGCTTTCTTCCAGACGTTTCCTGACGTGTTCCGGTGGATTAACCGTCTCCCAAAACCAGTCGCGGATTTCCACAATCATTTCTTTCGGCACGGTGGTATTTATCATAACTCCGTTTTTCCAGTTCATGATATCGGGGTCGAAATCAGACGGTAAATGTTTTCCTTTACAATCTGGGCAATCGAGCGCCATGTCATGTAGCTGACTTCCGGGAAAAGGAATGGGTATGAAAGGTGTGACGTACGCTGCACCCGCATCAATCAGTTTTCGTGCGAGTTCAACCGACATCATAATTTCCTTGAAGCTTTCATGTGGGAATCCGATCATCATATTGACCGGGCAGATGATGCCGATTTCTTTGGCGATGCGGGTGAGTTTCAACACGTCATGCTTCTCGAGCGTGAGTTTAGCGGTCGCGTATTTATCAAGAATCCTCTGTGATCCGGATTCTACCGGAAAGACAATCTGTCGAAACTTAGAATCATAGAAAAGCTGCAAATACTCGCGGTCCGGCTCAAGCGTTCCCGCTTTGGTCTTCTGGAATATGTGGACTAGATTCACGCCATTTACATCCGCAATAGTAAAGTCAAAATCTCGCACCAGGGTGAAGATTTCTTTAGTCCGTGGTTTCTTGGCAAGCAAACTGTCGTCTTCGACAAGGACCATTTTTACGCCTAGTCTGCGAAGTTCTTCGAATTCAGCGATTACTCGGGAAACTGATTTCAAGCGAAGTTCGCCAATATCACCCGAAAGCTCACCCCTGCCGAAACGCTCTTTTGAAATGTGGCAGTAGGTGCATTGGAAAGGGCATCCGCGCGAGGTCATTATAGGCGCATAGCGGTATTGATTCCCTGTGAGGTTCACGCCGTGCGGGGAGGCAATGCGTTCGTACTTATCAAAAGGAAGTTTGTCCCAGGCAGGCATCGGCAAATCATCAAGGTTGGTGTAGGTGGTATCCGGTTTGGCCCGCGAGATTAGCGGTTTACCCGCGCGGAAATAAATGGTTCCGTCGATGTTCTCATAGGATGACCCTTGCATGAAGCGCCTGGCGATTTCTTGCATCGGTTTCTCGCCTTCGGTAGTGCAGACAAGATCGAAAGACCCGTTCTTCATGAAGCGCGGCCAGAGATTTCTCGCGTTTACTCCGCCGGTCACGACCAAAGTTTCCGGATTCACGCGCTTGGCGATCTCCGCCACCCTGAATGCCATATTGGTCTGCGGCGTGAAATTGGAGTTGATGCCCACGATATCGTAATTTTTCTTCGCCAGAAATTCTTCAATTCGTTCCCACGACATTCCGATTCTCGTAAGACCATTTGGCTGCATAACCGAATTGTAGAATGTATTCTCAAGCGTATCCTCGGGCGTACCAACCGTTGCGTCCACTATATCCGAGTCAATTCCTATTTGGCGCAAGGCCCCGGCAAGATAGAGCGGCCCGAGCGAGCCGTCAGGGCGAGGCGTCTCAATAGGCATTAACTGATTTGGAGGGTAGATGAAAAGAACCTTCGGCTCGCGCATGTGTCACCTCCTATCAAGTCAAGGTACTTGGCAAAAATGTACTATAAATAGAACGTTTTGTAAAGAAATTAAGTTGCCAAAAATTTTTATGCCCAGTAATACGACTTTCAGCGGTTATTTGTAATTTTCATTCCATTTGTGGTAGTATTGGAGAGATGAATACCATAACAATTCCTAAAAAAATAGCATCCCGAGATGATCTTATAGTTATTCCACGCAGGGAGTACGAGGCGCTTTTGGAATCGAGAAAGTTTAAAGAGTTTTCGCCAACTGGGGTACAAAAAAAAGCATTGGCAAGGGCAGAACAGAATTTTCGTAAAGGAAAAACCCTCTCGTATTATGGACTTGTCAAAAAGTTGGGGTTTGCAGATTGACCCAGGTGTTTTTAAAACTTTCAAGCGGACACCTCGGCATGACGCCGAGGTTCTTCTTGAAGTAATGCGGCTTCTGCCAGTCAATCCTTACTTCGGTGATATTCAGAAGATGAAAGGCGAAGATAACGCGTGGCGCCGCCGCATAGGTTCATATAGGATTTTCTATCGAATCAAAATCACCGAAAAAGTAATCCTGGTATTTCACCTCGAACGGAGAACTTCAAAAACGTATTGAGTGAGTTCCTATGGGAAATAAAAAAGGACACATTTTGATTACCGGAGGGGCTGGGTTTATCGGCTTTTATCTTGCCGAATTATTTCGAGAATCCGGATTTTCAGTAAGAATCCTGGACGTTGCTTCGCGTCCTGATGGTTTAGCGAAAGACATTGAATACTTCCAGGGTGATGTAACAAGCAAAGGATCATGGAGCCGCGCACTTCAGGGAATAAGCCACGTGTTCCATCTTGCGGCCTATGGCGATAACCGTCCGGACTTTCACAAGTGTTTTACCGTAAATGCCGCGGCGTCCGCGCTTCTTTATGAAGTTATAAGAGATGAAAAGTTGCCGGTTAAGCAGATAATTGTCGCGTCTTCCCAGTCGGTGTACGGAGAAGGGAAATATCTTTGTAAAACTCACGGGGTATTTTATCCCGTCTCAAGAGTAAAGAAAGATTTAGAATCAGGACTGTGGGATATTCATTGTCCGGAAGACGGCTTGCTGGCAGAAGTTCTGCCGTCCGCAGAAGAAGATAAGCTCTGTCCAGTTTCCCCTTACGGCATATCGAAGATGGCGGTTGACCACATTGCGCTTACCCTGGGCAGGGAGTTAAACATTCCTTCTGTGGCCCTGCGTTATTCCATGGCAAGCGGAGCGTATCCTTCCATGCGCGCAATTTATCCCAATGCCATTAAATATTTCACGGAGCAGGCATTGAAAAATGAATCGATTTCTCTGCATGAAGACGGAAATCAGTCGCGCGATTTTATAGATATCCGCGACCTTGGAAAAGCCCACCTTGCGGTTTTGGATAATCCGGCTGTATATTTTCAGGCCTTCAATATAGGAAGCGGCAAGTCAATTAAAATTCGCGATCTTGCAGAGATGGTGTATAAAATTGTCGGAGTCGAATTTACCCCCCCACCAGAAAGACGCACCCAGAAAGACGAAAGCGATTGGCAAAAAAAGGCGAAGCGTAGAATAGGGGTGCATAGGTATAAACTTATGGTGGGGGGGTTTAAGCCGGTTTTCCGAAATGAGTTCCGTCCCTTTACTCCGCGTCATATGGTAATGTCTATTAAAAAAATTAAAGATGTCCTCGGCTGGCGCCCCGTACATACTTTGGAAGAAAGTATCACAGAATATATAACGGCGGTCAAAAATAAAAGCGCATAAAAAGCCTGCATAAAGTTTGTTTTAACATTATTGATGCGGTCGCATCATCGATGTTAAAATAAATTTATCCCCATGGCAAAGTCATTAGTCCGGGAAATACTGGAACATTTAGCTATCTGTGCCCCCCGCCTGATGGTGGACTCGCTTTTTATTCCTTATGGCCAAAGTTTAGGACGGACTTTGCGGCAGATTGAAAAGTTGGCGGCCCTCTGTCCCCACGATTTTTCAGGTCATTCCAGGGGCACCGTCTCGGTCACGCTCCATAGAATGAAAAAGAACAAGTTGGTATCCATAAGCGGCCCCAAGAAAAAAGCGATATGGCGTATTACGCAGAAAGGAAAAAGCCATTTCAAAAATATAGAAAAGGGAATTAGTCTTCCGCCCGAGGACGGAAAGACGCGGGTGATAATGTTCGACATACCCGAAGACAGGCGAGTAGAAAGAAACTGGTTACGCGGGGAATTGTCGGCTTGTGATTATACTCCCCTTCAAAAGAGTGTTTTTATGGGCACAAGACCGTTGCCGACAAGATTGTTGGAAGAACTCGAGAGTCGGGGGTTGCTTTCTCATATACACGTGGTCGGACTGGAGAGCGATTAGAGTCCAAGATTTTATTTTAAATTTTAACATCAAATATGCGGTCGCATGATAGATGTTAAAATAAAGTGGTTTCTCTCAAAAGCTTGTAGCCAGGGTATCTTGTTTACATTGACAGAGGCGGTTCTTAGCGTTAATGTCGATAAGGTCCTTAACGGCGAGATTAGACATGCACAATTTCAGATATATCGAATCTTTATGCGATCTTACGCCCAAAAAAGAAGATGCCCTGCTTCTGGGCGAAGATTTATTTGGGGTTTTTGATGGAGCCGGAAGTTTGGTAAAGTTCGTTGACCCCAAAAGAGGAACGGGCGGAAGAATCGCATCCACCATAGCTCGCGACACTTTCTCTCTCCAAGAAGGACCTCTTCGAGATCTTGCTGCGGCGGCTAATCGGGAGATCGGGACGCAGATGGTCGCAGCCGGAATTGATATAAGCAAAAAAGTCAATTTGTGGTGCACCACCGCTGCGGTGATAAGGATGCAGGAGGATTCGTTCGAGTGGCTGGAGATCGGCGATTCGGCCGTACTTTTGATCAAGGGTGACAGACAGTTTGAACTGCTGGTTGACTATCAAGATCATGACCAGGAACTTCTGGCGATTTGCAAAGAACTTGCAGAGAAAGGGGAGAAAGATCCTCATTCTGTAATTGTTGCCAATGGCCAAGCCCAAGCGCTAAAAGAAGATATTAACGTAACATACGGTTGCCTGACAGGTGAGGACGAAGCCATGCGATGGGTTAAGTCCGGCACGAGATCTCTTGAGGGGATTGACCACATTCTAATGTTTACCGATGGCCTGCTGATTCCCAAGGAAGACCCCAAGGCACCGAACGATTGGGAAACGCTTGTACGGCTTTTTCTGGACGGTGGTCTGCGGAACACTGTAAATTATGTGAGGGACTTGCAGAACAAAGACCCCTTCTGTTCTAAATATATCCGGTATCATCCGTATGACGACATTGCCGCGATTGCTCTTTCAAGAAAGTAATCGCCATTTTCAGCCAGCGCCGTTTAAAAGCGGCGACTTTTCACAAAGAGACGCTATGCAAGGACGAGGATACTCACTTTGGTTAATACCTAACGATAGGAACCGTGATATTTTCTCGGAAATAATAAAAAAGATTGCCGAGAAAGCCCGCACCCCTTCATTTGCTCCACACATAACGCTTCTGGGTGGAGTTTTGGGCTCCGAAGATGAGTTGAGAAAGAAAACTAGGTTCTTGATCAAAGAACAATCCGAGTTCCAGATTTCTTTTTCAGGAATTGATTACGAAGATTATTACTTCCGAGCTTTATTTGTGAGAGCAGAATTAAACGAGTCCCTACGTTTGTTAAATATCCGCGCCAAAGAGATTTTCGGTATGAAAGACGCTCCTTCTTTTTATACGCCGCACCTGAGTTTGCTATATGGGGACTTCCCTTTAAACTTCAAAAAAGAACTTACCCGTTTTGCTGGAGGAATACCTGCCAGTCTTATCGTGCAAAGAGTAGATTTGTACAGAACAGAAGGGGAAGTAATCGGATGGCAAAAAGTAGAGGAGTTTCCTTTTCACTTTCAAAACACGACCCAAAATTCTTAAAGGATTAAACTTGATCTAATCTAAAGTGTGTAGGATTATAAAATATGTGTGCACATTACCCGGAGCTCTTGACAAGATGATGGTAGGTGATGTAATCTTGGTTCGGTGCGCAGAAGGAGACATGCGGCGATGAAATTCCGCGATACGAGCAGATTTGAGCTGAGAATGTGGGGACAGTTGGTTGACGCTCTTTGTCCCATGCGGTTTGAAAGGGATGCGAACGACAAGGGTCTTTATCATTTTTATAATCAGGATGGTTCATTGTTTGTATCGATCAGACTGACCCGGCAGATGTTTGATGGCGATACCGGTGGCGAGGTATTTACCGACATGATAGTTGAGGTGATCTCGCCCGACGGGACTTCTATACGTGAGTCCTTTGTGGATGTTCGACGATTCCAAGATGATCCGCAGCATCCCCTCTGTGATCTTTTTGACTTGGTGCTGTGGCCAAACGATGTAGTTACGCCCAAAGCTCTTTCCCTGCATGCGTTTTTGGGATCGCTAAATTTGACGGCGCGATAACATCAAGCCGTTTTTATTTTGCCAAAAATTGACAAAGCCGGTACTATTGTGTTACTTTAGTTCAAGGTCATTGGCAGGGGGTTTTAATGCTAGAATGGCAGCCGACTCCGCTTGAGATGATGTCTGCAATGATGTTTGTTCTTTCCGAAGAACCGGTACCTTCAGACGCTCTATACGTGTTCGGTTCTATGGCGGATAGAGATCTTGATGCGAGAGAACTTAAAGCCGCGAGCGATCTTTACCAATCGGGGTTCGCTTCAAAGATAGTTGTGCATGGTGCTACCATTGCAGAGGTAAGCGAATTATTTGATCTTGAGGGCTACGGATACGAATTCCTGAAAGCTGAACTTGTTAAGCTGGGAGTTCCTGAAGGCGACATTTTGTCTAATCCTCGTTCTTCTCATACTGCTGGCGAAGCAAGAAACTTCCTGCTTTTGGCTAAAGAGCAGGGATGGGAAAAGGTGACCATTATGGCGTATCCCTTCCATCAGTTGCGCTGCTTTTTACAGATGATCACGCTTATGGAAGAAACCGGGATACGGCTGAAAGTGTATAACAGAAGTTTTACCCTTCGCGGAGTTGATTGGCAAAGATCAATTAAGAGAGCCATACGGAAGGGCGCAAATCTTTTGGGTATGATGGACATAAATGAGCCGATGGAAATCCATGCAGCCGCGGATTACGAGCGCATAGTCAAGTACGCTCAAGATCCGGCCTTAACCGGCGAGCATTATACGCGTCATGCCACGATTCCTGAAATGTTTCGTTACGTTGCATAACGCGACGCCATCAAGAGTTAGATCAAGACCAAGATACTCCATCTCAGATGGAGTTTTTTTAGTCCCTGGTTAAAATTTAGCCGAGCCGTTTCAAAAATTTAAAAAGCCGCTCCTTCGGAGCGACCGTGCGTTTTCTGGATCCTAGTATCTTCCAGCAAGAAGGCAGTTGATGCCGTTAATCTCGCGGCTGAAGTTTCGCATGAAAGCATCGGATCTATGCATCGCAACAATTCGCGGTCTATATGCTTTGGGGTCGGCTTTGAGCACGACGTCTTCGCTGGCAAAGAACTGCAGTTCAAGGTGAGAAAACTCCGGCTTCACGAGGTGGCGCTGTGCCATGAGAAGGGCGCGTGCGTAGTGGACTGCAACCGTTACTACCCCAACTTTGGTAAAACCGCGTTCCACTGCTAATTCAAGTATATTCTGGAGCTCGCGGTTGGTATTTGATGGACCATCTACCACCCTATCACGAAGCCACACCAGGATTTCCGGTTTATCTTTGCCGATGAGCTGGATGGTAAGCCATTCGCTCATCACTTCACTTTCGCTAGGTGCGTTAATAGATTGAAGATACGGGGAGCGCTGGCCGTAGGCGCAAACCACAACCTGAAGTTTTTTTCGGTAATCTTTGCAAAGCTCGAGGCCCGCCAGAAGATTAAGTTCTCCGCCGCCGATCAGGCAGCGTGGATTGCTGTCATCAGCAGGTGCGCGTACCGGAAGGTGTGCTCCTTTCTCGTCGCAAACCTCCAAATTTTCGGTTAAAACCCATGGTCCATTCGGAGTTAATCTTTGAATGCCTCGTCCAAGAATGCCAAGTAGCTCCACCCACGATCTCCTCTGCCTTTAGAGCTTGAAATACTCTATCATGGCTCTATCAAAAAAGCAACCCCTTCTTTTTCATGTCCTTATCGGTCTTTTCAAGAAATTTTTTTGCTTCGGGATAGTTTTTAACCCACTCAACGTATTCGCGCACGCTCTCTTCCACGTTTCGCTTTGGCCTCCAGCCAAGTTTCTTTAATTTGGATATGTCCATGATGGAGTGGCGCGTGGTTGCCCAGCGGAAATGCCCTCCGGCATAGATTTTTTTGCGCGGCACGCCCAATGCCTTTCCTATGGTACGTGCAAGCTCAATCACCGGTATTGATTTTCCGGAACCCACATTAAACGCCTGATAATTTGCGCGGGAATCGCGAAGGACTGTTAGGTGCGCATCCACGACGTCGTGTACGTTTACGAAGTCGCGAAGCTGTCCTCCGTCCTCATGTGTTATTATGGCTTGGCCCGAAAGACCCATTACAATATAGGCGCGAATTGCTCCTGAATAAAAATGTCTGAAGGATTGATGAGCCCCCTGCACAATTGAGTAGCGGAGTGCTACCGACGGGATTTTATATAATTTGCCAAGGGCAAATAGCGCATGCTCGAGTGCCGCTTTCGATGCTCCATAGGCGTGGATTGGTTTTAAGACGTCGTCTTCCTTTTCCGGTAGGGGAGTTACTCGGTGGTTATCGTAGGGACAAAGAATTTCCCACTGCTTATTTTTAAGAGTTTTTATGGATCGGAAATCTGGATAGATAACCCCGTGTTTTTTGCAACTGTATTTTCCTTCGCCGTAAACCGATTGGGACGAGGCGGCCACGATTTTTTTAACCGGAAATTTGCTCTTCATGATCGTTTCGTACATCAAGGCGGTTCCCGCGGCGTTCGTCTCAAAATAAGTGCTGAAGTCGGAAAAAATATCCGTATAGGCCGCAAGGTGAAAAATATAATCAACGCCCTTTAACGCTTTTTCCCAGTCCTTGCGATTGCGGACATCCCCATGCAGGAATTCCGCATGCGCATTAAACCACGGAGGCAATTTGCCGTTATGGGCTGGGGGCAAGAGGTTGTCTAAGACGCGGACGCGGTAGCCGTCTTTAATTAACCTATCGACAAGATGCGAGCCGATGAATCCCGCTCCTCCGGTAACCAAAATTGTTTCTTTCCTTTTGGCCATTTTTGAACCTTATCAGGAAATTATTGAAAAGGCAAATAATTTAGGACTTACGCGTTTGGCCAATTTCGTCATTCTGAACGAAGTGAAGAATCTCGTTAACCAGACTTTTCTCGTTATACTGCCATCCGAGATCCTTCGCTAGCGCTCAGGATGACTAAACGCGTAAGTTCTATAACTGTTATGGTGGATCGTCTTTTTCGGTTGTTTTTTAGCCCCAAAATGCTATATTAAATGCTATGTTTAAGGCGCAAAAGATAGCCGTTATTGGATTGTGGCATTTGGGGGAGACGTTTTCCGTGGGTCTTGCTGAATTGGGACACAACGTAACGGGTTTCGATCCGAACCGCGAGGTTGTTGAGAATCTGGAGAAAGGTGTATTGCCGCTCGAGGAGCCCGGGCTTTCTGATCTGCTTAAGAAAAATCTTAAGGCAGGGCGTTTAAAATTCAGTACTGATTTTAGCGAGGTGGACAGTTGCAATGTTGTCTGGATCACTTTTGATACGCCGGTTAATGACGAGGACGAGGCAGATATATCTGTGATATTAAAAACGGTTGAGGACATCCTGTCGTTCCTGCCCGACGGCGTCTTGATCATTTTGTCCAGTCAGTTGTCGGTCGGAACCTCGGGGCATATAAAAGAGATGATTAAAAAAGGCCGACCGTCTCTTAATTTTGACCTGGCTTACGTTCCGGAAAATCTGCAACTGGGTCGCGCATTGCAAAGTTTCTTTGAGCCGGAGCGAATTGTAATCGGGGCAGAAAATGAAAAAGTATTTTCTAATATTGAAAGCATCCTCGCGCTTCCCAACACTATATTTTTGAGAATGAATTTGGCTTCGGCCGAAGTCGCTAAACACGCCCTGAATGCATTTTTAGCTACCTCGCTCACATTTATTTATGACATTGCTGATCTTTGCGAGAAAGTGGGGGCAGATGTTGTGGAAGTTGCCCGCGCTCTTCGTTTGGATCCGCGCATCGGGCCCAGCGCTTACTTGGACGCCTCTATCGGCTTCTCAGGGGGAACGCTCGGCCGGGATCTTCAAGCCCTTTTGAAAAGAGCTAAGGAAGAGAGCGTTGAATTGCCTGTCATTGCGAGCGTTCTTGCCAAAAACAAGTCGCGGCGCGATCTGGTTATAAAAGTGTTGGAGAGGGGTCTGGGGGATTTAGAAGGCAAGACCGTGGGGATCCTCGGCCTTACCTATAAAGCAGGAACCCCAACTTTAAGGAGGTCTTTGGCTCTTGAGATAGCCGGCAAGCTTAAGGAGGCGGGGGTTATCGTCCGCGCCTCCGATCCACAGGCACGGCGTGAGGAAGTAAGGAATAAAGGCATCGTTTTTTTCGCCGACCCCTACGAGATGGCGCGAGGCTGCGAAGCCCTGATTTTGGTAACCGCCTGGCCGCAGTTTGGGGAGATAGACCCGGCAAAACTCCGGGAATTATTGGAAGATCCCAAAATATTTTTTGACACCCGTAATTTTTTAAAAGGAAAAGAAAAAGAGTTTAAAGATGCCGGGATAAAGTATATTGGTATTGGCCGAGGTTAGATTTAAGGGCGTCGTTTACACTTTTTCGACACGTCTCGCGGATTCCAGCGATCCGCTCGCTAAGGGTCGGCAACGGTTTCGTCCCGACTAGTCGGGACGAACCAAGCAACCGTCGTCTCCCATTGTCGAAAAAGTGTAAGCAACGCTCGCTGTTCTTAGATGATGCTAAAGAATAAAAAAGCGATTATAACCGGAGGAGGTCGGGGAATTGGCAAGGCGGTGGCTGAAGCATTCGCTAAAGAAGGAGCGGATATTTTGTTGATTTCCCGTACCCGACAGGAGCTGGAGGCGACTAGTCGCGAATTGAGTCGTCAGGACCAGAGCGTAATAGTCGAGTCAGCCGATGTATCTAAAGTGGAGGACGTAGAAAACATCCGTAGAATTGTGCAAGAATCCTGGGGCCGAGTTGATATTTTAGTGAATGCGGCCGGCATATACGGACCCATAGGTTGCCTGGAGGATCTTGATCTAGAGAATTGGATGCAAACTTTTTCGGTAAATATTTTCGGCACCGTACTTATGTGCCGTATGGCGCTGCCATTTATGAAAAAGCAAAAATGGGGGAGGATTATTAATTTTTCCGGAGGAGGTGAAGGCCCTCTGCCTAGATTCACCGCTTACTCTTCGTCCAAGGGAGCGGTGGTAAGGTTCACGGAGTCCTTGAATGAGGAGGTCAAGGGGGACAATATTTGTGTAAACGCCATAACTCCCGGGCCCGTAAATACTGCCTTTTTGGAGGAGGTGCTCAAGGCCGGTTCGGAGCATGCAGGGGAAGATTTTTATCGCCAGGCCTTGGAGCAAAAAAAAGAGGGCGGGATTCCTCCGGAAAAAGCTGCGCGGCTTTGCTTATTTTTAGCAGGCGAGGAGGCCCACGGAATTGGCGGCAAAGTTTTGAGTGCCGTCTGGGATAATTGGCAGGATATTCCTAAGCATTTGAAGGAAATCATGGGATCGGATATATATAATTTTAGAAGGATTAAACCAAGTGATCGCGGATATACCGGGTGGTGAACCCCGTTAGAAGTCTCAGCCCGTCCGAAAACTGTCATCCTGAGTGCTAACGAAGGATCTCTACCGTAGAAAATGGCTTAAATATTAGATTCTTCGCTTCGCTCAGAATGACAAAAATGTATTTTTAGGAGTTTTCGGACGGGCTGAGCAGATGCCTGCGGCATCTGACTTCTAACGGGGTGAAAATTATGGCTGGTCATAAAAATAGAATAAATGTGGTGTTGGTTGGTGCGGGCGGTATGGGCCGGCGGTGGGCCGGTGTTGTGGCGAATCATAGTGCCGCGCGACTCGGCGCAGTAATTGATATTGATCTCAAAAAAGCGGAGGATCTTGCTAAAAATTTTGGCGCGAAGTCCTATAGTTCCCTGGAGGATTTAAAAAATATGCCGGATATAGATGCGGCGGTTATCGCTCTTCCCAATAAGTTCCTCGCCGAAGCAAGCAAATTTGCTCTTCTATCCGGCAAGCATGTTTTGGTGGAAAAGCCCGGGGCGACGTCCGTTCGGGAATTGCAGGAAGTGCTTGATCTTGCCTTGTCTCGAGACCTACGGATAGCCGTCAGTTACAATCACCGCTTTCATCCAGGGCCCAGGGAGGCAAGAAAATTGCTGGACAGCGGGTTTCTGGGGGAGCTTATGTTTATCCGGGCCCTTTACGGTTTTGGCGGGCGCCCGGGATATGAGAAAGAGTGGCGTCACTCCCGGGAAATTTCTGGCGGGGGGGAGCTGATTGATCAGGGTGTGCATTTGATTGATTTAGCCCGCTGGTTTCTGGGGGACGTGGCAGACGCCAAGGGTTTTATTGAAAGTGCTTTTTGGAAGTCCGAAGTTGAAGACAACGCTTTCCTGTTACTTAAAAATAAGGAAGGCAAGATTGCTTCTCTGCATGCTTCTTGGTCGCAGTGGAAGCCGACTCATACCCTCGAGATATACGGAACCGAGGGTTACGCTATAGTTGAGGGTCTTGGAAAAAAATATGGCGGACAAGAACGGGTTTTTTATGCGAAGCGCAAGGCGGATTTTTCTTTGCCCGAGGAAAACGTCATTGAATGCGACAATGATGCGGATAAATCTCTATCGCGAGTCCTTGATGAATTTATCTCCTCTATTCAAGAGAAAAGAGAACCAAGCCCCGGCTCAAAAGACGCGCTTGAGGTTTTGAAGATCGTAGAAAAAGTTTACAATGACGTAGGGTCGCGCTAATAGATTAATTTGTCTGACAACCTTGTTATGATTTCCATTGTATTTCCAGCCTATAATGAGGAGGATAACGTTGCGGAACTGCATCGGCAGATTGTGGCGTCCATGCGACTTCAGAAGGACTCCTACGAGATTATAGCCATTGATAACGGTTCAACGGACAAGACGTTAGCGCGCCTTAAGGGGCTTTCTCCCATAAAAATTATTGTATTTCCCAGAAACTTCGGGCAGACCTCGGCCTTGGATGCGGGAATTCATTCGGCGCGGGGAGACATAATAGTGACTCTGGATGCTGATTTGCAAAATGACCCTGCAGACATTCCCCGCCTTATCGAGAAACTTGACGAGGGGTATGACTGCGTGGTCGGTTGGAGAAAGAGTCGGCATGATTCTTTGGGAAGAGTGATACTTTCTCGCGCGGCCAATTGGCTTACCCGGCGGGTGAGCGGGCTCGACCTCCACGATTTTGCCTGCGCTCTTAAAGCATTCAAAAAAGAATACATGAAAGATGTTCATTTATACGGCGAGATGCATGTTTTTCTGCCGGCGATTTTATTTGCCCGCGGAGCGAAGATTGCCGAGATTCCCGTGCGGCATAGCGAGAGGAAGCATGGCGTCTCAAAGCACTATTTTTTTAAGGCCGTAAAAGACATTGCCGACCTTTTCACAGTTAAGTTCCTTTTTAGCTACACGGCGCGTCCCCTTATATTTTTTGGCGGGCCGGGGATCTTGAGCGTGTTGCTCGCCTTTGCATTTGCCGCATTGGCGGTTATATCAACTTTTATGGAAGGAATTCATATTATAGAATCTCCCTATACCTATTTAGCCATGACTTTTTTTCTGGCCGGTTTCATTCTGCTCATGATGGGATTTATGGTGGAGATGCTGGTACGCGTGTATTATGAGGGGCGCTATATGCTGCCTTATGTGGTAAGCGATATAGTAGAGAATAAACCCCGCCCTTGATTGTGGAGCATTAAGCCCTGCTGTAAGGACTACTATCAACGCTTCGGTAATCCTGCGTCACGACCGCGAGACATTCACCCCGCCCTTTTCCGAAAGGGCGGGGTTCAAGAGCGGGGTAAAGAAAAAGTTTAAGACAACAATTTTTTACCGGAAAATGGAAGAATATGAATATAGTAATTTGGCGCGTAGAGAATCTTTCTATTTTTGGAATATAGGCAGGAGAGAGATTCTGCGGGATGCGTTGCGGAGGCACCTTTCCCCTTCTTTGACGCGCGAGATCTTGGACATAGGATGCGGCCCCGGCGGAAACATTTTGATTTTGCAGGAATTCGGACGGGTGACCGGCCTCGATATATCGGAATCGGCTCTTTCTTTTGCCAAAAACCGGGGCTTTGCCCGGTTGATTAGCGCTTCGGCCGAGAATATTCCTTTTCCGGATGCATCTTTTGATATGGTGAGCGCCTTAGATATGTTGGAACATGTTGAAGAACAAGAAAAAGTTCTGGCGGGTGCGTTCAGGATTTTAAAGACCGGCGGGATCTTTTTGGTAACTGTTCCCGCGCATCCTTGGCTTTGGAGCGCTCATGATGAGGCCCTGCACCATCTTAGGAGATATGCGCAAAAAGACATAATTCTCAAATTGGAGAAGGCGGGTTTTCGGGTGCTCGAAAAAAGCCATTTTGTAACCGTGGCTGTTCTGGTGAATTATTTGCGGTTGTTTCGTGATAAGATTTTTTCCGGCGCTCAAAAAAAGGATAAAGCTAAGACCTATGACGTCGAATTTCCGGTTCTTCTTAATTCCCTGCTTTTATTTATCTTGCGCTGTGAGAAAGTATTTATCAGATTTTTCTCGATCCCACTGGGAAGTTCTCTTATGTTGGTCGTCCAAAAACCATGAGTCCCGTTAGAAGCCGCGATCGCATATCAAAAATAACAAATATCTATAATGTACAACACTTTAGTTATAAATAACCCACGTGGATCGGATCACTTGATCGCGATCTGCTTCTAACGGGATGAGATTAGAAAAAAAAGAGGCGTTCCTCATCATTTTTACGATCGTTTCCGTGTCAGCTCTATTTTTGCTGATTTATTTTTATTTCGGTCCGGAAAATTATTACTGGGGCGGATTTGACTTCATAGAGTACGACATCCTAGGAAAGAATCTCGCTGAAGGCAACGGTTTTTCTTTGCGGGAGGCGCCTCCTTATTTGCCGAGCGCCACCCGTCTGCCCGGCTACCCGCTGCTGCTCGCTTTATCCAAAATACTAATTGGCAGCAACGTTTTGGTTTTGGCGCTGCAGATCATTTTTCTTGGCTTGATTGCTCTCCTAACTTATAGAATTTCGTTTTACCTTTTTTCCAGTGTAACTCTTTCGATGCTAGCGGCTTTGTTTATGGTTTTTGACCCGGACCATCTTCTTAATACTTTAATGCTTATGAGCGATTTGATTGCCGCTGGATTTTTACTGCTCTCTTTATATTTTTTGCTTAAATTTGCGGAGCGTAATCCGCCGAGCGAAGGAGAGGCGGGGTTTAAATATTTCTATTTAGCCGTAGCAAGTTTGGTTCTTTCGTCTTTCATAAGACCCACGCCGCTATTGCTGATTTTCTTGTACGGCTCTATGTTTTTATGGGTTAGTTTCCGAATCAAAGTTCCAATGCGAAAAATCATTTATGGCGGGTGCTTAGTGTTTTTGATCGTAGCGCTCCCTTTTGGTTTCTGGCTTGGACGCAATTATAAAGCTTTTGGCATATTGTCTCTGACCTCTTCCGGCGGAATAGCACAGTTTCTCTCCATCTCCCCTGCGGTAAGAGCCCTTGGAGAGGGCATATCTCAAGGGGAAGCAAGGAAGAGGTCCTTTGCGGAATTTCGCAGAGAAATGAATTTGGAGCCGTTTCCCGACTTTCCCAATGTTTTTTATAGGCAGGACCTTGACTCGCTGACCTGGTTTATGATCACGGAGAATTTTTCCTACGGTGATTGGGCCTTGAAACATGCGCGTGCCATTTTCCGCAAATACCCCGGAGAGTATTTAAGGGTTTCTGCCGTATCGGGCCTTGACTTTCTTACCGAGGCCAACTGGTCTAATTTATTGGAGCAGTACGGCCTGCTTCGTTTTTACGATCGGCCCTCGCAGCCCTTGCGCGAGATTTTAGCCATGGCCAATTGGGGGGAGTTGGGATCGGCCCTGAAGGAAAGATTTTTTTGCAGTTTTAGATGCGTAACGGCTTTTATTCTGACAACCATAGGCAGAGTTTATTGGATAGCGATGACTATCGGCGCGGTTTTTGGCTTTTATTATTTTTTCCGCGACCGGAAATTAATTAATAAAAGATTGCCTGCACTGATTATTTTATTCTGCATTCTTTATACGGTGGCAGTACACGTTTATTTAATTGGACCGTCTACCCAGCCGCGCTATCGTCTGCCTATAGCGCCCTTCCTCGTCATGTTCGGCTTGTACGGAGTGTGGTTTATGAAGAAGCGGATTTTTACAAAACGCGCGCTTGACGAATTTCAAATAGTGTGATAGCGTCACCCCAGTACACTAGAGGATTGATATATGGATCAGCTTCTAATTGCGGTAGTTGCATGGGCACTCAGCAATTTCTTTATGAAGCTCTCATTGTTTTATCTCAACGGAATCTCTGCAGTGAGCTGGCAGGTTTTGGGAATTATAGTAATGATGAGTTTCATCCTTGGGTGGGAAGGTTTTAGCATCGAGCGAAATGTTCGTGGAGCGTCTTGGGCTTTTGCCTCTGGATTACTCACTATATTTGCTGCATACATTTTCTGGCAAGCTCTTCGATCAATAAAACTATCCGTTGCGATGCCCTTTGTAACATTAAACTACGGATTGACTGCGCTTTTGGGCATCGCTATTCTTCGCGAAGCCCTCATGCCTATACAGTTGGCTGGGGGTGCACTTATGCTGATTGGCGCAGTACTATTAAGTATGCAAAAATAAAAAATACGGGCTCTGCCCGTTTTTGTTTTTTACCCCGTTTCGTTCTATACTGAAATATACTCAGCAAATTATTTTGATAGAATGCAAACCCCGTTACTTGACCGCAGTCGAGTCAGACTCGACCACAGGGCATTCAAGTAACGGAGTAAATAACTGCATTCTCAATAATTTCTTTATGGACTACAAAAAGTTTATTCTGGGTCTTGCCAAAGAGGCAGGAACGGTTATTAAAAAAAACTTTACGCGCGGCATGAAAAAAGAATGGAAAGATGGCGTTTCGGTGGTTACCGAGACTGATCGCATCATAAATCAGATGGTTATTGACAGCGTGAAAAAAACCTTCCCAGGGCATAGTATTCTTGCCGAGGAGAACAGTGATTTATCCGGTGATAATGAATTTATTTGGGTATGCGATCCAGTAGACGGGACAAAACCATTTGCACATGCCATACCCACTTGTGTATTTTCACTGGCTCTTACGCGACGAGGACAGAGTATCGCGGGAGCCGTCTACGATCCATTCATGGAAAGAATGTTTTTTGCGGAAAAAAATAAAGGAGCCTCTTTGAACGAAGAAAAGATAAAAGTTTCTTCGCAAAATACAATTAAAAATTCCTTGTTTGGAGTCTGCTATGGATGGAGAGATGAACCATTTGATTTTTCCGCACTGGGCCAAGCGCTGAAAACCGAATCTGGAGAGATCATAGACGTAGGTTCAATAACCTATATGGGCGTTTTGGTGGCAGCGGGTGAATTAGCGGGTACGATGTTTCAAGGCACTAAACCATACGACACCGCAGCGCTAAAAGTGATCGTGGAAGAAGCTGGCGGGAAAGTTACTGATCTTTTCGGCAATGACCAACGTTATGATAGAGACATTCGCGGGCACCTCATTTCAAACGGATTACTGCACGATCGACTACTTGAGATGCTGCGTACAACAGTCAGAGAAATTGAATAATAATACATATCTAAGTTTATCTGCTCGGGATAAATTCTCTTTACAGTTCTGGATAACGAATCCTTGACTTTTTATCATAAAATCAGTACACTGCACACAGTTCTTCATTGGGGCATGCCATGGAGCGAATGACTGCAATCGATAGAGAGATCCATATGCTAACTGGCCATGTAAACGCCGGTAAATCTACTTATTTTGGGTTCTTGAGCAAATTGCCAGAATACCAAGGATCAGATGTCTTTAAGACTTCGACAGACACGGTTCGCGTGCGTCACTACGCCAACCGCGTCTCGCCTCCGGCAGAAGACAACACCCTTGGTCATCTTGCTCTTTATAATTTGCTTACCAACTGGGAAACGTGCGTTTACAATGACGAGCTTTTGTACGTTGACACGGAACGGGCCGTCCTAGTAGATCAGGTGAACAAAGTATTGCTAGATACAGTGGTACGAAGCAGGAAACTGCATCAAAGAAAACTGGCAGACATGGTTAAAAGAGTCGAATATGGATTACGCCGGATTGAGAAAGAACTAGCGGCAAAACGCGGAGTATTACCGCCTGACCCGCCCTCAAAGGTGAATTTGCGCGTAGTGCTGCTCTTCTGTGACTTTGAGACTGCCAGACGTAGAATGCTAGCACGATTCGAGCACGCCGTGGAGAAGGAGCAGGCACTCGTTGCTCTTGCAGAAAGCATAATACCTTACGAGGTGCCTACTGCTTATCCGTTTCTTGCGATCGACACTTCGGACGAAAGTTCTTCTGCTTCCGAGAAAAGGAAGCTGGAAATACTGGACTTTTTTGCAGGTCATGCGCCCGACCTATCGCTAATGGCCGCGCGCGCAAAAGAAGCAAAACAATGTATCGCTGCCGCTAAAATAACAGCTAGAAAATGGTTTAAGAAATAGATATCCCTTGAAGGAAAAACCTGCCTGTATTACCGGGCAGGATTTTTGTTACTTAAAATATATGTGCTGTGTTGAGATATCTAAACGTATCCAGTAGGTGAGCTTGACAAGATGGCCGCTTTTTAGTATTATCCGTAGAGTTCCACGTAGAGGTAAATATTCATGCAGGTACGGTTGGGTCTTTTTTCTCCTCTTGTGCAGAATGCCGCAAACGCAGTTATACTGGCCGGAATTACGGCTTCTCGCATCGGATTTTCCAAAAAGCCGCTCAAGTCAGAAAAAAAATTCGATGCGGGATATGGCCACGTTGCGACAACTACGGCGGCGGATCACATTGCACAAAGAATGATTCTGCGGTTTCTAAGCCGTAGATCTCATCAAGCCAGGTTTCTTACGGAAGAGAAGGCGGAGAAGATGGATGCCAAGATCGTTCAAGGAGTTATTACTGCAAAAGATTTTCATACCATCGCCCAAGGTGTTGTCTACGGCATTGATCCTATTGACGGAACGAGCATGTTCAAGAATCGTCTTTGGGAGTGGAGCAGTTCGGTCGGGGTCATGGTGGATGGGCAGCACATCGGAGGCGCAATATTTGCCCCGATGCTTCGTGGAGGAATTCTCTTGGTGGGTGAGAGAGGAAAAGGAGTTATGATGTTTGAAAATAGCGGCAAGGTGAAAAGCAGGCCCGTGGTACCCTTTAATCAAAAGCCAAAGGACAGCGTTGTTTATATCGGGCCGGACATTTTCTTTCTGAATAAATTTGCCCCGTTTATGTCCGAGATTGGGCCGCAGTTGAGAACCATGAATTGTACTGGTTCCTGCGCCGTTGGCTTGGCGTATGTTGCAGCCGGAAGGATTGATGCTCTTATCCAACCCGCTCAGAAGGCCTGGGATTGGTTTGCCGGGTATCCCTTGGTTGAAGGAGTAGGGGGCAAGATGCAATGTTACCATTATAGAGACGGAGCCATTGTGCCGCTTAATGCCCCGGATATTGCAAGTTACGACCCTAGTTGTCCCAACATGGCTTTTATTGCCGGAGTTCCTTCATTGGTGGATTTTCTTTTTGAAACTCTTAAGAAGACGTATCAAGTCTCAGCCGCTTAACCAGCGGCTTTTTTACTGTAAAACAAAATGGTATGGTAGTTTCGTTATATTATAAAATCTATGAGGGCATTTAAAAAATCAATTGCGGTTTCAAAAACTCCGTATAGGATTAATCTTGCCGGCGCGACAGATCTTATTCCGTATGTCAAGCGGTTTGGAGGAGACGCTCTTTCGGGAGCCATTGATAAATATGTGACGATTGTGGCTCAGCGTAGGGGCGACAGAAAAATTGTATTCCATAATGCTTTGAAGACGGAGGAGGCGCTGGAGGCGCGCCGGATTAACCAGCCGCACGTGCGCTCTGTCTTGGAGCACGTCGGAATAAATTCGGGAGTGGATATTGCGTCTTTCACCGATGCGCCTTTGGCTTCCGGTCTCGGATCCTCCGGGTCTTTTGTGGTAGGGCTTCTTAATGCCCTCTGGACGCTTCAGGGGCGGAAAAAAGACCCGCGCGACCTCGCGGAAGAAGCTGCGCATATCGAGATTAAGAAACTAAATTCTCCCATAGGAAAGCACGATCAGTATCTCGCGGCCTACGGCGGGATTTGTAAACTCTCGTTCCTTCGGAACGGGAGCGTTGAGGTTAAGAAGGTTGTTTTTAAGAAAAATGAGAAAGAAGTTTTCGAAAAAATGGTTCTCCTTGTATACAGCGGAGTATCGAGGCCGGCCAACCAAATGCTAAGTCCGGTCGAGCGTAAGCTCCAAGAACTAAATCCTAAAATTGTCACTGCTATGCATTCTTTCCGTGAGATTAGCAGTCAAACCGCCGGACTCCTGGTGCAAAGAGATTTTTCGTCATTCGGGGCGAGTTTAAACGATCTTTGGGAGGTTGAGAAAAAAACTTTTTCCAACAGCAACGAGCGGCTGGACGAGCTTATCAATGCCGGAAAGAAGCAGGGCGCCATAGGCGGGCTTGTGGTGGGTGCCGGAGGAGGCGGCTTTTTGTATCTGGTCTGCCCGGACCAGAGGACCAGATTACAGGTTTCGCGGACACTTGAGCGCATGGGTGCGACCGAATATCCTTTTTCTTTTGCGGAAGAGGGAAGCAAAATAATTTTTTCCCAATAGATTCTTTTATAATAAGAAATAGCTGCGTTGTTTACACTTCCTATTTCCACCACCGCGCGGGAATCCCTCGGCGTATACCTTCTCTCGGTACGGCTATCGCCCCGACCAGCGTCGGGGCTCACCTCCCGTGCGCTTCCTCGCTCTCCCGCTTAGAGCGGGAACCATGCCCGCTCGGTCGCGCAAGGCCCTCGATAAGGCATACGCCTCGGCCCGCGCGGGAGAGAATGTAGATAGAGGATTTTCTCATCGCGGTCGAGCTCCGCTCTTGAGAAAAAGAATCAGAAGGGACGCTGAAGTGAGGGGCCGGTGATAAGATATTGTCCTGTTGCGGCCCGGATGCTTAGCGAGGCGGAGATTAAAAAAGTTTAAACTTGCCCAAAGCCCGCCGAGCGTCTTTTTCTCAAGGGCGGGGCGAGGGGGCCGCGATGAGAAGTGTAAACAACGCAACCATTTTTATAATGATATGAAAGCAGTTATTCTTGCGGCAGGGGAGGGAAGAAAAATGCGGCCTCTTACGCTCACGGCCCCAAAACCACTGCTTGAGGTGCAGGGTAAAAAACTGATCGATTATGTATTTGACGCCCTGCCCCCAGAAATAGACGAGGTGATTGTCTCGGTTAAATATCTTGCGGATAAAATCAAATCGTATCTTGGCGATTCGCATAAAGGGAGGAAAATTCATTACGTTGAAGGTTCGGAGAAGGGGAACGCGGTTGGACTTCTGAATGCGCGGGAATTTTTTAAAGAAGGGGAGAGGTTTTTCATTTTTTATGGAGATGAGCCCCAGCGGCGGGAAGAAATCGAGGAATGTCTCGCTCATAAGTTTGCGTGGGTATGCTCACGGGTTTCTGATCCCCGTACGAGCGGCGTTGCGATAACCGATGTCCAAAGAAGGATCCTTGAAGTTATTGAAAAACCGGAGCTTCCGAAGTCAAACTGGTCAGCTATGGGGACGATCCTGGTTAACACGGACATTTTTTCCTACCAGCCGGAGTTGCATTCAAGCGGCGAGTATCATCTGTCCTCAATGCTCAATCGTTTTATAAAGGACCATTCGGTCTTTATGGTGTTCGGAAAACCGAGGCCCCCGTTTCGTTCCCCGGGCGATATCAACTGGAACATGGAGGATTTTTTAACATGAAACTTGTGCCTTTCGCCGTTATGTTATAGAAATAGGAAAGCAACTCGTTCTTTTGAGGGAAAAGTAATGGCGGAAATTCATCCTAAAGTGAGAGCAGTCGCATTTGACCTCGAAGGACCGCTCATTGATCTCGAGCATCTTCATCATGGAGGCCACGTTCTGGCGTCAGAAGATGTGGGTCTGGATCTTACGATTGAAGAGTGTTTGGTTAGAATCCCGCACTTTATCGGTGGACCCGACGAGAAGATTGCCGAAGAGATGGCTAAACTTGTCGGAGCTGACCCTGGATTTATTCTCAAGCGTAGCCGGTTTCATTATCAGCGCCTTTTAGATGGGGCCGAGATAGTTTTGCGTCCGGGAGCGGATAATTTTATCTTGTGGCTTCTCGAGCGGGGATATAAAATTTCCATAGGTTCTGCAGTCGATCCGGAAAAGGGAAAGATGCTTGTTTCTCGATCCGGTCTTTCGCGGTTTTTTCCGACGGACTTGATTATTTTCGCCGGTGACGTAGTTAATACGAAGCCCGCTCCGGATGTGTATCTGGAGACGGCGCGGCGTATGGGAGTTGACCCGAGCGAACAGCTTGTATTTGAAGATTCTCCTCGCGGAGTCAAAGCTGGCGTTGCGGCCGGATCGCCCGTTATCGGTATGCCGATCTACTGGAAGCCGCATACCGTTGCCGAGCTCATTGAGGCCGGTGCTCGACGTATTTTCAGAGATTGGCGGGAGATCAATAGGGAAGAGGTCATATCTGCCAGGAATTTATGACAAGAGCGTAGAGCCGCGTGAAAAACGCGGCCCTTTTTTTGATACCTTTACAGAGTGTGGTTAGTTTTATATAAGAGAAAACAGCACCTTGATAGCGGAGGGATAAATGTTCAATTCGCAGCGGTATATAGATCAGTATCTAGCATATGCGGAAGGGATTACGCGTTACTTCAGGTTCAAAAGCGAAGAGAAAAAGATTAATACAGTTGTAGATATATTGTTCACCGCCTGGCTTTCCAATACTCCGGTGTTTCCGTTGGGTAATGGCGGATCCGAATCAACAGCCAAGCACTTTGCGGCAGATCTTGCCAAGACAGTAAACGATAAGCCGGGTCACCGGGGTCTGCGGGCCTATACGCCTTGGGATAATGACCCCCTCATTAGCGCCATAGTTAACGATCGCCCGAAAGAGGACATTTTTACTGCATGGCTTGATACTTATTACCAGCGCGGCGGCATAGGGATTGGCATCAGTGTTCATGGCGGTTCGGGTTCCGATGTCGGAGGAAAATGGTCGCAGAATCTTCTAAAGGGTCTTCAATACATCAAGGATCGCGGCGGAAAGACGATCGGTTTCTCTGGTTTTGACGGAGGACCCATGAAGGATCTGGTTGACGTCTGCCTTGTTGTTCCGGTTGCGGATCCAGAATTTGGCACGCCGCTGGTAGAGTCCTTCCACGTGGTATTGCATCATCTTGTTGTTTTCACTCTTAAGGGATTAATCGCGGAAGAGGAAGAAAAGTCCTTCGACAACGGGGTGCACTAATGAGTAGGCGGGCGGTTTTTATCGACCGCGACGGCGTCATCGTGCGGCCTGTTTTGCGAGATGGAATTCCCAAGGCCCCTTTCAAGCGTGAAGAATTTGCGTTCTACCCCGATGTTGCGCGGGCCCTTGCGATTTTAAGGATTCTGGGATTCTTACGGATTCTGGTTACGAACCAACCCGATGTTGCCCATGGATACCTTGCGGAGGAAGAGTGGAGATGGATGCAGGCGAGCGTCGAGGAACTTGATTTTGATGACGTTTATATCTGTCGCCATATCCGGGAAGATGGCTGCGAATGCAAAAAGCCAAAGCCCGGAATGCTTTTTGCCGCGGCAAAGAAATGGGGTATTGATATTCGCGCCTCATACATGATCGGCGATACGGTGAGCGATACCGGTGCGGCACAAGCCGCGGGCTGCAAAAGCATTCTTATCCGGGCCTCGTACAATGAAAGCGTCAGGAGCGATTATGTTGCGTCAAGTTTGTATGATGCGGTACTGTTAATAAAACGTCTTGAAGGGGGGAGGATACGATGAAGATATTCGTTGACACTGCGAATTTGCAGGATATTGAGGAGGCACTCAAGCGCGGCTTCATTCGGGGCATTACTACTAACCCCTCGCTTCTTTCCAAAGAACCCAAGACCGAATTTAAGGCGCACATTGGACGGATCATTGAGCTTATCCGAAGACATAAGGTTTCACTTATGGGGAAACCGCATCTTTCGGTCGAGGTATTCTCACGAAATCCAGACGAGATCTTACGCCAGGCAATGGATTTCCGCGAAACCTTTCAATACGATGCACTTTCAGTGAAGGTACAGATTGGATGGGATGAACTCGAAGTCATCCGTCAATTAAATGAACGCGGCTTTTCTGTAAACTGTACATGTTGCATGAGTGTGAATCAGGCGATGCTTGCCGCGGCTGCCGGTGCGCGTTACGTCTCGCTTTTTTGGGGTAGAATCCGTGATGGCGCAAACGACAAGAGTATTAATGATCGTGCCAAAGCAATAGAGAATGGTGTTCTTGATGAGAGTGACTTCGATCCGGCCCAAGTAGTTAGTAGGACTCGAAAACTCCTGCATGTATCGTATCCCAGGGTGGAGATTATTGCGGGAAGCATACGCACGGCAACTGATATTCGGGATGCGGCGCTTGCCGGTGCTCATATCGTTACCGTCCCGCCCAAGTTCTTTCCACAGATGGTCTCGCATTTCAAAACCGATGAGGTAGTAAATCAGTTCCTCACCGATTTTGAGAGATGGCTAAGTTAACGGGGCTTCGAAACCTCGTTATTTATTTAGCAGAAATAATGCTTTTTAGGGGGCAACGGTTACCCTCGTTCGAAAATCACAATATTCCAAAAAGTTGAGGTCTTAGCAGTTATTATCCGGCCGTAGCCGCTAAGAAGCCGGATAAGCTCCGGTTTGGTCCAATGGTTGATGTGCCCGGGAGTATTGCCTAAATTCTTAATATATTTCCCGCGCAGAAAATTCGCTATGCGAAACCACGGTTCATTGGGAACAGAAATTAGGACTAGGCGTTTGGACAGGCGGCAAAATAGTTCGAGGGCCGAGCGGACATCCGGCAGATGTTCCAAAAGTTCATTGGCCATTACGCAAGCATACTGGGGACTCGTCGTATTGGGCATGGCAAAAAGATCCTCCATTTGATAGGTGATATTGGGACGCGCGGAGTATTTTCTGGCATATTCTATGAATTCTTTTTCTATATCTACACCAACGATTTGGGAATCCGACAGGGAGGAGGCAATCTCTCTCGTAGTAAATCCTTCTCCGCACCCTACGTCCAGAAGGGTTTTGGGGTTCTGGGATTTTAGCAAGTTTACCACATCCCGGTTGAACTTCCGCAATAAAAATTTAAGCAAGGGGTTCTTGCTCAAATGTTTTTTTTTATTCCCCTCCCAAATTTCATTGGCGCTCTCCTTTTTAACCATGGTGTTCTTCCAGAATTTCGTAAAGTTTTTTCTCGCCGTAGGATACGCGGATAATCATCTCGGCAACTATGCCAAGAAGAATCAAGAGAATCCCCACCACAGTAAAAATTGCAATTAAAACCGGAAGAGGAGTCCTAGAAAAATGGGTGCTATCCACGACTCTTAGATAAATTGCCCAGAGGGAGGAGGCCAGCGCGAGAAAGATGCTGATAAAACCGGTGTATCCAAAAAAATGCATGGGTCTTGAAGCGTACTTCATGAAGAAGCGGAATGCGATTATGTCCAGTATAACGCCGAAAGTGCGGGAAAACCCGAATTTCGATTTGCCGTATTTGCGGGGCTCGAAAGAAATGGGAATTTCTGCAATTTTTGCTCCGTGGAGTACGGCAGAAGCCGCAAGAAATCTATGCATATCGCCCAAAAACACTACGGGCCTCAAACTTTCTTTACGAAAAAGTTTAAACATACATCCGTGGTCGTGTAGAGAAACGCCCGTGATTTTGGAGATAAGGAAATTGGCCGCCGCAGACGGAAGACGGCGGGTTAGCCATTGATTGGTCCAGCGATTTTTTCGCCAGCCGGAAACTACATCATATCCTTCTCCAAACTTTTTTATAAAAAACGGAATATCCTCCGGCTTATTTTCCAAATCTCCGTCCATAGTGATTATGACGTCCCCGGAAGAATTTTGAATACCGCAGGCCAGAGCCGCGGTTTTTCCGTAGTTACGCAGGAAACGGTATGCTTTGACCGAGGGAAGGGAGCGCAAAATATCGAAAGTTCCGTCAGTCGATCCGTCGTCAACAATTATGATTTCATAAGGCACGCGTATCTCGGTGAGCACGCCTAGCAATCTTCGATGAAGTTCGGGAAGCGATTCTCGTTCATTCAATACCGGTATTACCACCGATAGCTTCTCCACCTTATTTGCTTGAGACATAGTTAAAGTATACGATAAATTCAGCCATAATCCAAATAACGCTCCGCGCTGCAGAGCAGCACGGTATCAAAGGAGACTCCTCGACTCGCTTCGCTCGCTCGGAGAATATTGTTCGAGCTTGTCGAGAACCTTCCTAAGGTAACCGCGCAGCAGAGCTGATGCGGAATTAGCCAGTTCACCCTCATCATTAAAACCAGCTTTTTACTAAAATCGTTACATAGTTTGTATTTGAAGGATACGATATAAGTGTTATGGAGAATCCTCCGCGCAACACGTTTTCGGAAACTGCATCCTGGGCGAAAAAGATTCCATTTTTGGGATATTTTTTCGAAAAAAGCTTTTTCCATTATCTTTGGGTGAGCGGCATTTTTTCGGCCGCCAACATTTTTTTGCTCTGGTTTTTTATTGATGTTCTGGAAATCCCAACCTTGGTTGCGAGTACCGGGGTTATCGGGGGAACATTTTTGTTGCGTTACGTACTTTTCCGTTTGACAAAGGTTATTTAAGTCACCTTGCAATTATTGACAGCTTCGCATAGTATAGTTCTTATGCGTCTTTCCGTTGCAGAGAATATAATGCTCTGGATTGTGAAGATTGGGCTCTGGATTATTCCTTTTCTTCCTCTTTACGTTTCATCCTCCATGCTTTTCCCCTTTATCACGGGGAAGAATTTTACTTTCCGGATTATTATCGAGATTGCTTTAGCGCTTTGGGCCGGTCTTGCCGTAGCACGTCAGGAGTTTCGCCCTCGCCTCACCCCGCTTTTTAAAACGGCAACGGCTTTTATTGGCATACTCTTTCTGGCCGATTTGCTGGCTTCTAATCCATATCGTGCTTTTTTTTCAAACTACGAGCGGATGGAGGGATTTATGATGATTTTTCACCTGTATCTTTATTTCGTGATGCTGATATCCGTTTTTAATAAGCGCGATTGGCTGATATTCTTTCACGTTACTCTTGCAGCAAGTCTTATCGTATCCTACATCGCCTTGCTGCAGAAATTAGGATATCGCGTATCGCTCCAGGGAGGATCCCGCGTTGATTCAACCATTGGTAACCCTACTTACTTGGCGGCTTATATCCTCTTTCATATTTGGCTTCTGTTCCTTCTTTTGTATCAATTTTGGAAAAAGTGGTGGCTGGTTATTTTATACGCCGCCTCCATGTTATTTGAACTCATCATTCTTTATTTCACGGCAACGCGAGGCGCTACGGTTGCTCTAGTGATGGTTTTAATTCCATTTCTCGGAGTATCCGCACTATTCTGGAACCGTATTTCTCTTCGTTACTCTACTCGCTCCTCTCAGCCCGAGAAACCTCAAGCCGGGATTCCCCGCCTTCGCCCTTCGGCTTCCGCCGTCGCTAACGCTTTGGCGGACAGGTCGGACGGGCAGGCACTAGGCGCACCGGCTTCTCAATGGGGTTGGGGAAGAAGGGTCATGGTGGCGGTGTTTGTGGCAACGATTATGGCGCTTCTCCTTTTATGGCAATTCCGGGATACCGATTTTGTGTCACAGAAGCTCGGTCGCCTTGCTAGATACTCGCTTCAGGAACAAACCATCAAGTCCCGTTTCATGATTTGGGGAATGTCGGCGCGTGCCGCGCTTGAGCGGCCCATACTCGGCTGGGGGCAGGAAAATTATTACCTTGTTTTTCAGAAGTATTTCAACCCCGGCCTCTACGGCCAGGAGCCATGGTTTGACCGTTCCCATAATTTGTTTTTTGATTGGCTGATCCATAGCGGATTTTTAGGACTTATTAGCTTTTTTTCGATCTTTGGCGCGGCATTCTTTATGCTTTTTTCAGCCATGCGTCGTGGAGAGCTGCCGCTTTGGTACGGCCTGGTTCTTGCCGCTCTTTTCATCACGCATCTTATACAGAACATTTTCGTTTTTGATAACCTGAATACTTATTTGTTACTTTTTGCATTTTTGGCCTACACTCACTATTTGGCCCGAGCCCCTGAAGTAATTTCTGCACCTTCACAAAAGATGGTACCGAAATTCGGCACGCCGAAAACCGGTCTGGGATATATAACTGCGGCCTTTTTGGTTTTTGCATTTTTGGTGGCAGGATATTTCCTGCACTTAAAGCCGATCTTGGCATCGAAAGCGTTGATCCGGGCGCTCCAGATTCAGCAGATGCAGCGGCCTTTAGCCGAAATTAAGCAGGCGTTTGAAGTCGCGTTAAGTTATAACACCTTCGGCACTACCGAAATACGAGAGCAGCTTGGCAATGCCGCGCGCGGCGTGGTTGACAATAGCCAGTATGCCAAAGAAGAGCAGAAGCAATTCATTGATTTTGTAGCTTCGGAGTTAAGGAAAGAAGCAAGTATTTCCGCCAAGGACGTTAAGCATCTTCTTTTCCTGGGATCGGTGCTGGATCGCGCCGTAGCTCTTGATCCGCAGTATGCGGCGGAAGCCGAGCGGGTGTTGCTCGAATCGTTTCAATTGAGTCCTACAAAGCAGATTATCTATTTTGAGTTGGCACAGCTTTATCTATCTACCGGCAGAGTTGACGAGACCCTGGAGATGCTTAGGAAGGCATGGGACCTTGATCGGAATTATGTGGAAGCGGGCGCGAATCTTCTCACCATTGCTATTCTTGCTGGAAAACAGGATTTAGCGGATGAAGTTAGGAACGTTCTTGATTTCGACTATATAGCAGAGTCCACACTTCTACGTTTGGCGAATGTTTACCAAAGGTCTGAAGATTTTGAATCGGCAGCGGAGATCTACAAGCGTATTATTGCTCGCTCTCCCGAAAATGCGCAGTATCGGGCAACTTATGCGGCAATCCTCGTGCGTCTGGGACGACTTGAGGATGCGAAGAAAGAAGTGGAGGAGGCAGTTCGCCTTGACCCGAATTTTGCTAAAGAAGCCGAGGCATTTTTGAAAATGCTGCAATCTGTCGAGAAACCTAATCAGTAATATAGGGGTTTTAAGAATTGATGACTGCTGAGAAGCCCAAAATGAAGCTCCACGCGCAAGCGCGTGGTATCCAGGGACGCGGAGAGCCCTCACGCTTGCGCGTGGAGCGGAATCCCGCACCGAGGGCCACCAGTCAACCACGGCTAAAGTCGTGGCCCTCTGGTGCGCGGATAGGAATCATCGGAGTCGGAATGGTCGGGACGCCCCTTAAGCGCTATTTTGAGGAGCTTAGAGGGCATGTGAGAGGCCAGGACCTCTTTCTTTATGATATTGATCAGAAGAAGGGGTATTTTGATGACGTCAATCAGGCCGACGTTATTTTTATTTCGGTTCCTACGCCTCGCTCCCACGACGGGTCGGCTGATTTGGCGGCGATAGAGAGCGCGCTAAAAATACTAAAGGGAGAAAAAATTGTGGTGTTAAAATCCACCGTTCCGCCCGGAACCACTGAATCATTTCAAAAACAATACCCGCAGCATAAAATTCTTTTCAACCCGGAATTTCTTACGGAGCGGCATGCCTGGGAAGATTTTTTGAAGCCCGATAGGCAGATAGTTGGGTTTACTTCCGAAAGTATTGATGCCGCTAATTTCGTCCTTTCCCTTCTTCCCAAAGCTCCTTTTATGTCGCCATGGGGACTTAATACCTACCGGCCCGTAAAAATCACTGCAACTGAGGCTGAGATAATAAAATACGGCGGCAACGTACATTTCTCGCGTAAAATCAATTTCGCGAATGCCTTGGCCATGCTTTCCGAGAAACTGGGGGCCGATTATGACAACGTTAGAATCGGCATGGCCGCTGACTTTCGGATCGGGGATTCGCACCTTGATGTGGCGCATGGCGGCTATCGTGGCTTTGGCGGATACTGTTTTCCCAAGGACCTGGACGCGTTGATCGTCCATCTTGATTTGCTGGGCCTTGATCGGGCCGCAGATCTACTGCGTAAAGACCGTGAGTTTAACGAAACACTTCTTGCTTCGCAGGGGCTAACGTTGGAGGATGTAAGTGTGCATGATCATGAGTGGATACAACGGAAAATCCGAAATTCGAAATCCTAAATTCTAAACAAATTCCAATGCTCGAAATCTCAAATTTCAAACACAACGACCCAGGGTGCGCGTTTTGGGGTATTGGAATTTCGAATTTGTTATTTGTTTAGGATTTAGATTTTAGGATTTCGAATTTTTATGACCAAGGTCGTGGTAACTGGCGGCGCCGGATTTATTGGCTCTCATTTGACCGACTTGCTCGTTGAGCGCGGTTTTGAAGTTCACGTGATTGATATAGGCGGAAAGCGTGAGTATGCCAACCCTCGCGCCGTTTTTCATAATCTGGATATCCGAGATTTCGAAGGAATATCGCCGGTATTTTCTGGTGCAAAATACGTTTTCCATACTGCTGCGCTTCCAAGGGTTCAGCCCTCCATTCAGGATCCTAGGACCACGCACGATGTTAATGTCAACGGGACGCTAAACGTGCTTCTGGCCGCGCGGGACGCAGGAGCGAAAAGAGTTATTTATTCCGCTTCTTCTTCGGCCTATGGGGACCAGAAAGAACTCCCCCTGAAGGAAGAAATGGATGTGCATCCTATGAGTCCTTACGCCCTTCAAAAGTATATGGGCGAACTTAAATGCCGGCTATTTGCGGAAATCTACGGGATCGAAACAGTAGCGCTGCGTTATTTTAATGTGTACGGCCCGCGCGCTCCGGTCGACGGTCCTTACGCGCAAGTTGTCAGCAGGTTTATTGAGCAGCGCAAAAATGGCGAGCCGCTGACTATTGTCCCGGATGGGACGCAGTCACGAGATTTTACACATGTGCGGGACGTGGTGCGCGCCAATATTCTCGCTGCAGAATCATCCAAGGTTGGAAAAGGGGAGGTTATAAACGTAGGAGGCGGTAGGAGCCGGACAGTGCTTGAAGTTGCCGATCTTATCGGTGGACCCAAAGTTTTTATTGAGCCGCGCCTGGAACCAAAACATTCGAGCGCCGATATCAGCCATGCACGAGAACTTCTCGGTTGGGAGCCGGAAGTGCCTTTTGAGGAAGGAATAGCAGAACTCAAAAATCTCTATGGTCTTTCATGACTTGTTACTTTTCTATGAATAAAGTTTAAAGAACCGCAAAATCTGTGGTTCTTTTTAAGGGCTTTGTCCAAAATTATGAGGCATCAGCCGAAGTAATTTTGGTAACAAAACCTTAACCCCGTACCAATTTTGCCATCCATCTGTAGAATGAAACCGGAGATAGGTGGCCATCCATGACAGTCGCGAAGTGCGTGCGCGCACCCCGTAGTAGAGCAAAGCTCACTACGGGGCAAGTAGCTCATGTGCTGAAATAAGAGCGACCTGCCCCGTAGGAAACGCGAAGTGTTCTCCTACGGGGAGCGCTTAGCCATAAGAAATCTCGCAAAATTGGTGCGGGGTTATTGTGGAAAACTCAACAGGGGGGGTTGCGTGCGGTTATAGCGGCTGTATTATATATGTATATGCCCCGTTAGAAGCCAGCATATGTGGTGCGTATACCTTCTACCAAGCAGAAAGACCAGAAAGTGGTACATAGGATCAACGAAAGATTTGCGAAAAAGAATTTCAAGCCACAATGCTGGCAAGAATAAAACCACCAAATACGGGGCACCATGGAGAGTTATATATTGTGAAATAAGTCTTAACCGCGAGGACTCCAGAGCACGAGAAAAATATTTAAAGTCGGGGATGGGGCGAAGATACCTCAAAAACCGCTTGAAATTCTTTTTCGCTCAAGGCTTCTAACGGGGTACGCGTATGAAAACACTTTTCCTCGCTTTTATTATTGTCTCCGTATTGGGCGTGCCGGTTTTTGTTTCTGCGCAAGCCCCATCCGATGCGGAACTGGCAAGTATTCTATCCGCCATGCAGAAGGCCCTCGACAGTATTGCCCAGGCCATCCAGGCCTTAAGTCCTTCATCAGTTCAGGCGCAAGCGCCAACCTCCGGCCTCGTTG
>CAZPDF010000002.1:0-98747 GCA_964585475.1 uncultured Candidatus Saccharibacteria bacterium
GTTTAAGAAACCAGCGGATCGCAGGCAGTGTTGATCCCGCTGAAATTTGTAGATCTCCGTTTTTATCCATATAAATCTGCTCCTTTGCGCAACCGCTGCTTATTACGTAAATTCGTACGGTACGGGAGGACAGCTCTTTGAGAGAGTTAATGACATCCGTATCGGCTTTGATGACTATCAGGGTATCCAAAAACTCTTCATCTGTTGCGGCCCCCTGGCTTATCATGGGGAGTTCTCTTTTTAACTGCATGAGATGTGCTAGAAATTTTGCTTTTTCTCTGCGATAAGCATCAGCAGTTTTTACGATTTCTTCGACTCGTGTCTGATTCTGCATGTCGTTTTGCTCCTTGAAATGACCCGATAATAAACGTATCATGGGAGTATTCTTATGTCAATTCAAAGCAAAAAATTCTATATCACCACAGCAATTGATTATGTGAACGCCAAGCCGCATATCGGGCATGCCCTAGAAAAAATACAGGCGGATGTTCTGGCGCGATACCGCCGCACAAAGGGAGACGATGTCTGGTTTCTTACGGGAACGGATGAGCACGGCGCAAAAATTGCGCGAGCGGCGGAAGAGGCGGGGATGGAGCCAAAAGCGTTTGTGGACGAGAACGCGGAAAAGTTTAAAGAACTTAAAACAGTTCTTAATTTATCGTGGGATGATTTTATCAGAACGTCTGACGAAAAGCGCCATTGGCCCGGAGCGCAAAAACTTTGGACTAAGCTTCACGAGGCAGGGGATTTATACAAAAAAAAGTATCGAGGACTTTACTGCGTGGGGCATGAAGCGTTTGTGACCGAGAAGGATTTGGTTGAGGGAAAATGCCGAGATCACCAGAAAGAACCGGAAGTAATTGAGGAGGAAAACTATTTCTTTCGTTTGTCCAAATACGCGAATGAGATAGAAGCAAGAATTAAAAATAAGGAATTAAGAATAATTCCCGAAACACGTGAAAATGAGATTTTGTCATTTATTAAACAAGGGCTTGAAGATGTAAGTTTTTCACGGCCGCGGAAGGATTTATCGTGGGGAATTCCGGTGCCGAATGACCCGGAGCATACTATATATGTATGGTGCGATGCGCTGGCGAATTATCTCACGGCATCGGGATACGGCTCGGAGCTTGAAGGTAAGGAGCGCTTTTCTACGTTCTGGCCGGCGGATTTACATGTTATCGGAAAGGATATTCTGCGGTTTCATGCCGCTATTTGGCCAGGGATGTTGCTTTCCGCAGGCCTTCCGCTTCCTAGGGCTATTTTCGTGCATGGATTCATCACGGTTGAAGGCGAGAAAATGTCAAAGACAGTGGGTAATGTTATTGACCCGGTGGAGTTGGTTAAAAAATATGGAACCGACCCGGTACGCTATTATCTGCTCCGTGAGATATCTTCCTATGAGGACGGCGACTTTTCTTACAAAAAATTTGAGGAGAGACACAACGGGGACCTTGCAAACGGTATTGGGAATTTGGTCGCGCGGGTGGCGGCGCTTGGGGAGAAGATAGGCCCCATATCGTTCGAGTTTAAACGGGATATTGAAAAAGAAGTGGACATAGCCAGCGACAGCGCCTTCCAGAAGTATGAGCGCCATCTAGAGGAAATTCGCCTGAACGAAGCGCTTGGCGTCGTATGGGAATTAATTTCTTTTGCGGACAGATATATAAATGAAAATAAACCGTGGGAATTAAGTGGTGAGGCGCTTCAAAAAGTTATCGTAAACGCGAGCTATCTCATCGGCGCTATTTCGAATCTGCTCGAACCGTTTTTGCCGGAAACCGCAGAAAAAATCCGTGAGCAGATTTCGTTTGAAGATTCTGTGATAAAGATCAAGAAGGCAGAATCGTTATTTCCTCGGTTAAAATAAACCCCGCACTAATTTTGCGAGTTTGGCGTTGGCGATCCGCTTCGCCCTTAAGGGATGGGGCTATTCGCCCCGCGCGGATCGCGAGAACATTTTTGCGATTTACCTAACCATAGCAGGGGTCCTAGTATTCTGCGGCAAAATTAGTGCGGGGTTCTGTTATTTGTTGCTAAATTTTCTTCGCCTGGCGTCTTGAAAATTTAGACAAATAACGAAAAAGCGGGAACGTGTTCCCGCGGCTAAAATTAGAGTGGTATAGTCAGTCCTCCGCACCTCGATGCTCGTGTGAACTCACTTTGTGTTCAGGTATGCCCAGAAGTTTTAGTTGGCTTAAATATTTTCTGTCCACTTCCTTTTCCGAAAAACCCACCTCCTCGACGATTAGTTCGCCACGGGGCATATCGTCAGGACGTCTTCGTTCATACGGATCTTCTAAAGTATCCGATACGCTAGTATAAATCCATCCCGTGGGACTTCCTTTAGAAGCAATACGCCAAACTCGCCAGCGATATGTGTGTTGTCTTCTCCCCATTAGTTGTCATCCACACAAGGTACTATGTTATCTTTTTACTGTATTGATTTCGCGGCTTATGTCAACCCCAAAACTTTTTGACATTCATACTCATGTCCAATTTGCCGCGTTTAAAGACGACGCGGATTTGGTTATTCAGCGGGCGCTCGATGCCGGAGTATGGATGGTGAATGTCGGGACCCAACGCGATACTTCGGCGCAGGCGATTGAGACAGCCAAGCGATATCCAGAAGGCGTATACGCAACCGTTGGCCTTCACCCGATTCATACCGAAGCGTCGTATCACGATGAAAAGGAGCTTGGCGGATCCCCGTCAAGTCATTCTGAGCGCAGCGAAGAATCTAAAGAGATCCTTCGCGTTGCTCAGGATGACGCCGTAAGCAATGATGGATTTACGTCGCACGGAGAAGAGTTCGACCACGAATACTACAAAAAACTGGCCGCAGACCCGAAAGTTGTTGCCATCGGGGAGTGTGGACTGGATTATTATCGGCTCGAGTCCGAAACCAAGGCGAAGCAAAAAGATGTTTTTATCCAGCAAATTGTTTTGAGCCGTGAAATTAAGAAACCGCTTATGATACACTGTCGGCAGGCCTTTGAAGATTTGATTAAGATTCTCCAAGCGACGGATCATCGCCTCGAGATTGAGAATCCGGGGATTGTGCATTTTTTCAGCGGCACGAAAGATGATGCAAAAGTGCTTATGGATCTCGGATTTTCCTTTTCTTTCGGCGGTGTCATTACTTTTGCCCGGGATTATGATGAGGTCATAAAATTTATTCCACTTGATCGGATCACGCTTGAGACCGATGCCCCATACGTCGCGCCGGTTCCGTATAGAGGGAATCGGAATGAGCCCGCATATGTGACAGAAGTCGCAAAGAAGCTGGCTGAACTTAAGGGCTTATCTTTTGATGAAATTTGTGCTACAACAAAAGAAAATGCGCTAAAGATATTTGGATTATGAGATACTATCCGGCAAAAATTGAGGCAAAATGGTCCCGATTCCGACATAGAATGTCGGAATCGAGGATCCGCGATTCGCGTAGCGAATCGGGACAGAAATAATATGAGATATGACCCACAAAATATAGAAGATAAATGGCAAAAGAAGTGGCTCGAAGAAAAAACTTATGAGCCCGATTTTAAGCTTGCCAAGCACCCTTTTTATAATCTAATGATGTTTCCTTACCCCTCCGCCGAAGGTCTGCATGTCGGGAATATGTATGCTTTCGCGGGGGCGGATATTTACGGAAGGTTTAAACGCATGCAGGGATTTGATGTATTTGAGCCGATAGGGCTTGACGGTTTTGGGATTCATTCAGAGAATTATGCCTTGAAAATCGGCACGCACCCTGTGGAGCAGGCGCGTATTTCCGAGAAACGGTTTTATCGGCAGCTGGCAACGATCGGAAATGGGTTTGCGTGGCAGGAGCGACTCGAGACGTACGACCCCGAATATTACAAATGGACGCAGTGGATTTTTGTACAGATGTTTAAGCGCGGCCTGGCTTATCGCAAAAAGGCCTTGGTAAATTGGTGCCCGAGCTGCAAAACTGTGCTGGCGGACGAGCAAGTCATACAGAAATCAGAAATCCCTAGGTCGCCAGAGGCGACCTGGGTCCCGGCCGAGGGCCTAGGGACAAATTCCAAATCCCAACCCCCAAATCATAAACACGAAATACGAGTTGGCGTCTGCGAGCGATGCGAATCCGCCGTTGTAAAAAAAGAACTAGAGCAATGGTTTTTCAAAATTACGGATTATGCCGAGCGGCTCCTTCGGAACTTAGAGAAAATAGACTGGTCTGAGAGGATTAAAATTGCGCAGAGGAATTGGATCGGGAAGTCAGAAGGAGCGCTGATTGATTTCGAAATCAAAACAAACCCGAATTTTGTGTTGCTTCACGGCTTCCGGGGTTCGCCGGAAGGAAGTTTTTTCCCGTGGCTTAAAGAGGAACTCCAAAAAAGAGGGTACAAAGTGCAGGCGCCCGAACTTCCGAGTTCAAAGAAACCCAATGTTCAGGAGCAGATTGAATATGTTTTAAAAAATGTAAAGTTTGGCGAGAATACGGTGGTTCTAGGACATAGTCTCGGGTCTGTGGTTGCGTTGAAAACAATTGAGCACCTCCCGCGTCCGGTGAGAAAACTAGTTCTTGTCGCGGGCTTTTCAATTCCTCCGTCCAAACGAGACGAACCGACTAGTCGGGTGTATGAGAAAACATTCGACTGGAAATTTGATTTCAAGAAAATCCGCCAAAATATAAGCGGCAATTTTATATATCTTCGCGATTCAGGCGATGCGATCATAGCATCGAAAGAAGCTGATGTTCTGCAGGCGGCCCTGGGTGGAACAATTGTTGATTTCAAGGCGGAAGAGGAGCATGTCTGCGGGAAAAAAGAACCGGTAGTCCTGCAACATACTTTGGACACGATCACGGTCTTTACTACTCGTCCTGATACGCTTTTCGGAGCGACCTATATGGTGTTGGGTCCGGAGCATACATTAATTCAAAATTCAAAATTCAAAATTCAAAATTTGAGCGAAGTTGACGAATATATTAAAAAGTCAAAGGACAAAACCGATGAGGAAAGAATCGGGGAGGGGAGAGAAAAAACGGGTGTTGAACTTAAGGGCATAAAAACGATAAACCCGGCCAACGGGGAAGAAATTCCGGTGTGGGCTGCGGATTATGTATTGGGCCACGTGGGAACGGGTGCCATCATGGCGGTTCCGGCGCATGATGAGCGTGATTTTGAGTTTGCGAAGAAATTTAAGTTGCCGGTGCGCGAAGTAGTGGTTCCGAACATCATTGACAGGAAAAATCCTCCCGTAGAAGGGAAAAAAACGGTTGAAAGGAGAAATATCCATGCGATCGTAAAAGATCCGAAGACGGGAAAATACCTTGCGCTGAAATGGAAAAAATTCGACTGGGTTACGTTTCCGATGGGTGGAATGGAAGAAGGAGAGGATGCCGTATCGGCTGCATTACGAGAGGTAAGGGAAGAAACGGGCTTTGTGAACCTGAAGTTCATCAGGGTTTTGGACGGACAGGTGAGGGCGGAATACTTTGCGAGCCACAAAGATGAGAATAGGATCGCCTACACGACTGCCGTTGTTTTTGAGCTCGTTGATCATACCCGGGTGGAAGTGGATAAAAAGGAAAAAGAAGTCCACGATGTGATATGGCTGGATGGATCTGAATTAAATTATGAAACTATGACCCATGCAGAAGTGGGATTTTGGAATGCGAAGCTGAATTCCGCAACCCCTGCCTATGTGGGCGGCGGAGTTTTGGTACACTCCGGAAAGTTCTCCGGTATGGACTCCGAAAAAGCGAAATGGGAGATTACAAAGTTTGTCGGCGGAAATAGAAAAGTGCAATATCGGCTACGCGATTGGCTGATTTCCCGCCAGCGTTATTGGGGTCCTCCGATTCCAATGATCTATTGCGAAAAATGTAATTGGCAGCCGGTGCCGGAAAAGGACTTGCCGGTGAAGCTGCCGGATGTTAAAGAGTTTCGGCCCACCGGAACAGATAAATCGCCGTTGGCGACCGTGGAAAAATTCTGGAAGGTTCGTTGTCCCAAGTGTAAATCATGGGCTAGGCGAGAGACGGACGTTTCCGACACATTCCTTGATTCGGCCTGGTATTATATCGGATACCTTGCAAAAGAAAATTCAAAACCTGCCCCGCATCGTGCCGGAGGCTCTGGTGCGGGGTTCGAAATTCTAAATTCGAAATTCCGGCCGCGCGCGAAGCGCTGGCTGCCGGTAGATATGTATATCGGCGGAGCAGAACATGCGGTTTTGCATCTGCTTTATGTTCGGTTTCTTGCGATGGCGCTTTGCGATTGGGGAATGCTTCCCGCTGAGGAGCCATTTGAAAAATTCCGCGCGCACGGCCTTCTTATAAAAGACGGCGCCAAAATGTCAAAGTCGCGCGGGAACGTGGTAAATCCGGATGATTATATTCGCGCCTACGGCGCGGATGCGCTTAGGATGTATTTGATGTTTTTGGGACCGTTTGAGCAGGGAGGAGATTTTAGAGATACCGGGATCCGGGGAATTACAAGGTTTTTAGAGCGTGCTTGGCGTTTTTCTCAAGTAGTCATTCTGAGCGAAGCGAAGAATCTCGATAGATCCTTCGGGCTTAGCCCTCAGGATGACATAAAGCGGTTACTCCACAAAACGATTAAAAAAGTTACAGAAGACATTGAGAATTTACAATATAATACGGCTATTTCGGCGCTTATGATTCTGCTGAATAATTTGGAAGAAAATGCCGAAGCGGTTTCTCATGAGGATATCAAGGTGTTTCTCAAACTTCTGGCTCCGTTCGCGCCGCATATCAGCGAAGAATTGTATCAACAATTCTTCGGAAATCCTAAATCCGAAATTCTAAATTCTAAACAAATCCCAAATTCAAAATCTCAAAATCTCAAACAATTCCAGTCGATTCATCGTGAGCCGTGGCCAAAGTACGATCCAAAATTGATTAAGAAAGAAACTTTTGAGCTTATAGTGCAAATTAATGGCAAGGTGCGCGATCGATTTACGGTCGCAGTTACTACTTCCCAAGAAGAAGCCAGACGTTTGACCTTAGCGCGGGAAAAAGTTAAGATGACTCTTGGAGTTAATGAGCCGAAGCGGGTGATTTTTGTTCCCGGGCGGCTCATAAATATCGTTCTTTAAAGGAAGGGGTCACGTGAAAATTGTCTTCCGGGGGATAGTAGCGGTTGTTTTCCTTGCGTTCTATTTCACCGCCGGTTATGAAGTGGCGACAGTGTATAAAAATGTGCAAAAAGCAGGCCAGGCCAGTACGACGCTAGAGAAGGTGTTAACTTATAACGGAGAAATTCCAAAGAACGTGGTATCATTATCCGATCAAAGAGTATTCACCTTCGTTGCTGCCGGTTGGCCAGCTTTAGTAGTAGTGGCAGTGATTCCTTGGACGTGGCACTTTATAAGTATAGGAGTACAGATGGGCGGCAATATCGCAAAGTTTATAGGCCTTGTGTAATTGATTCTGCCAGTCCAGACGTTTCGTCTGGCTGTTTTTTGTCCAGGACAAGTTGATAAACCACCGCACCATCCCGAACAAAGCGAGGTTAGAGTGCGCGGTCCCGTACTTCCGCGACTGATTCGTTGGTATTACCACCAACGAATCAGTTCGGTATAGGCGGGGTCCTCGCCAACTTCTCGCTCCCTTTGGTCGCGGAATTTGCGGGATTTTGTGGTTTAGGTTAGTTTAAAATTAGATCTTGAAATCGAAGGGGGCGACTGCGCCGTGAAGAGATGGTCTTTTTGGATTCTGGCGGGAAGTTTGGCAGGAGCGCTTGCGGCCCTGATCCTTTTGGAATTGAAAGATGAGCGTGAGCATATTGTGGAGCGGCTGCGCAAGAGAGGAGTTCTATGAGAGGCGAAGCGCTCTTTTTTGAGGATTTTATCCCTTCGGCGCGTTTCGTAAACTCCGCCCTTTGCGCTGTGGTTGGCGAGGGCGAGCTTTCGCTTTGGGGCGACGGAGGAATAATTGACGATCTTCAGGGTTACACACTTGTTAAAGTCATCGAGGCCGTTAACTCCTATGGTGTCCTTCGCGAAACAGGCAGATTCTGGAATTTTGAGATGAGCGAGGATGCCATCGGTCCTTATCGCGATAAAGTGAGCCTTGAGTGCGGCGATATTTTGCAAGTGACGCTTGAATGTGTCGGATCAACAGCTTTGCCGGAAGAAGATAGGGCCCGCTTTGAAAGGGCCTGCGGTGCGGTTCAGGAGTCCGGTATAGTCACGTTTCGCTTCCGGATGTCATCCTGGCAGAATAAAAAATTTCTTCTTTCGGGAACCGTTGCATTTTTGGTAGAGATGAAACAAAAAAAGGAACCTACGACCGTGTCGTAGGTTTTTACTTTTAGATAATTTCCTCATCTTGGGTTTTGGGCCTTTTTCTTGTGTCCTTAATTCTCTGGCGGATGCCTGCGAGGTCGATTTCTATTCGTTCCCAAATTATGCTGCGAGCTTGGGTTTCCTCATAGAGCGCGAGAAAGCCGAACCCCAGAGGCCAATGTATGTTTTCTAATAGCCCCTGGAACCCTATGATGATTTCGAGGAACTGGGCTCCTTCATCGCACTCAACCGAAACGTACGAGATCTTCGACCTTCTATTTTTGATGAACCCGTTCCATCGTTTAATTACCGTTTTCAATAGACCCCCGAGATAATCCAATCCCAGTTCGGCTATTTTTTCCTGCGCAAGAGGTTTTCGTGAGTCGCTGTCTATAAATTCGATCGCCGGATCCTTTCGATGACTCATCGGCACCACCCTTGCGTTATATTGACTATAAGATATTGTAACCCTACGAAGATAAATTTCAAGACCGAGAATCATGTGCGGTATAATCGGATATATCGGTAAACAAAACGCAGTAACGGTGGGCCTGGAGTGTTTGAAACAACTTGAATATCGCGGCTATGATTCTGCCGGTGCGGCTTTTTTTGATGGCGGGAAAATAATCTCGCAAAAAAGTGTAGGACGGATCGCTAATCTTGAGGCGAAACTCGACCCGGCGGTTTCCTCCCCCGTTTCCATCCTGCATACCCGTTGGGCAACGCATGGCGAAGTGACGGAAGAGAACGCCCATCCGCATGCGGATTGCACCGGTCGCGTGTGGCTCGTGCATAACGGCATCATAGAAAATTATAAAGATCTAAAGGAAAGACTTGCTACCACGGGACACAAATTTAAATCGGAAACCGACACAGAGGTTCTGCCGCATCTTATTGAGGAGGAGTTGCAGTCACGCTCTTTGGAAGAGGCGGTACGTTTCGCTCTCCAAAAAGTTCGGGGAACTTACGGACTTGTTATTATGGATCGGGACGATCCGCAAAAACTAGTTGCCGCGCGTAACTTCAGCCCCCTGCTTTTGGGGATAGGCAACGGAGAATATTTTGTTGCCTCGGATGCGTCAGCGGTTTTGAAACATACGAAGCAGGTGATTTATCTGGATGACGGGGAGATGGCGGTCTTGACCCCCCGTGAACATAGGGTTTCCGATACCGGGGGGAACCTTCGGCATAAAAAGCCCCACGAAATTGAATGGTCGTTGGAGCAGACAAAAAAAGGCGGGTATCCGCACTTCATGCTTAAGGAAATTTTTGAGGAGCCGGAGGCGATTGAAAATTCAATACGCGGGCGCCTAGTTCCGGAGGAGGGCATGGCGAAACTCGGCGGTCTTCGCGAGGTGCTTGGGGATTTGAGAGACGCAAAGCGGGTTTTGATTGCCGGGTGCGGCACGGCCTATTACGCCGGCCGCGTCGGGGAATACATGCTTGAGGAGTATGCTGGAATTCCGGTTGAGGTTGACATTGCCTCCGAATTCCGATACAGGAAGCCGATATTCCGCGATGGAGATATTTTTCTTGCGATCTCACAATCCGGAGAGACGGCCGATACCCTGGCGGCGTTGCGTGAAGCAAAAGAGAAAGGAGTTTTGGCTTTAGGAATTGTGAATGTGGTTGGCTCAACCCTGGCGCGTGAAACCGATGCTGGGGTATATCAGCATATAGGACCCGAGATCGGAGTCGCATCCACCAAGGCCTTTACCTCGCAGGTCGCGATCTTGGCTCTCATGACTTTGTTGCTCGGCCGGTCAAGAGAAATGTCCGTTGTAATGGGCGAGAGAATTGCCCAGGAACTAAAAAAAATCCCCAAGCTCATGCAGAGGATTTTGAAGCAAGGCGATTCTATTAAAGAGCTTGCCCGGAAATACCAGAAATACGAAAATTTCTTGTACCTGGGCAGAAAATATAATCTCCCGGTTGCCTACGAGGGCGCGCTTAAATTAAAAGAAATTTCTTACGTTCACGCCGAGGGGTACGGGGCAGGGGAGATGAAGCATGGACCGATTGCCATGATCGATGAAAATTTCCCTTCGATTTGCATAGCTCCCCAAGATTCGGTTTACGAGAAAATGGTATCGAACATCGAGGAGATAAGAGCGCGCCGTGGCCCTGTGATGGCCATTGCCACCGAAGGCGATAAAAAAATAAGCGAAATTGCGGACGACGTAATTTATATTCCCAAAACCCTAGAAATGCTGACTCCGCTTTTGTCGGTGGTGCCTCTCCAGCTTTTTGCGTATCATTTTGGAGTTTTAAGAGGCCACGATGTTGATAAGCCTAGGAATTTAGCCAAGAGTGTGACTGTTGAATAGGGGTATGACGCTTGCCCCGTCACTAAATTTTGACTTTTGTTATGCTACCCCGAATAAGCCGGCGAGATGGACACCGCAACGGGTTAAATTATAGATTGCCTCGTTGTGTAGAATGGCAGCAGTCAAAATTTTAGTGCGGGGTGGATAAACCCCGCAACCTTGCAAAAAGCGTGACGGTGGAGTAGAATTATCAGGAAGGTTTAAGATAGCGAGGAATTACAGATGAGATTATTTTGGCTAGTTTTGGGCGGTGTTTATTTCGGATCTAACGCTCTTTACACTTTGAAGCGTTATCGTGAAGAAGGCGGACTGACGCTAAAACAGATTGGTATTGGATTATTGGCCGGCATCCCTGTTTTGATCGGCGCAATTCTATTAGTTTGGGGGCTGCCGACGGTTATGCCGGAAACATTCCGCGTAGGCGGAGATCAAATCGAAGATTAGATATCCCTGCACTGATCCATTCAGGCGGGATTTTTTTGGAACAAAAAAGCCCTATTTGGTAGGGCTTTTGTATTTTTTCTCGAGTGCGTCAAGATAATTTTTGAGATCACCCGAGTTGCGCGGCATTTTTTTCAAATCCGCGATCAGTATTTTCAGGTCTCCTGCGCTATTGAGCATCCGGACGATGCGGCCGAAGTTTGTATAATATGCAAGATCATGGCTTATTTTTGCTTCGAGCACCCAATCGGGGTGTTGGTCTTTTGTTTGATCGTCATAATCTCGTGCGTAGGTGGGATATGAGGCAATGAGCTTTCTTGCTCGTTTTCTTGCTTCGTCAAGGGGAAACTTCCGGAAAATTTCCTCTGCTTTTTTTCGGAAGGCGTTAAGCTCATCCGACATGGTCAATGTCTGGCTGATCCAATCTGACATTTCCCTTGAATTACCATAGTCATTTTTGTGTCTGAAAAATTCAGCCGCCGCAAGGTATCCGAGCGGCAAAATAATACCTTCATCCATCTGGTCGTCAGTCCGCATGTTATCGTGAAGATCTTCGTGTAGAACTGATTCTACTTTATGCGCAAGTGACCGCTTGGCAACGGAAGGGGCAATGACCATGGGGTCTTTTTCGCTTGCATAGACATACTCCTTTCTCATGTAGTAGGAATAGCGTTCGCCGCGCACAGTATAATATACGCCGAAGGATTTAATTGTTATTTCCTCTGTGGTTTCTAGTTTTATATTAACGACCATATCATAGCCAGGCGTTATCGTGCCTAGCTTCTTCAGATACATGCCAAGGAGCGGGCGGTGAGGTTTGTCAAGAGTACTTTTCGTAAACGCTTCAGTTGGCTCAATCCCCAAAGTTTTTCCGAATGCTTTCACTTCTTTGGCAAGCGTGACCGTTTCCTGCAGGAGTTCCTTCTCGGTTTTTTCTCCCGCGAATGTTAATGTAAAGGAACATACAATAACGAGGAAGAGAGCAATACCTGCCGTAAAGGATTTCTTCATCCGTCTCCTCCGAATGTTTCCGTAATTTGTATCACTAATAGCATAAAAAGTCAAACGTCCCTTAAAAATTAAATCCCGTTACGGTTTTTGTAATTGGGAGGGCTTTTTTATGGATTATTTGGTTTTGCTTTTATAAAACTTTAGTGCCTTGATAAATGGTAAAGCGTATCGTTTCGGATGAAGGCGTGCGTCTCTCGAGACATCGCTTATAGTAACGAACCGGGTTGCGATGATTTCGCTCCGATGAGGACGCACTTTTTCTGCGTGTGTGGAAAAGAGGCGATGGATCACTTTGCCGTGCTTTTTAGTTTGGACGTCAAATCTGCCAAGCTCTTTAACGGGTGAAACGATCCTAAGTTCTTCTCGTAATTCTCGTCGCGCGGCGGCACGGTAAGTTTCTCCTGCTTCGACTTTTCCTCCTGCCGAGGAAGTGATAAGTCCTGGATAGCTATTTGTCCAAGGGGGGCGTTTGCAAATAAGTAGTTCCCCCCTCGCGTTAAAAACCAAAATGTGGACGACGCGCCGCCACAACCCGAGTTTTTTTGCATCTTCTCGAAAGCCTAGTCGAACTAACTTATCGTTTTCGTCAACGAGATCATAGGGTTTTCTTTTTTTTAGAAACTTCTTTGTTGTCAGCGGTGTTTTAGTTGGCATGGAAGACTCGGAGCCACCTTTAATTTATAAAGAGTTGCGCGCTAAGTGGAATGCGGCGGTGCAAGAGGCGTGTTTCGCGTTAGGCTATCGGGGAAGCCCTAGCTCGGTTCGGCTGCTTGAGAAATTTTCTCATACTCGGTTAAGAAAAGCGAATCGTTATATTGTTTCCGGCATTTCGGGTTCCGGGAAGACCACGTTCGGCAAACTGCTGGAATATATGTCCTTTAGAAAGTTACCGACAGCGGTAGTTCGTTCCCCTCGACCCGGCGAAATACAGGGACTGGACTATATTTTTCTTGATGAATACACCTTCGAACGCTGGAGAGATAGAAACATGTTCTCCTTTTATCATAAAACCAACGGAGTTTCACATGGGTTTCTCCGCTCGCATCTCCGGGACTTGAAAGGACAGAGCGGGAGGTTTTATCTCGATAAAAGCATTCGATCCGTTTCTTGGCTCTTTCCGCGTATTCGGGAGCGGTGCACGTTGATTTACCTGTTGCCCCCCACCTTTGATGAATTATATTTTCGAATAAAGAAGCGGGAGCGCTTGCGGCAGCATGCGGGACTGGCCGACGAAGAAATTGTCGGCAGATTTCGGGAGGAGATAGAAGAATTTAGACAGAGCGTCTCTCTGCCCTATGCATATTTCGTCAATGATGATATAAAGACGTTGTTGAACCTTATGTCTTGTGTATAAAAAGCCCGCCTTCACTTTTGTAATGGGGCGGGTTTTTTGATTTGGAGATAGACCTGTATTCCAAAAATCCACACAACGGTTATTCCAGAAAGCCCGAGTATTAGTCCTAGGGGAGGATTTTGCTGCCGAAGCGGCGGAACCGTAAGTTCAATGAAAGCGATGAAAAATCCCCAGCCAATAGTGGACCACGCTCCGCAGAGCAGTGCAAGAGATAGGGCGCGCCAGATTTTTCCAATCATCTTTCTGCCCCCGTTATTCTTAGAAGTGTTTCCAGTCCACCTTCTCCATAATCTCTGAAAAATTCGCCAGGCTCTTTATTGTCAAGATTCGGATGCGGAGTTTGCAGCCACTCTCCATAATCCCCCAAATAAAGTTTTAGCGCATTAAACCACTTTTTCATTACTTCGGGGTCAACCGGCTTTTTGGTCCAAAGCCAAAGCCAGTGGTGCGGAGACTTGAAGGAGCAATTTTCTTTCCAGACGGTTTTGGCCCGGCCGTTATGTATTTCCTCAAACACAAAAGAGTGCTGCGGAATAGGACCTTTCGCTGATACGCGCGTGCGAGAGGTTATAAAGCACTCGTCCCCAATAGTAACGGGGGAGATAAAGTCTACGAAGGTTCCCACAAAACATCTTTTTCCGATGGTAGTTTTTTGCTTCTTGAGGCCGTCCCAGTTGGAAGTTCCGGTGCCGTGTCCGATATTCGTATCATCCCCCATAACCGCATCGGCCAGGTAACATTCATGCGGAATCCGCACGCGGTCTCCAACTATGCATCGTTTGAGTTTTGCCCCATCGGTGATGTGCGTATCATTTCCGATTTTGCAGTCGGTGATGATTACGAGCGGCCCCAGTACGCAGTTATTTCCGGTCACAGTTTCCCCTCTTATAAATGTACTGGGGTGAACTACGGTTCCCTGGCCGCCGAGGGGCGTTTGGGGATCTATATAGGTATTTAGCGGATCGACAAAAGTTATTCCAGTTCCGCGTATGATCCTCTGTAAGTTAGCTTTTTGCCACCAAACCGCATTGGGTACGCGCTTCAAGCTTCTCTCCTTTGGAAACGAACTATTTTCTAGATCGGTTATACCATATAGAATGAAGAGTATCAAACGCCATGTTTAAGTTATCCAGAGCGCAACTTATCCGATGCCGGGGGATAATTGTCTGGGATTTTGACGGGGTTCTTTTCGAAACCAAACGGCAGAGCATGGAATACAGAAGACTGTTGGGAGCGATCGGTATTACAGAGGAAGCGATTGTGGTGGCGCTAAAGCGCTTAGAAAAAAAGAATCGCCTCTTTTCGATAACCGGTTTTATAGAGGAACTAAACCATAAAGGAAAGCTTTTCCCGGCCGCTATGATACGGAAAATCTTTCACAATAATCTTGTAGTCAATACCTATTATGACTCGAAAGTAGATGCTATGCTCCACAGACTTAAGAGAAGGGGGTTCATACAATTAATATTGAGTCTTGGCAACGCACAATGGCAGCGAAAGAAAATGTTTGTTGGCTGCGGTTCCTCCTTCCCGAGACACTTTGCTAGAATTTATACGACCAGGAGACCGAAACACTTTATTTTATCCCAAATAAAAAAACGTTTCCCTGATAAACCCGTAATTTTTGTTGATGATACAGAAGAAAATCTTAATTTGGCCAAGAAGCACGTTCCCGAACTGATAACCGTGTATTATTCAAATATAAATGGCCACTCGCTCGATTCGCTCGAGAAGCGAATTATTAGCTATGTCAAACAAACCGGGAAATAAAACTCCCAGAATTGTCGTTATCGGCGGCGGCACCGGCGTTTTTACCGTCCTCTCGGGACTAAGGAAATACCCGCTTGATTTGACGGCGGTAATATCTATGGCGGACGACGGCGGATCCACCGGCGTTCTTCGCGAAGAATTTGGGATTTTGCCTCCGGGGGATGTTCGCCGGGTTTTGGTTGCGATGTCCCATTCGGATGACCGGATGTTAAGCGACCTTTTCAATTATCGGTTCGACGAGGGCGGATTTAAGGGTCATACTTTCGGAAATATAATGCTGACGGCGCTTGAGCGGCTCACCGGAAGTTTTGAAGAGGCCGTAAGCGAGGCGGCGCGTATCCTCGGAGTCCATGGAAATGTCTTGCCGGTAACGCTTGATAACGTGCGGCTTTGCGCGAAACTTGAGGACGGCTCAATCATCCGGGGAGAAACAAATATCGACATCCCGAAACACGATGGTCGCCTGAAGATTGATCGCCTCTGGCTTGATCCCCGCGCCTGGATCAGCCGAAGCGCTAAAGAGGCGATTTTATCCGCAGACATGATTGTAATCGGCCCCGGCGATCTTTATACGAGCATTCTTCCAAACCTTATTGTTCGCGGCGTGGCGGATGCAATTGGAAAAGTGCGCGCCAAAAAAGTTTTGGTGATTAACCTTATGACCAAGTGGGGCGAGACAAATGGATTCAAGGCCGAGGATTTTATAAAAGCCGTTGAAAAATATCTGGGCAGAAAGGTGCTGGATTACGCTATTATCAATACCAAACAACCTTCACCCCAGCGGAGAGTCCATTATGAGAAGGAATCTTCCGAATTTGTGGTGGCGGGAGATATGCCTAAGAGGCCGGTACCTATCTTTGGAGACTTTATCCGTCGTCGCGGTTTTGTGCGCCACGATCCGGAGCGTCTGGCAGAAGTGCTCGTCTCTCTTTTATGACCACAATGAAATTAACGCAAAATTCTTTAAAAAAAATTCTCTCGCTGGCGGAGAAAATTTTGCGTTCCGGAGGAATCCTGATTTGCCCCACCGATACGGTTTACGGTATTTTGGGGGATGCGACTAACCGTGACGCGATAAAGAAAATTTTTGCGCTAAAAACGCGCTCCGCGGAAAAGAAGTTTCCGATTTTTGTGAAAGACATTCCGACGGCGCGGAAGTTCGCGTATATAGCGGATGCCAAGGCGAAGTTTCTGGAGAAAGTGTGGCTCGCCCCGTTAGAGACAGCCCGCCCCGAAGGCCCTTCGGGCGCGCAAGCGCGGGCGAGGTCTCTAACGGGGCCAGGGCCCCTCACGGTCGTGTTACATCACAAAGAGAAATTACCTAAAATTTTGACCCCGCACCAGAGCAAGCTCGGTGCGGGGCAGGCCGGTGGTCTAGGCACCATCGGTATTCGTATCCCGAATCATCCTTTTCTTTTAGAACTTTTGTCCCGTTTAGATTTTCCGCTGGTTCAGACCTCGGCAAATATTTCCGGAAAGCCCCCGGCAAAAAATATAAAAGAAATTAAGGAATATTTTGGGAAAGAAAGACTAAAACCCGAATTAATAATTGACGGTGGTCAAATTGATGGAACGCAATCAACGGTTATAGATTTTACAGGCAATGAGCCGATTCTTTTGCGAACCGGCGCGATTTCAAAATTAGAACTAGACCGATTGCTGAGTGGGCTTGATTAAGTCCTCCGGCTGTTTAGTGGATAAACACGCTTGTTTTATAGATGGCGGCTACGATAGTATTGGAATTACTATGCTACTATCTCGCGACGCTATCCTAAGACATTTTAAGGAGGGCAATATTGTCATTGACCCTTTTAACGAGCGGAAGTTAAGGACCACAAGCTATGATGTAACGCTCGGGGAGTGGTTTTGGCGCGAGGGGCATCCGGAAGGACGGGCAACCCTCCACAATCTTTACGACGAAACTTCCACCAAACTGGTTTGGCAGGGGCCGCATCAGGCCGAGAAGGCGAGGGACGTGTCGGAACGCCTCGGCATGTCCTTGATAAACGTAAGGTCCGATGAAAAGATTATTCTGCTCCGGCCCGGGGAGACCGTGCTTGCCCATACGGACGAATTTATAGGGGGCCGCAACCGGGTGGTTTCCAAAATGTATGCTCGATCCTCGCTTGGCAGGAATTTCATCGAGGTTTGTAAAGACGCGGGGTGGGGAGATGTCGGATATTTCAATCGCTGGACCATGGAGGTGACGAATAATTCGCAGTATTTCACGATTCCCTTGGTGGTGGGACGCCGTATCGGACAGATGGTGTTTTACGAAGTTGAGCCAATTAAGGGCGCGCCGGATTACGTCAAGGATAAGGATAGCGGTAAGTATCAGCGTTCGCAGGACGTTGAGGAATTGAAAAAAACCTGGGACCCGGAGATGATGATACCGAGAATGCATTTGGATTGGGAGGTTCGCTCGGTATAGCGGTCCTCAGTATTTTGCTTTTTAGACAAGGCTTCGGCCGCTCCAGCGGCGGCCTGCAGGGTCGGCGAGGCCCTCGCGCTCTGCGCGAGACCAAGCTACCTCGCCTCCCATTGTCTCAAAAGCAAAACACTTCGACCGCCTATGTCTCGCTTGTAGCATGTTATCGAACGATTTATTTTTATCGAGGGCGTGCCTCGATATTTTTTGTCTTGCCTCTTTATGCTTAGAATGTTATTGTGATCGAGGATCGTTGAAAGAGGGAGGACGCACTGAGGCGCTACCTTCTCGCCGTGATAATTTCCTCTATTTTAGGCACCTTCTGGCACAATCAGTCTTTCGGACAGCTGATTGAAATTGATGGTAAGAATTATCAGTTTTCTCAAATCTATTCTCAAAATATCCTTGAACGCCTTGGCGACAAAGGAAAAGTCACACAAGTAAGAAATCCGTTTGACAAGAAATCTGTGAAAATGGTTTTTGTGCCGGGATGGACGTGGAGGGAAACATATCGATATACCCTTGCCCAAAAAGTATGGCCACTTTATAGAATGGATTTTACGTTTAGTATTGCTAGTGATAATGATCCATTTTATATTCTTAAGGCCGGTCTCATGGCTTCAGAAAAAACCCCATACGGGATTATACGTTTTGAGATTCATAACGTAAGTTATAAACGCCACGAGAATCTTACTGCGCTTAAACAGGTTTTTGATGTCGTGGTCAGTGCCACGGAGGAACAAAAGCGAAAAAGGCAGCATGAGCTCGTATGCGTTGAGATGACGGGGGAGCTCTATTTAAGCTCGACTGTTCAACGAAAAGACTATGTCCGGGATCTTAAGAACGCGAGCGTCACATTTATTTTTGCGCCGCAATCGGCCAAGATTGTTTCTTGTACCCAGTAAAGCCAGCACTGCTGGCTTTTGTGTTTTGGGAAATGGTCTGCTCAAGAAACTGCCTCAACCGCCGGTGTTTCGCTAGGGGGTTTGCTTAAGGTAGTTTATGAGATTCAACCTCATAAATTACATAAACCCACCTTATCGAGTTATCGAGGTCGTGCCTCGATATTTTTTTATCGGTCGTACCTGCCTAAAAGAATCCTAGTCAAAAAACTAGTTTTTTGACTAGGATTCTTTTAATATGGGTATATGGCCTTAGGGCATCTAAAAACTAAAGATCCGAAACTCGCAAAACTGATAGCGGAGGAAACCCAGCGCCAGTCGCGGACGCTTAATTTGATTCCTTCGGAGAATATTGTTTCCGAGGCGGTTTTGGAGGCGCTGGGCTCCCCGCTCACCAATAAATACTCCGAAGGGTATCCGGGGAAACGATATTACGGAGGGAATGAAATTATTGATAAAGTTGAGGTGTTAGCGCAGGAACGCGCGCGGAAAGTTTTTCGCTTGGGAAAGAATTGGCACGTGAATGTTCAGCCCTATTCCGGTTCGCCCGCGAATTTTGCGGTTTATTTTGCATTGCTTCGGCCCGGGGATAAATTGATGGGAATGTCTTTGCCTTTTGGCGGGCATCTTACGCACGGCTGGAAGGTGTCCGCAACCGGAAAATTCTGGACACCCGTTCAGTATACGCTTGGCCGGGCTGGCTATATTGATTATGAGGAAGTTAGGACGCTTGCGCGAAAGGAGAGGCCGAAAATTATTGTTGCGGGTGCCACGGCTTACCCCCGAATTATAGATTTTAAAAAATTCGGGGAAATTGCAAAAGAAGTTGGCGCGTACTTTATGGTGGACATGGCGCATATTGCGGGACTTATCGCGGCAGGAGCACATCCATCACCTTTTCCATATGCTGATGTTGTAACTACGACGACGCATAAAACCCTGCGTGGTCCCCGCGGCGCGATTATCTTCTCCCGCAAAGATCGTTTCGTAATGTCAAATGTCAAAGGTCAAATGTCAAAGGTTTCGATTGCCGAGGCAATCGACAAGGCCGTTTTCCCCGGACTTCAAGGCGGCCCGCATGACAATCAAACCGCAGCCATTGCCGTATGTCTTGGTGAGGCCATGAAGCCTGCGTTCAAAAAATACGGGAAGCAAATCGTGAAAAATGCGCGTGCGCTTGCGAAGGAACTTATGCGGCTTGGGCTTCAACTGGTTTCCGGCGGTACAGATAACCACCTAATGCTTGTTGATCTGACTAATTTAGGGATTTCCGGGCGCGAAGCGCAGGATCGGCTTGAGCAGGTCGGGATTATAGTGAATCGTAACACCATTCCGTATGACACCCGCTCGCCCTTTGATCCTTCGGGGATTCGGCTTGGCACACCGGCGGTTACGACACGAGGGATGAAAGAGAAGGAGATGAAAGAGATTGCGCGGTTGATTTATGGGGTATTGACTGGAGAAAATACGGATGCTATAAAAAAAGAGGTAAAAGATCTTTGCAGAAAATTTGGGGGGGTTTAGATGTCGTACGGATCAGGCGATAGAAGTCTTTTTTGGGTGTTTGTAGGTATTGCATTGTTGTGTCTTGGAGTGATTTACTTTGTGGTAGTGCCGGAATTAAGAAATAAGTTTGAACGTAAATCGACTACTATTATTGAGATAGAAATAAAAGAAATATCTCCTTCAAAGTAGCTTTATCCTAGTTTAAGGAAGCCATCGTCGAGCTCGGCTCGACCATCGCGCTTCTCCGGTAGCAGAACTTTGACTGGCTCACGAGGCCAGTTTTTGACGAGCCAAAGTTCGCTACCGGACTGCGCCCAGTAGTAGAATTTTGACCGAGCTTAGCTCGGTTTTTCTTTACCCTGTTACCAAAAGCCGCGGTCGTAAGGCCGTGGTAGTGGGGTTTACCGAAACTCACCATAGGGATTCGCTTCTTGATCCTTTACTGTTATACTTACCCTAGGTTCTTTAGGGGGCGGGGAGTAATGTCCAAGGCAACCGTAGTGAAAATCGGCCATTTCCCGCTCAATTTAGGTGCGGAAAACTCGGAGGCGTTATTTAACGCAATAATTAAGGAGGTTATGGGCCCCCGAGCAAGGGAGTTTGGTCTAGAGGACTTTGAATACAACGGGGCCGACCATATTGGAGAGATCCAATTTTCCAACGGAGAGGTCTGTCGTGTGCGGCTGATCTTTACCCCGACGCTTAATAACGGCGTGACCTTGTGGATCTTTGGAGAGACGAATGTGCTTGGTGATCTTCTGTCCGAGGGATCCGTATTTCTTATAACAACGGCATTCCAACGTCATTAGAAGGAGGCGGCAGCACTTCTCCGGTAGCAGAACTTTGGCTGGCCCTTGGCCGGCTTTTTCTTTGCCGAAATTCACTACCGGGCTAGCTTTTTATTTATTTGTCTAAATTTTGGATCTCGCTGAAAGCGGGAGAGCAAAATTTAGTAACAAATAAATAACCCCGCATCAATTTTGCCTATGTCTTGCCACGCGGCGTGCGCGGGCCGAATAGGCCCCTTCCTTAATGGGCGAAGCGCGCCGCCATCAATTCCAGAAATGGGCCGATATTATCCAGGCAAACTTATAACAGTTGCAAAATTGGTGCTGGGGTTTCCAGCATTCAAAATTTATGTTAAAGTTGCTTCATGATTCTTCTTGACGGGAAAAAACTTTCGCAAAAGATTTTGGAAGAATTAAGGGGCAGAATCTCCGTAACCAAGAAGAAGCTGCGTTTGGCAATAGTGGTGGTGGGGGAGGACCCGGTTGTGAAAAAGTTCATTGAACAGAAAAAAAAGACCGCCGAAGTAATCGGCGTGGATGTCCGCATTTATCCTTTTGAGGCGAGTATCACCACGAATGAATTGCGCAAGTGTCTGGCCGAGATTGTGCATGAAGAAAAAAATACTGGAGTAATCGTTCAACTGCCTCTGCCCGAGCATATAAACACCCAATATATTTTAAATTCAGTAACGCCGGAAAAGGATATTGATGTGTTGTCGGCTCGCGCGATCGGCAATTTTGCTACGGGGAAGGGCGAGATATATCCTCCGGTAGCGGGTACCGTAAGCGCCATTTTTGAGGAATACAAAATAGATTATCGAAACAAGTATATAGTTATGGTTGGCGCTGGAAATTTAGTGGGTAAGCCTTTGGCTCTATGGCTTCTTAACGAAAAAATTACTTTTAGCGTTGTAAGATCCAGTACCGCAAATCCCCGTGAGTTTCTCGATAAAGCCGATATTATAATCTCGGGCATCGGGAAACCCAAATTTATTACCGGCGATATGGTAAAAGACGGAGTTGTAGTCATTGATGCAGGCACTTCGGAATCCGAAGGGAGAATCGCGGGCGATGTGGATTTTGATTCAGTTTCCCGGAAAGCCGCCTATATCACTCCGGTTCCGGGAGGAGTCGGGCCAGTAACCGTTGCGATGCTTTTTAAGAACCTCATTGCGCTCGCAAAATTATGATACAACAAATAGATCTTGTGGTGTTTCAATGGTTAAATTCCTGGGCCTTTTGGGGCGCATGGACAGACGCCTTGATCGTGTTTCGTGCCGTATTTCTCGGATACTGGATTGTTCTGGGGATTCTTGCTTTCGGGTTTTTAACCATTCCGCCTCTGTCCGTTGTTTTTCCGAGTTTCCGTATTCTCCGGCGGAAAAATTGGGAGATGGCGGGAGTCGCGTTAATGTCGGCGCTGTTTGCTCGGTTCGGCGCGGTCGAGCTCGTGCGAATGTTTTATGATCGGGCGAGGCCGTTCGAGGTTTTATCGGATGTAAACCAGCTGATTTTTCGTGACGGCGGCGGATCATTTCCGTCGGGGCATGCCGCGTTTTATTTCGCCATTGCCGCAGTCGTCTCGCGCTATTACCCAAAAGCAAGTGTTTTGTTCTTTTTGGCGGCCCTCAATCTTTCTGCGGCTCGGGTGCAAGCTGGCATTCATTGGCCGAGCGATATTTTGGCAGGAGCAATGGTGGGTATAATAACGGCTTGGCTCGCGGTATTTATTCTACGGAAGTTAGAACCTATCTCAAAAATACCTCCGCCCGCGATATGAGCCAATTTCCGCAAGACCCAGGAGCGACGACGATGGTGTACCTTGACGGTACTCCGAGGAGGAGCGACGCAGGTATTGCGGAAATTGGCCATATCCCGAAGGGTTGCGGCTGTTTTGCGTCCCGGCGTCGTTGCTCCTCCTTGACGTATCACAGAGGATACGCCTTCGTCGTCGCGCCTCGCCGGGGCGCAAAACCGCTCGCAACGCGGACTGGAGGTATTTTTGAGATGGGTTCTAAAAAAAGCGGACTATGCCGCTCTAAAATCTAACCTCTTTCGCCAATAAACACCAGCGTAAAGCAAAGTAATACTACTCCTACCGTCACGGCAGCAAATACGCCGAATACAAATAGATAGCTTATTACTTGGACGAGTGTGGTATCCGGAGCCGGTCCACCTCCTTTAATGAAATACCAACCGACGGCCGGCCCGTAAAGAATTGCCGAGATCCCGCATGCTGCCAGGGTGTACCAGTTAAAAAGCGGTTTCTTCCAGGATTTCACCGTCTTCGCTCCATCAGGAACTGATTTTAGTATAGTCGATTTTTTGAATAATTGCAAGTGAAAAAGCGACTCATGAAGAGTCGCATTATGTTAGGTCGAGAAAGAAGTTCCGCATCCGCAGGAGGATCCGGCGTTGGGGTTAAGAAAAGTAAATCCTCCGGTAAGTCCCTGTGTCACATAGTCAAGCGTCGTGCCGTTAAGATACAGGTAGCTTTTGGCATCAATTGCGACCTTGAGTCCTTCGATTTCAAAGATTTTGTCTCCTGTAGCGGTTTCGTGATCAAACTCAAGCGAATAGGAGAGTCCGGAGCATCCGCCGCCCTTTACTCCCATGCGAAGAAAGACATTACCCAGATTCTGTTCGTCTATGAGCCGTTTTATCTCATGGGTTGCCGGAATAGTAAGATAGACCGGCATTTTTAGGTGCCCCCATTTTTATAGATTCGTCCTCTGCCGCCGCATTTATTGCACATAGAGTCGCCAAGGTATGTACGTATATATCCTTCACCCCCGCATGCTAGGCATGGTTTGCCCCTAAGATATTCGCCGTAACTTCCCGCAAGAAGAAGCGCCGAAAATATTACGAGCAGTGCCACCACAGTTATTATTGTCGAAGAGCTGTCGCCAGCTTCCATGTTCCACCCCGTTATCTATTCCATTCCCACCATATCACTGTTTGTGGATACAGAAAAGCCGGTAGCAAGTCCGGGGTTCTATATGGGTGAGAAGGGAGTTGCTGCCCAAATAAATTTGGGCGAGCCTCGCCCCGATTAAAATCGGGGCGGGAACCCGCCCGTTCAGATGCCGCGGGAGAGAGTTGAACTCTCACGGGGTTGCCCCCAATGGATTTTGAGTCCATCGCGTCTGCCAATTTCGCCACCGCGGCACACCGCTATTTTATTATAAAAACGCCCGTTTTTCAATGGTTGAAAATAAAAGTTCATTGGTTTAAAGTTCAAGTGATGGCCCGCATAATTTCTCTTTGCAACCAAAAAGGTGGAGTTGGGAAGAGTACTACCAGCATTAACCTTAGTGTGTTTTTAGCCGCTCTTGGGAAGCGAGTGCTTTTGGTGGATGTAGATCCGCAGGCCAATACCACTTCCGGCATGGGGCTTAACCCGCGCAAGCTTGAGAAAAGCATCTACCATGCGCTTATCGGAAAGGCCAAGCCGCAGGACGTGATTAAAAGGACGCAAATCCTCGCGGTTGATATTTTGCCTTCGTCCCCGGCGCTTGCCGGTGCGGCCATTGAGCTGGTTGACATGCGGAATAGAGAATATAAACTAAAGGAGGTTTTAGAAGAGGTACGGCGGAAGTACGACTTCATTATTATAGATTCTCCCCCGAGTTTGGGCCTGCTTACGATAAATGCGCTTACCGCGGCCGGAAAGGTAATAATTCCGGCTCAATGCGAATATTATGCTTTGGAGGGGTTGGCCGATCTGCTTCAGACCATCCAGCTTGTAAATACTAATCTCAAGACCCGAACGGGAATACTCGGGGCGTTACTCACGATGTATGATCGAAAATCCCGGCTTCACCGGGCGGTCGCGAAGGAGATTCGCAGGAAGTTTCCGGGTTACGTCTTTGATGCGGTGATTCCGCGGAACGTAAGCTTGGCCGAAGCGCCATCATTCGGAAAAACCATTTTGCAGTATGACCCTTATTCTCACGGGGCAAAAGCATACAGACAACTCGCAGAAGAGATTTTGAAGCTGGAAGGTATCAGAAAAGTCTAATCACTAATCTAACTCGAATTTCTTCGCGAATATTCGCGAATCAAATTAGGGGTTGATTCGAGAAAATGACAGATCCATTAGGTAGGGGCCTCGAATCCTTAATACCCAACAAAGAGCCGGACGAAGTTCCGGGGGTTTTGAATACGGAGCCGCAGGATCCGCCCTCTCCTTTAGCAGAAAAACCCCGGCCGTCTCTTGTCAATCTTGGCTCTCCGGCCGCGCGCACTTACGAGGATCATTTTACTCCTCGCAGGAGCGATTCTGTTTTTTGGATAGAAATTGAAAAAATCGAGCCGAATCCTTACCAGCCGCGCCGCGAATTTAATGAGGAGGCATTAAAAGGGCTTGCGCATTCCATCCGCGAACACGGAGTGCTCCAGCCGATACTTGTTACCAAGCGCGAGATAGAAACTCCGACCGGCCTGGATGTCCGGTATCAATTGATTGCCGGAGAAAGACGGTGGCGCGCGGCAGGCCTGGCCGGCCTCTCCCAAATTCCTGCGGTAATCAGGCGCGGCATTCCGGATGACCGGATACGGCTTGAGCTCGCCTTAATTGAGAATGTACAGCGCGAGGATTTAAACCCGATGGAAAAAGCCCGGGCATTCAAGCAATTGATTGACGAGTTTCATCTGGTACAGCGCGAGATTGCCGAGCGCATCGGAAAATCGCGTGAGATGATTGCCAATACCCTCCGTCTTTTATCACTTTCGCCGGACATCCAGCAAGCGCTCCACGAGGGGCGCATAACCGAAGGACACGCGCGGGCGGTTTTGATGGCCGGTGACGATCCGCAAAAACAGACGCTAGTTTTTAATGCCGTGGTAATGGATCGCCTGAATGTTCGAGAGGCGGAAAACCGCGCGCGGCAAGTTTCCGGAAAAATTTTTGTTCCGCGAAAACGTCCTGCGCAAGTCCATGATCCGGAGACGCGTTCTTGGCAGACAAAACTCGAGGAGCTATTAGGAACTAAAGTCCGAGTGGAGAAATTGGGCGAGCGCGGAAAAATTGTCGTTGAATTTTATTCGGATGAGGAATTAAGAGGTATACTTGACAAATTAATAAGGGAGGTATAGTGTAGATGAAGATCGTTTGAGGAGGACGAGGTGCACCAGACTATAGATCGGGCCGATGCAATTAGTCGTATCGCTGAAGAATTGCGCTTTGCGTCATTTGTCACTTGGCAGGCCACCATGGATGGGCGGCAGCGATACGGAGTCATTACAGATAGATCCCCGGTGGATATCAAAGTACACTCAGGGGATGGTCCGATCCGGATCACATTTTCTGAGGCACTTTCTTGGGGGTTGAGGTCCATAACTCCAGACAACCTTGTGCAGACCGCAGATCTCCTTAGTCTCCGCGCCCATTACTGTGATAAGGACCATGTACCGCTCTTTGACTGCATCAGAAGGGTATTTCTAAGAACTGAATAAATGTCGTTGACCAAAATATAAAGTTGATAATCGGCCCCCCGCGGGCCATTTTTTGTTCTTGACAAGTTGATCCGAGAGACCTAAAGTTGACTCAGTTCATCATTCGGGGGAAGTTAATAAATGGAACGCGAGATTATTAAATTTCGGATACCGGAAGCAAATGCGGATAGATTTTTCTTTGGCGCCGTTATGGAGAAGAACTTAGATTGTGTAGAAATTTGTCTGGGTAGCCCGGAAAATATTTTTCCCATGAATCCCCATTTCTTTGCCAGCCAGGGTGTAGAGCAAATGAGTGTGCATGACGTAGTTAAGGAGTTGAATAGATTGGAAGAGGCGAACACGGCTTTACGCGATAAACTCAATAGAACTCAGGAATTGAGTCATTAGAAACGGCCCCCTCGGGCCGTATTTATTTTTTGACATTTAGTTGCAGTAGGTATAAACTGCAAGTGTATGAATGTCGTCACTATTCCCAAAAAACTTGCGCAAAGAGACGATTTGGTTGTCATACCTCGGGGAGAGTATGAGGACCTTTTGGAGTTAAAGAAAATAATCCCCATGGTTAAAGCTACCAAGGCCGAACTGCGGGCTATCCGGCGGGGCGAACGTGAAATTGCGAGAGGGGAATATGTAACTTGGCGCGAATTAAAATATGATTTGGCGTGTACTCGTAACCGGAAGCGCTAAAAACAACTAAAGCGTATACCGAAAGGGGGTGCAGAACGAATTGAGGCGGTAATTGACGAGATGGAGGATAATCCTTTGCGCGGCGATATCGTAAAGCTTGGCGGCGAAGGCGATAGGTGGCGGAGACGCATTGGCGGTTACCGAATTCTCTATCGGCTTTCTTACAACGAGAGGGCAATTTTTATTTATGATATCAGCAGACGAACTAGCAGCACTTATTAAAAAGTTCCCCCGGAGAAACTCGGCACCAAAGTTATGGTGCAAAAAATAGGGGAGAGAGGGAAAATTGTGGTGGAATTTTACCCCCACACCTATTAAACGCAATTGAAATTGGTGCGAAGCACAGCGTTTAATAGGTGTGGGGGTTTATTCGGACGAGGAGTTAAGAGGGATTCTTGATAAACTTATTCGAGAGGTATAGGGGGATACTTGACCCCGCCTTTGAAAAGGACTGCCTGAGGGCAGATACCTATTTTGGCAGTTAGAGCCTGATCAATCACGTCAGGGTCTTTTTATTAAACCCACTTAACTTTTTAGAATCTGTCCTTTTCAAGGGCGGGGTTGACAAGTGGATAAGGGAGGGTTAAGACTGATTCGGTTCTTGATATAGGAGTGGTGCATGACAACCATTGCATCTTCCAGCATTTTGCGCGATCTCGCAGATGGGAGTTCTATTCCTGCTGGCCCCCTCGTGTTATTTACCTCTCCGGAAGATGGAAAAAAGCGAATCGGCTGGATTCAGGAGGTCGATTATGATCGAAAATATATTCTTGTCGCGCAGGAGCAAGAATATACCCGTATCACATTTGCAGATTTTCGAAGGCTTCAAGTGCAACTAGTCGATATTGACCATAAGTCACCGGCAGCCTACATCGTTATGCGGTATAAAGAAGCGATGGAGGAGTTGCGAAGAACGCGACAGGAACTTTTCGAATTACTTCACTTTAATGGAATTACTATTTAGTCGCCATCGGCCCCCCCGCGGGCCTTTTTTTATTTCACCCCTTTGGTTTGGTAAACTGCTGATTATGCGAATCCGCGTGTCGTTTGAGGGCCTTGCGAGGCGGAGCGGCCATGGTTTTCCGCCGGAGGCGGAAAGAGCGACGCCGAGCACGGGAGGTGAGGACGCCTCGGCGGGGCGTCCGACAGCCGTACCGAAAACGACATGTGGATGAGCGATCTTCTAAAGCAGTTTATACCCCACCTCCTCCACTCCTTTCACCTCTTTCAGTTTCACCCTGGTTTTCTCAAGCTGGACGCGATTTTTAAAAGGGGCCTGGATTGATAAAACCGCCCAGGCCTGATTTTTGGTATCGGTAACCACTTTTTTTATATTTATTTTTTGCCGAGCGAGAACGTTGGTAACGTCCCTCAAAAGCCCCACACGATCTTTGATGGTGAGATTCAGTTCAACGGTTTCTCCGCCTCGTTTTTCAAACGTGTTCTCCTCCCGAAGTTTTTTCAAAACCGAAGACACTTTTTTCCGCGCTTGCGCGCTTTTGACAAACCCAAGCCAGTCGCGGCTTGGCTTTTTATTTTTCTGCGTCAAAATTTCAACGACGTCCCCGTTTTTCAATTGATGATCCAGCGCCGTCATTTTGCCATTTACTTTGGCTCCGGTGGCGCTGTTTCCTATGTCCGTATGAATATGGTAGGCAAAGTCCACTGGCGTTGCTCCTTCCGGCAGATCAAAGACATCGCCTTTTGGGGTAAGTACGAAAATACGGTTTTTGAAGAAATCAATTTTCAATGATTCAAGAAATTCGTCCGGCTTATCAAATTCTTTCTGCCATTCGCGCAATTGCTCGATCCAAGCGTACTGTTTCCGGTTCACTAGGGCCTGCTTTTCTTCGGCGTATGAGGCGGTTTGAGTTCTTTTGAATTCGGAGTACGCCCAGTGCGCGGCAATGCCATATTCTGCTTCCTCGTGTATCTCATCCGTCCGCATCTGTATTTCCACCGGCCTTTCTTCCGGCCCAAAAACCGTCGTGTGGAGAGAGCGGTAGCCATTGGGTTTGGGCAGGGCAATATAGTCCTTGATTTTTCCCGGCATCGGGCGCCAGAGCTTGTGTACTACACCCAGGGTCGCGTAGCAGTCCTCTACTGTCGGCACGATTACCCTAAGCGCCACGAGATCGGTGATTTTGGAAATATCCATATCGTATTTAAGGAGTTTTTTATACAAGCTGTAGTAGCGTTTGGCCCGCGCGTGAATATCGAGGAATTTTATTTTTTCTCGAGCCAGCTCCTCCGCGATAAAGGGCTTTATTTTTTTGACGTATTGATCCCAATCCTCGTATTTCTCTTGGGCCGTGCGCATGATCCATTCGTGCTCCTTGGGATATACATAAGGGAACGCTAAATCCTCGAGTTTCCCGGATAGTTCTTGTATGCCCAGGCGGTACGCAAGAGGTGCGTAAATTTCAAGGGTTTCTAAAGCGATCCGCCGCTGTTTTTCCGGCGGCAGGTGACCCAAAGTTTCCATATTGTGGGTACGGTCTACGAGTTTAAGAAGCACAATCCGAATATCTTCGGCGATCGCAAGGAACATTTTTCTCAAGCTCTCGGCGGTTCTTTCCGTGCCTCTGTAGCGGATTTTGTCGAGTTTCGTCACGCCTTCAACCAAAAATGCGATTTCATCCCCAAAATTTTTCTTTATATCCGCAATCGTATATTCGGTATCTTCGCAAACATCATGAAGGAGGGCGGCGGCAATTGTCGGCGCATCAAGCCGCATCTCGGCAAGCCGCAGCGCCGTGGCCATGGGGTGCACGATATAGGGCTCGCCGGATTTTCGTTTTTGGCCTTCGTGGGCGTGGGACGCAAAATCATACGCTTTTTTGATAAGCGCTGAATCTTGGTCCGGCCGCGCCTGAATTTTCATTTTTTCCAAAAGCGAATTGACGGTCATGATAGCCATAGTGTATTCTAAAGAAGGTCCTTTTTCAAGGAGAAAATTATGGTACTCAAGGGGGTACTGCAGAAGCGTCCAACCGAAATCGCGGCAGAATGCATAGCTGTCATTCTTTCTGAGATCCCCATGAATTATGAATTTCATCAAGTTGTGCGCGAGCGCGCCAAAGACTTGATCAAGAGACGTTCTCAAAAATTAGGCGAAGGTCCACGGCTCTCAAATAGTGATCACGAAACTGCCGCACGCCTTGTGGCCGGAATGTCCATGTACTATATGTACGCATCAGAATGCGAAGCCGTGCTGGATGAAGTGTTTCTCAAGGCGCAACGGATCAAGGCGGAACTTGACTCAATTACCTCCACGAGAGACCACCTTGAATGGCTTGAAGTAGCGGCAGATGTACGAGGAACTAAGAAATAAAGCGCCCCCTCGGGCGCTGTTTTTATTGATCCGAAAGAAAACTAGTTTTCTGACTAGTTTTCTTTAGCAGGTTCCTCGTTTTTCTTTCTTGCCCCGCACCTTTGTCGCGAGATAATAATTTTGCAACACGCTTCGCGCGTCGAGGGATTGGCTATTCGCCACCGCGTGTTGCGGAAGTTATTTGAGTAGAGGGTTTATCGGACTAGCTCTTCCATCTCGTGGCGACAAAGGTGCGGGGCGCTGAAAGGACTAGCTAAACTTCTACGCATCTTTCGATGCTTGAAATTTAGAGTCCTTTCGCGGGTCAGTCCAACTGGCATAGTCACAGGCGGGATACCGGGAACAGCCAAAAAATATTTTTTTGCGCCTAGTCCAGCGGACTATGACGTCTCCCTCCTTACATTTAGGGCACTTCATGCCGATTGTCTCAGGGACGCTGTTTTTCAGGGTCTTGGTAGTTTTACACTCGGGGAAGCCGGAGCAGGCGAGAAACTTTCCGAAGCGGCCCAGACGCACCACCATGGGTTTCCCGCATTTTTCGCAGACCTCCTCGGTTGTTTCGGCGACAGCATGTTTTTTAACGGTGGTGTATTTTTCAGTAAGGCGCCGCGCAAAGGGATCATAAAATTCGCGGACCACCGGCTGCCAGCCGATTTTCCCCTCGGCAATTTCATCGAGTTCATCCTCCATACGCGCGGTAAATTGGATATCCACGATTTCCGGGAAATGCTCAACTAAGAGGTCGTTAACCAAGACGCCGGTTTCGGTGGGTTTAAGCAGCCGCCTCTCGATTCTCTCGACATATCCGCGATCCTGCACGGTGGATATTATGGGCGCGTAAGTTGAGGGCCGCCCGATGCCATATTTTTCAAGGGTTTTGATAAGCGTTGCCTCGGAATATCTTGGTGGGGGTTCGGTGAAATGCTGAAGGGGCTTCAGTTCCATAAGCTCTAATTTGTCTTGTGGCTTAAGATCAGGCAGGGCCATTTCCGTGAATTTAAGCGGATAAACTTTTAAGAAACCGTCGAATTTCATAATTTGTCCGGTCGCGCGGAAAGTATGGGTTTTGTCTTTCGTTGCGGCAGCGATATCCACGGCCGTCATGTCGAATATTGCTTCGGGCATCTGGGTCGCTACGAAGCGCCGCCAGACAAGTTCGTATAGTTTAAATTGGCGTCTCTCTAAAAATTGTTGTACGGATTCCGGGGTTCGCCAGGGATCGGTCGGGCGGATGGCCTCATGCGCTTCTTGGGCTCTCGCTGTTTTGGTTTTAAAACGGCGGGGCGAGGCAAGAGAATAATTCTTACCAAGCTCTTTTGTTAAAAAAGCGCCGGCTTCTTTAAGCGAATCCTCGCTTAGATTAACCGAATCGGTTCGCATATAAGTGATGAGTCCAACCGGGCCCTCGCCTAGTTCGACTCCTTCGTAGAGCTGCTGTGCCAGTACCATGGTTTGTTTGGCTGAGAAACCAAGCCGTTTAAAAGATTCTTGCTGAAGAGTAGAGGTGGTGAAAGGCGGAAGCGGTTTTTTCGCTTGAGCCCGCTTTTCTACGCGTTCCACGGCCCAGGAGGCGCCGTTAAGTTCTCGAACGATTTTGTCGGCATCGGCCTGCGAAGCTATGCCAAATTTCTCGATGGTATTGCTGGCGATTTTCACAAGAAGTGCTTCAAATTTTTGTTCATTTTCGTCGCGCGGTTTGAGAAGGGCCGAGATGGTCCAATATTCCTGCGAGTTGAAATTTTGTATTTCTCGTTCGCGTTCTACAATTAGTCGCACTGCGACCGATTGTACGCGTCCGGCAGAGAGCCCTCGGTATACTTTTTTCCAAAGAAATGGGGAAAGTTTGTAGCCGACCAAGCGGTCAAGGACCCTGCGTGCCTGCTGGGCGTCCACCCGCTTCATATCAATATCGCGCGGGTTTTTAAGCGCCTCATCAATCGCACGTTTAGTAATTTCGTGAAAAACAATCCTTTCTATCGCGGCTTTCGGCTTTCGGCTTTCGGCTTTCGGCTTTTTTGAATTTTCTCCTTTTTGTTGGGAGTTGGGAGCTGGGAGTTGGGAGCTATCGTTCAGGCCCAGGGCCTGAACGAGATGCCACGCTATGGCTTCTCCCTCGCGATCCTCGTCAGTTGCGAGTATAATTTTTTCCGCATGCGCGCTCTCCTTCTTTAGTTTTTTCACCACCGCGGTTGATTTTTTGGGAATCACGTACTGCGGCTCGAAATTGTTCTCTACATCCACCCCAAGTTTGGATCCAGGCAGGTCGCGGATATGGCCGAAAGAGGACTCCACTACAAAATCGCTCCCGAGGAAGCGGGAGATGGTTCTTGCCTTGGTGGGGCTTTCCACGATGACTAAGTTTTTGGCCATTTAGTATTGGATGCGAATTTCTACTAATAATGCAAATCTACGAATATGCTAATTTTGTTCTTTAGCATTAGAGTTTATTACTCTTTTGGGTTTAAGTCTACGCTCGCGAAAGTTTATTAGAATACCCAATTTTAAACCGGTTGTTTGTAAATAACGTTTAAGTTGATAATAATCATCTTTTGTTAAATAGTGCCTTGTTTTCAGTTCCAGAATTATTTTGTTGTCTATGAGGAAATCAGCGTAACTTATTCCTCCGAGCTTCCTATTTTTGAATTCCAGTTCTATAGGATATTCGCGTTTGAAGGGGATCCTAGATTCTTTTAAGAGCGTTTCTAACGCATCGCCATACTGTTTTTCGTTAAGCAGTCTCCCCAGTTGGTTGTGTGCTTCGTAACACATCCCGCAAATTTTATAAGAAAGTTCCGGATAGATCAATTTTTGTACGGTGATTTGCCTATTTGTAGATCTGCATGATTCGCATTAGTATTTGCATCCAATTATATTCTTTGGTAAACGTTTCCTCCCAAGTTTCTTACCCTATTTTTAAGCTCAAGCATGGAGAGTGAAGCCATGATGACCGGAACCGCATATCCAGTTTTTTCTTTTAGGGCATCAATACCCAAGGGACTCTCCAAAATTTCAAGGAGAGTTTTTTCTTCTTCGCTTGCCATAGAATCGCGTTCTTCACTCTCCTTAGTAGTATACTCGATTCCTAGTTCCTCCAAAATGTCTTCGGCCGTTCGAACGAGTTTTGCTCCCTGCTGGATAAGTAGCATAGGACCGGCCGAGGTCGGCGAAAATATCGAACCCGGCACCGCAAAAACTTCTCGATTTTGTTCCAAGGCAAAGCGTGCAGTAATAAGCGCACCGGATTTTTCGCGGGCTTCCACCACCACTACTCCCAGCGCGAGGCCGGAAATGATGCGGTTTCGCTGAGGGAAGTGGTCTTTCAAGGCCGGGGTGCCGGGCGAATATTCCCCTATAATTGCTCCGCCAGTATCAACAATGCGGCGCGCAAGACCCCGATTTTCCGGCGGGAATATGGAATTTGGGTCAAGCCCGGATCCTAAAACCGCAACGGTTAAGCCCTTGGTTTCGATGGCCGCTTCGTGCGCGCGCGCATCAATGCCGGTAGCAAGCCCGCTAATAATACTAAAACCGGCTTGAGTCAGGGCATAAGACAGCGCTTCGGCGACTTCCAAGCCGTAGTTCGTCGGCCTTCTGGTTCCGACGATTGCGATCGAAAGATTTCTCGCCAGGATTTTCGGCTCTCCGCGGCCGTAAAGAATTACGGGAGAAGCGTGAATTTCGCGCAGGCGTTCGGGATAGGCAGGGTCCTCTTCCGTGATCACCCACATATTTTCGCGGATTAGTTTTTCGAGTTCCTTGTCTGGATGGAGCGAGGGTCTTTTCCAGAGAATCGCCTGGATGGCGCGCGGATCAAGGCACGCCTCGACAAAAGCCGACTCTCCCGCGCGCCACGCCTCCTCATATGCCGCAAAATGTTTTTTTAACGCGCGTAAAGAGGCCGGTCCGATGCCGGGAATGGAATTGAATGCATGCAAAAACTTTAAGTCACTACTCATTAGTATCTCACCCTACTACATTTTATTTTTTTCGGCAAACATGCTAGGGTAATTCAAAAGCAACACGGGGGATCAATGCGAACCACCGGTGCGGTCTCCGCAGTTCTTTTACTGGTCGTCCTCCTTGGCGGATGTGCTCAAGCGACTTATATGGTATATATCCCGTCTGCTTCTACGCTTTCCCGCATTCATCCGTTGGGTATGACGGTCTATGATTCAGGCGGTCTGCCCCTAAGAGAGCACGAGTGGCCATCTCTTTTTTCGGTCATGGATGACGCCTACACTTCATTACGGGAGTGTATTGGCACGGGAGACGAAAGTATCTGGGAGGAGGTTCGCCGGGTTCCGATTGTTATTGTCCCCGCGGCGCGTTCCTCTCCTGAAGAATTTCCTGAAGAGGCCGGGATTATGTTTTACCGCTGGCGCCATCAGGAGCGCTGGCGCTTCGGCCCCCTGCTGATATTGGTTCGTGGCTCGGCCATTGCCGCTCCCTCCTTTCGGGCCGAATGGATTCACGCTTTTCTTTATTTTTCCGGAGAGGGTCATAAGGCCAACTTTCTTCTCCACCAAAGTCCCTTATTTAAGAAGTGTGAATATTAGCCATATTTCCCTAGATAGTACGCGGCAGCAATGCCGCTTTTTGATTTCTTGGGCAAATGTATTAAGGTGATCTTATCATTGCGAAAGAGGCGTAAGAAGTGAGACCACGATTGTTACCTGTGGCTATTGTTCTTTCCATGGCCCTTTCCGGATGCGGCCTTCAGCACTTCTTGCGAGCGCCAAATCCTGCGGTCCCGCATCGCCAGCATCCTTTAGGCATGCTGGTGTATGATGAGGCCGAAAAGGTTGTCGAAGAAACGGAGTGGGCTTGGCGATTTGGGATTATTGGTGATGCCTACTCAACGTTCAAGGCATGCATCAACCCGGAAGACCCGGAGATAGACAGAGCATTGAGAAATGTTCCTATTATCATCTTGCCGCCGGAGCCCATAATAATTTTGGGGCAAGATACGCATGCATTTACGAATCTGCGTACAATGTTCCTTCGCTCCGATTTTTTTCACAGGCCGGAATTGCGGCACGAGTGGATACATATATATCTTTTTGTAACCGGTAAAAGATTTTTGGGAGATCTACTGCATCGCGACCAGCGCTTTAAGTCGTGTTGGCGCATACCCGATAATGATTAGTTTCCTGCGGCAGCAATGCCGCTTTTTTGTTTGACTCTGCACTAGGCGTCTGTTAGTATGAGCGCGGTTCTTAATAATAAAGGCGGGATGATGGACGGAAAGATCTTTTTAGCAACGCTTTCATTGGGCCTTTTTGCTTTAGCGTGTAGCGGCATCGGTGTTTCGCGGCAGGCCTTGGTCGAGGGAGCAAGGTTATTTGATGGAGAATTTATAGTTGCCGCAGACGGCATTTATACTTTTGCTCATTACTATTCTCACCCCGAAAATGGGCGGAAGGTGATTATGGTAGGCATGAATCATGGAGGCGATAAAGAATATTTTGCTGCAATAGAAAATATTCTTCGGGGCACGGAGGTCGTGTTATTTGAGGGATCTATATCAAAAAAGATTGACGAGGAAGCAAAGAAGAAGGACGCCGAAAAGATTAAAAGCGATAATGCCCATGAGGCGTTTCTTGTTTCTATTGCAACCTACTTCTGGGAAGCTCCGAGGTATCTTGAGCTTCTTCGAGAGTCGCAGGCCATTAATCATCGAAGGGAAAATTGGTTTGTAGGCGATGCCGAATTTTTTAGAAAGTTTCGGGATAAAGAGTCTCTGCGTATAATGAATGAGAAATTCGAGCGCCACTTCGAAGCGTATCCACTGGAACGGAAGATAAAGATAGTAGAATATCTAAGGGGTGCGCTCGCAAAGATCGAGCAGAAAACGTTTACGCGAAGGGACTTCGGAGAATCATTTGTCGTGCTTTGGTCCGACCCCAGCTTTGTTGAATTGATTCTCGGAATTCTTGGCGCTCCCAGAGACGAGATGGTTTTTAAAACCTTTGACCAACTGATTCACGAGAAAAATCCGCAGACGATTGGTATTAAATTCGGTGCCGGACACATGTCGAATCAAAGGAGATTGCTTGAGCAGCGCGGATACATTCATCAATTCTCGACCCCGCTGAGAAACCTAAAATTTTAACCCGCATCCTGCGGGTTTTTTAAATTGACAGATGGGCTGTTGTATGCAACGGATACGTTAGTTTCATTCACAAATGAGCGTGGCAGCATGGCAGAATCGGTAAGGTATCTAGCGTTCCTAGTTGCAACTTATTATTTTCTGCAAGCCATGGGCGGGAATCCCGGACTACACGTGCAGGCCCTGCAGAAATTCGTGAAAGAAGTTTGGCAATTCAGTCCGGCGCAGGCAGCAGCCTTTAATGCTTTTCTGGTAATCCCGTGGATGATAAAGCCGCTCTACGGGCTCGTTTCCGATTTCCTCCCCATTTTAGGTTCGCGGCGGAAGAGTTATTTCATCCTGATGGGATTAATTGCCGGAAGTTTTTATTTTCTTCTCGATGTGCTGGGGACTTCAAAGGAAGCGGTGTCGTGGCTTCTATTTAATGCCGCTTTGGCAATTGCCTTCTCGGACGTGCTTTGCGATGCGGTTATGGTGGAGAAAGGGCAGCCGTTAAACGCCACCGATCGCCTGCAGTCCTGGCAGTGGTTTGCTCTTGGGTCGGCGGGGGTTATCATTGCTTTCTCTAAAGGGTACGTTGCCGAGTATCTGCCGCTTGGGCAGGCCGTTCGTCTTTCCATGCTCGCGCCGCTATTCATGGTAGTTTTTTCCGCGGTAGCGCTGAAGGAAGAGCGCCGTTCCTCGTCCGGGGAAGCGGCTCGCCAGGCCTGGCAGGGGCTCAAGAAGGCAATCCGCCTGAAATCGCTCTGGGGCGCCGCGGTATTCATTTTTCTTTTTAACTGTAGCCCGAGTCTTGGCACCGTGCTTTACTACTATGAGAAAGATTTCTTGAAGTTTTCTGACGTTCTCATCGGCCATATTGACACCGCGGGCAGTATTGGATTTATTGCGGGGACGGCGCTTTTCGGACTGGCCGCGAAGCGTTTCAGCCACGAAGTATTGATTAGGGTCATTATCGTAAGCGGCATCCTCTCTACTCTGGCCTATCTTTTATTCCAGGGAGCAGCAAGCGGCTTTTTGGTGAGCGGCATAGCATCCATTATTGGTGTTGCTGCGTTTCTTGGTCCGTTAACACTCGCGGCCAAAGTGTGTCCCAAATACGCCGAAGGTACGGTTTTTGCTCTTCTTATGTCCGTGGCGAATTTTGGCATGCAGGCGGGGCAAATTATCGGGGGGAAGCTTTATGAAAACATCGGTTACTCATGGCTCGTCGTAATTTCCGCCGCCTTTACCGCGCTCATGTGGTTTTTCCTGCCGCTGGTGCGGGAACGGCAATCAAACAAGAACGCTTGATCTACAGGTGTTCTTTTCTTTTTGCCGCGGGCATGATAGTATATTTACGGATCTTAAAAGGCATATAGGAGTTTGCGCTATGCACGGTCTTATGAGGATTTTAGGCATTGCGGCGTTGTTTTTTATCGTGGCCTGCGGCAGATCGGATGCGCCTGCGCCATCTGAAATAAGGCCTTCAAGGCCGCCGATTCCGTCGCCCGGCGCGCCCTCTCCGGTCAAAGGAGAAGGAACGATTGTCGGCGAGGTTCTTTTCAAAGGAGTTCCGCCCGCACCCAAAAGAATCGTGGTGAATAAAGACAAGGAGGCGTGCGGCGATTATCAGGATAGTGAAGAGCTGGTCGTCGGACCAAATAAGGGCGTGCGATGGGCAGTAGTTTCTTTGGATTCGAGTCCCGTCGATATGCGTTGGGAAGGCACTACCCTTGATCAGCAGGGATGCCGTTTTTCGCCGCATGTTCGCCTAATTCCTGCGGGGAGTAAACTTATGGTGCTTAACCCCGACGGCGTTTTGCATAACTTCCACTCTCAATCCTCGGTAAACCCATCGGTTAATAAGGCCCAGCCCAAGTTTAAGAAAACGATGGAGGTATCGTTTGAGAAGCCCGAAATTTTCAGGATTTCCTGTGATGCTCACGGATGGATGAGGGGATGGATTGCGGTAATTGATCATCCCTGGCATGCGGTAACCGACGAGAAGGGCGGATTCAAATTCGAAAATGTGCCTGCGGGCAAGCGGGTGTTCCGCATCTGGCACGAGGGAGTTGCGCGAGGTGCCGTCGAAGTTGAAGTTAGGTTCGGTGAAACCACCAAAGTTTCTTTTGAGCTAAAGTGATTGCGGCTCCTCCAAGGGGCCGTTTTTCTTTTGAGTTTGGTGAATAATGAAGTTTTGGTCCCTGAGCCTGTCGAAGGGCTACCGATGGGTAAAGCCAAAACGTTATCCTTCGACAAGCTCAGGAAGTAACGTTTTGGCTATTATTCACCAAGTTCTTCTTTTGCTCTCTTGCATTTTTTTGCGCAGGAGCTATTATAGATGACGGATCTTTTTTGGAGAGAAGCAAATGTTTTTTTTGAGGTTTTTCGCGGGTTTAATTTTTGCAGGAATTTTATTTGCGGCATGCGGACAGGGAGATCAGACAAAACAGCCCGAAACTCCGACTCCGCCTCCGATTCAGGTGGCGGATGGAAAAGCGCTTTACGAGACGAACTGCGTCGTATGCCACGGCATCAGCGGAAAAGGCGACGGTCCTGCTGCGGCAACTCTGAATCCCAAGTCGGCCGATTTTACCTCGCGAATTATTCGCGATAAATGCAGGTTCAAGAAAGCGGCGATTGAGACGGCGATTCGCGAGGGTGGTGCAAGGACCGGAGCTCCGAAGGGGAGTGTAATGCCTCCGTGGAAGAGTTTGACCCAAGAAGAGGTCAATGTGCTTGTAAAGTATGTTTGCGAAAGTTTTGCGGGGGAGAAGTAGCGGAGTAAACAAGGTGGCCTGAAAAGACCACATTTTTTATTTTTTTCAACCCCTTGACAAGTTTTAGGCCAGCGCTACTCTGGTATCAGACAAATCGTTTATCCTATCGAGAGTCCCAGAAAGGAAAGGGCAACCTTGCGGAACTTCCGACTTGCAACTTCCGACTTCCAACGACTTCTTTGTTGGTAGTTGGTGGTTAATTGTTGGTTGTTGCGTAAGCGCCGACTCTATCCCTAAGGATCCCTAAGCTCCGACATGCGTCGGAGCCGGGATGGCGGCCGCTATAAGCGGCTTAGCCATAGAGTTTCGGTTGCCTATTGACCTTTTTCGGGATTTTTTGTTAGGGTGAGCGAGACGACCTTTGACAAGGAGAAGAAATCAATGAGACGTTTTTGGATGGTTTTGGGCACGATCGCGATGCTTTTCGGTTCATTTTCTTATGTCCAGGCCGAGACGGATATTCAGAAGCTGTCGAAGGTACTCCCGGCAGACGTTTTCAAAGAAGTTTCTAAAATTCCCCCCAAGCCGCACTTTTTGCTTGGCCTTGAGCCTAAGACCGATGAATGGGAGCAATACCTTGAATGGAGAAAGATCTTCCAGACGAAGGATCTTTTCTACGGGTATAATGGCTCCGGTGTCATGGATAAATCCCGCGCAGATTATGTCGCCCCGGGCAACACCGAGCTTTCAGAGACGGTGAACGTTTCCGGAAAAAATATTCTGATTCTTTACACTCATCACCACTTTACGAAGGACGGAATGCACTCGTTCTGGTCGGTCACGGGAGAGAAGAACTTGGCGGAGTTTTCTCCTGTCTATCGGAAATACGAAATCCAATGGGGACTCGGACATTTGAGCGACGAGCAGTGGAAAAATATCCAGCGGGTGCTCGGCTGGGCGCAATTTGAAGCAATGAAGGAGCTTGTTCATGATGTGATTGGTTGGGCTCTTAAGAAAAACCTCAAAGATTATAGCGAGATGAATCTTACCGAAGGAGTGCTTGAGGCCCGCGCCGTCCTTCTTGACGATCCGGATTATAAGAAACGGCTTGATGATCCAGTTCCGGGGACAGCCGGGCTAAAAGTGCGAGACATTATTCCTGTGCCGCTGACGAGGGCCGAGGATTTTCTGCCCGATCTTCTTATTGTAGGACCCAGGGGTTTCTACGGCGGATTTGCTAACTGGAAAACACCCGATATGGAGCGAATTGTTTTCTTTGACCTCCTTGGACTTGCGCTCTGGCATGTGTCCGGCTGGCCGATGCCTGCGCACGAATTCGTGCACACGAACCCCTATCTTCAGGGAATTCCGCTTAGCTTTTATTATGATATCGAGATGTGGGCGGATTTGACGACTGGGCTTGAATCCGGGATGCGCGAGTTCCTGTTCCATCCTTATATGGCAGTGGTTCGAGATTCGGTGCGCACCCAATTCGGCTATGATTACGAGGAAGCCAAGCGCCGCATCATGCCGGGGCAATTCGGGGTAAAAGATATTCGCGAGAAGGAATTCCGAGAGCATGCGAGGCGCGTGAAAGTGATTCGGGATGAACTTGTGCGTTTTGTGAAAGATCCGAAAAAAGGACTTCTCGTGCGGTTCTACAGCGACCCGTATTACTGGGTGGCGATCAATACTAAATACTGCGATACCGCAGCTGCCTGGAGAATTCTCTTTGCCCTGTCATACGAGCCTGCCGGTCTTTATGATCCTGATAAGAAGGATAAAGACGGCAAGATAGTTTCAGCGGTACAGCAGACCAAGGAATGGCTTACTAGAGAGGAAGATGGGGGCAACATCAGGCGCCTTGCAGAAAAGGCGATGGCAAATACGGGCAAAGAGTCTAAATTCGCGAAGGAGCTTTCCAAAGTCGAGTCCAATGAATTAATGAAGTGCCCGGTTGATTCTCGCTGGTTCCTTATGAACGAAGCGGAAAAACGTATGTTCCATGATTTTATAAAGCCGCTTCTTCTGCAGGGGAAAGACGGAGACCCTGACGCAAGGGTTCTCCTCATGAGAATTTTTGGTCCCGCCATTCTTCAGCGCCTGCAGATTCGCTAGATTTTTCTAAGGATAACATAATGTGGTCAATATACGACCACATTTTTCTTTTTTCGCAACCCCTTGACAAGTTTTAGGCCAGCGCTACTCTGGTATCAGACAAATCGTTTATCCTATCGAGAGTCCCAGAAAGGAAAGGGCAACCTTGCGGAACTTCCGACTTGCAACTTCCGACTTCCAACGACTTCTTTGTTGGTAGTTGGTGGTTAATTGTTGGTTGTTGCGTAAGCGCCGACTCTATCCCTAAGGATCCCTAAGCTCCGACATGCGTCGGAGCCGGGATGGCGGCCGCTATAAGCGGCTTAGCCATAGAGTTTCGGTTGCCTATTGACCTTTTTCGGGATTTTTTGTTAGGGTGAGCGAGACGACCTTTGACAAGGAGAAGAAATCAATGAGACGTTTTTGGATGGTTTTGGGCACGATCGCGATGCTTTTCGGTTCATTTTCTTATGTCCAGGCTGATACGGTCTGGCCCAAAGAATGTCAGGGCAAGGAGCCGCACTACCTTACTGGATTTACGCAGACCAAAGATCAAATCGATGCTTTCTTCCAGATGCAGCAAAACTATCGGATGAGTCAGGCAGATTCTGCTAACCGTGCGGTGCGTGCTACAAACCTTGGAGAGTACGTAAAGCTTACCTTCTACGGCCACACGCTTACGCTATATCTGCCGATGTACCGGCAAGTGGGAAATACTGTTTACTTCCATACCGCATCCGGGGTGACACCCCTTACCGTACAGGAATTTGAGTGCGTGAAAGCGGATCTGAAGCAATGGATTCAGAGCGCGGTTGATGCAGACTACGATGATCATAAGATGATTACTACGATCGCGGTCGAGAGTTTTGGCAAGCGAAACAATATGACTCCGGAAGCTGTGTATAAGCTTCTCGCAAAGCAGGTTCCAGAGTACGGCACGAACTATGCTGACGTTTTGAAGATCCCCCTGCTTGAGCCAGTAGATTTCATCAGAAGTGTGAAATACATGTATTTCACAGCGATGGGCTCCTGCAACGCCACCGTCTATGTCAAGACCGTGGTAGCGCTTACTCCGTGTGTGCGACGCATGGATCATATCATCGGCTATCCTACCGTGATGAAGCATGAGCTGATTCATGCGAACATCAAACTCCAAGGATATCCCATTGCCTGGCACATGAATTACGAGCTTTTTGCCGCCCTGCTTCCTTTTCTTGAGCAGCCGACAAACCTTGACGACTTTTTCTATCACACGTATCTTTCGACGCCTTGGGAGATTCTCAAAGTGTTTGGCCGCTGGGATATCCAGAAGGTGCGTCAAGAGATTTTCCGCTACGTCGTGGCTTGGCGCGGCAGCGCGATGAACCGAGAGGTTCTGGCAGGCTACCTTGCCGAGATTAACGAAGCCGCTAAGTGGCTTCGGGAGACTGGCCTGCAGGCGCTCGCCGAATTTTATTCCGATCCCCACGCTTGGGCTGCGGTAAACGACATGTTCTATGACGACGATATGGCCTATAAAGCGATAATGGCCAAAAACTGGGAGCCCACGCTTCTTAAGGGCCATGCTAATACCGTGAAATTCATCCTTAAGCATGCGGATCAATCAAAGTCGATTGCCGAAAGGGCCATGGAGCGGGTAGGAAAGGATAGTAAGGGCTTTGAAGACGACCGTCGCGTCAAGGCCCTCGGGGAGTATTTGAAACTCGCCGAGGCGCTCGGTTTCTCGAAAGACGAGCTAGTCCGCATGGGGCGCGCGCATGGATACCGCATTGAGCATTTCGAGCGGATGGATCTTGACATGATGCGCCAACTCATGAATGATTTCCTTAAGGGAGAAGGAATGTTTGAGAAAAGACTGGAGGTGCGCTAATGGTACGAGATAAGGGAGGTAAGGCCATGAAAACGAGGTATCTCGTTTCTTTGTTCCTGGGTTTTGCTCTTATCGTTGCAGGCTGTGCCACCACTGGTCAGAAAGGATGCACGGATGAGGTTAAACAGCGCTACCCCACTTACACCAAAGATGAACGGTTGGTGCTCTTCTATGGCGCCAAAGGAGTGGGGTGTATCCATGAGTGGATTCTCGAGGTTGAAAAAGATAAGGATGGCAAGCCGGGTGCTCCCAAGATCGCCTACCACAAGATCAAGCTTGACAAACTTCTGGCGGTGGAACTAAAGCAGCTCACAGATTTCGAAAGCATTCTTGATACCAATCCCCAGAACGAGCGGACGTATAAGCTCCTGGAAGAGATGGGAATTCGGCCTTACTTTGAAGCCATGGAGCGCGCGGGGAAATTCCGCTTTGCACGTTGGACGCTCAAACTCAATTACGACGAGTTCCGCAAGCTTCTTGGCGAGATTGATTCTTCCAAAGAAGCAGAGGATCGTCGCAAGAGTTACACTGCCGAGATTTTGCTTCCCCAATGGGATCCCGCTAAGGAAACCCCCTTTGTTGCGAAGTACGTTGAAGAAGCAAAAAAGAACGGGAAGCTTGTTTTTGTGGGAATGACTACGGTCTTTGACTATGAACTTCTTGGGAAAAAGGAGCCCGATCCGGAAGTCCCGTGGGACCCCAATCGATTTGTCTGGAAAGAAAAAGAAGAGGGGCTGGAACTCCGGCTCTATAAGGTGATGAACACTGACCGGCCTAGGGATAAGCAGCCTCATTATCTTGAGGCCACGCGCTTGACCTACCGTTTTGATAAGGACGGCAAAATCATTGGCACAGAGCGCGAGTCAAAGCCAGCGCTTCGTGTCTTTGCTTCGCCTTCCGATACTCTCGATATCGTGGTGCTTGATTCGGACCGCGAGGGAGACCTGGGTTTTGGTTTCCCGGACGTCATTCAGAAGCTCTTTTCTAGCGTTGCGAGCGGAAAGGATCTTTACCTACAGCATCAGTCGCTTCTTGCCCAGCTTTTTGTGGAGAAGATGGCGGACAAGCGAAAACCACTACCGAAGCCCCAGCCTCAGAAGCTTGAGACCGCGCAAGCCGGGACCCCGGTTGATCCGTGGGAGAAAGCACCCGGCCCGCAGGGATGGAGCGTTCCCCATGAATACAAGAGCGAGAAGAAAGATAACTATAAGGTTGAAATCGTTTTGGTGCCAAGAAAGCCGGGGGAAGATTCTTCGGTGAGACAGATTAAACTCATCGCCAAAATCTACCACGCCGCGGCCAATGAATGGGAGTCGTCCAAGGGAGAGGTGGTAGAGTACTATCGTCCTCTGCCCGAGTACGCCGAGAAGAATATTCTTGAAACCAAGGTTGATTATTCTAACAAGAAGAAGGTTACGATCGAGCGCGAAGGCAAGCCGAGCATCTCGGGGATCGTGAATCCTGGTAAGAACGCATTTACCGAGGAGCGGCCGGTCGCGATTGATTTCTCCGATGGCGAGACGCGCTGGCGGATCGCCGATCGCGACAAGTCAGGTGTTTACATGTACCGGATGGAGATTTCAAAATCCAGCGGCAGCTCGAACGGAGAAGACCAGTAATTTTTTAGATAAAGCTACAGTTCCGCATCACACGCGGAACTTTTTAATTATTTGTCTAAGTTTTGAAGTCGGAGCGAACAAAACTTAGCAACAAATAATTAACCCCGCACTTATTTTACCACCCAGAACGATATGAAGCTTCCGATGGCATGAATCACGACTTACTGTTGCGTGGTGCGTGCGCGAATAGCGCATCCCTCATTGGGCGAAGCACCACGCCGTCCGCTGCCCCGTAAAATAAGTGCGGGGTCGAATTCACCCTTTTGCTGTTTCAACTGCATCAGCCAGCATCTGGCAATAAAGATTGAGCCCAACCTTATTGATGGCTCCGGACTGCTCACGTCCAAGAATATTTCCGGCACCGCGGATTTCAAGATCCCGAAGTGCAATTTGATATCCGCTCCCTAGTTCCGCATATTCTTTGAGAGCATCTAGCCGCTCTAAAGATTTCTCCGTAAGATGAGGCGGTTTATAAAGGAAGTAGGCGAAGGCCTGGGTTGAAGCGCGACCTATTCTTCCGCGAAGCTGATGCGCTTCGGCCAGGCCGAGACGCGTGGCGTCATCCACGATTAGGGTATTGGCTGATGAAATATCAAGGCCGTTTTCAATAATGGTAGTAGCCAGCAGCAGATCGGCTTCTTTATTCCGGAATTTGTCCATGGCGCGCAAAATTTCACGCTCTTTCATCCTACCGTGTATGGTCTCGATCCGCAGCCGTCCGCCGATTTTAAGCGAACTAAGTTTTTCCCTGACACGCCCGATGGTTTCAATCCTATTATGCAAAAAATAAATCTGACCACCCCGTTTAATTTCAAATTCGATTGCTTTTCGTATGGTTTGGGGCGAGTAAGGAAGTGCGAGTGTAGCAATCGGCAGGCGCTCCGGCGGCGGGGTCTCGATGAGGGAAAGGTCGCGCAATTTGGCAAGCGCCAAGGAGAGCGTTCGCGGAATGGGAGTTGCTGAAAGCGAGAGAATATCTATTCCTGCTCGAAGGTTCTTGAAATACTCTTTTTGCTTGACTCCAAAGCGCTGTTCCTCATCAATGATTACTAGGCCGAGATCTTTGAATTTTACATCGGGGGAAAGCAAGCGGTGGGTGCCTATGATGCAGTCAATTTTACCCTCGCTCAACTCCCGCAGGATTCGCGTTTCGTCTCCTCGAGAGATGAGCCGCGAGAGCATGGCCGCAGTTACTGGTAATTGGTTACTAATGCGTTCGTGGAATGTTTTTTCGTGCTGGGAGGCAAGAATCGTGGTTGGCGCAAGAAGTGCTACCTGCCTGCCCGAGGCAATTACCCGGAGTGCTGCGCGGAGTGCCAGTTCCGTTTTTCCGAAACCAACGTCGCCGCAAAGAATTCGGTCCATGGGCCTCGTATGCTCAAGGTCGCGCATTATTTCTTCCTCAGCGCGCAATTGGTCTTCCGTCTCTACAAAGGAAAATGTTTCTTTGAGTTCTCTCTCCAGCATCGCGTCCCCCGCATAAGGCGGACGCTCGGAGGCATGGCGTTTCGCATAAAGCTCCAAAAGTTCGTGCGCGAGTTTCTCCGCATCTTCTTTTACTCGTCTTTTAGCGGTCTGCCATATTGTTCCGCCGAGCCGATGGATTCTCGGGGTTTCGAATCCCACATAGGGCGAAAGGCGGTCTTTTTGATCGGTCGGCACGTAGAGGCGGTCGGGTTCGGCATTCGGCCGGGGGGCCGCATATTCAATTATGAAAAAATCCGAAGCACGAAATCCGAAATCGTTTTGGAATTTTGAATTTTGAATTTCGGATTTGTTTCGGTTTTCGGATTTCGTATTTAGGATTTCCGCGGCCGTGCCGCGGTATATTCCGATGCCGTGGTCTACATGCACCACATAACTTCCTGGCGGAAGTTTTTCAATTGTTTGCGTACGGACAAATTTGGGTTTTACTTTCTCCGCGGTTTCCGGACGCTCGCTTATCGAATCAATTGTGTTTCCCGCAAATTCAATGAGGTAGGGTGTTTCTGCATTGATCGGCCAGAGCTCAATAATTCCTCCGCGAACCGCAAATACGCCTCGGCCCGGTACTGTTTGCGCCCGCTCGTATCCAAGATCAATCAATTTTCTTGTAAATTCCGAGGGTTTTAGAACGAGGTCCGTTTCTATAAAGAAGGCATTGCCACGCCACCAGAGATTGGTTGAAGCAGCTTTTTTTATCGAGGCGCGATTTTCTTTAAACCATAAAGCACCCCTTTCCAGATTCTGGGGGGTGAGTGACACGATTAGGAGCTCGGTAATTTCCGGCGGTCCGGTTGACATTCGTTTAAAACATGATATCATGGTTGGCAGCACTAAACAAGAAAGGCGGCCGAACATGTTTCGCACGAGACATAGCGGTACGTTTCTTCTGCTCTTCTTCTCTGTCTTTATATTCCTTATGATGGCGCGCGAGGGGGAAACCGGGGAGCCGCCCGGAGGTGATCCCCTGGAACGCCTTTTTCAAATAATTCAGAGCGGCATGAGTATCGAGGAAGTTTCCGAGAAGGCAGGGGAATTGAATGTGCGTGTCGTATCACGATTCGATTCCCGCATGATTACTTTTGAGTGGTACGGCGAGGATTTCTTCCGCACCGGCACGAAGCCCTTTTCGGTTTTGTATATTAAATTTCTTGAGGAAAAAGTAGTTTGTGTCTATTATCGGTTTGCCTATGAGCGTGATCCTCATATACGCCGGGAACGCGGCATAGCTTGCTGAATCCGCGAAGTCCTACGGAAAACCAAAAAAGCAGAAAATCGCACCTCGGTGCGACTTTCTTTTTAATTTTTGTTTATAAGGTTTATGGCTTTCTCTGGTCCTGCATCCAAAATCAGCAAAAGTCCTTCCAGTAATTTCTTTTTTACTTTTTTCAAGACTGTTTCTTCTACGGGCGTAAATTTCTGTAAAACCAATTTCATCGCGTCCACGCGTTTTTTCTTCTGTATCCCTACCCGGAGTCGCCAAAAATCCCAAGTGCCGAGAGCCCGTCTAACCGACTCCACTCCTTTGTGTCCGGCCGAATGTTTCCCGAAAGAAAGTTTGGCGCGCCCGAGTTCTATATCCGCATCGTCGTGGATGAGAAAAACGCTTTTTGGTTTCACTTTGTAGAAACGTACGGCGGGAGAGACCGCATTACCAGATTTATTCATCATCGTATCGGGCAAGAGTACTGCAACTCGCTCTTTACCAATCTTTCCCTCGCCTACTTCGGCGTTCCATTTTTTCTCAAAGCGAAAATCGGGAAGACCGCCCTTGTCCCTAAAGGCAGCCGCAATTTCCCGTCCGATATTATGGCGGGTTCCTTTGTACTCTTTTCCCGGATTACCGAGGCCAACGACGAGAATCATATATTTGCCAAGCCCAAGAGAATCACTATAATGATATAGTACCCATATGAGTGAAGAACGTAAATACCCTGAGGAGGTTTCTCTAAATAAGAAGGGTTGGGGCGCTGAACTTTGGGACATTATTAAGGTTCTGGCGATTTCCCTGGCAATAGTCCTTCCATTTCGCTACTATATTGCCCAACCCTTTATCGTGCGAGGCGCTTCTATGGAGCCGACGTTTGAGGACCGTGAATACCTGATCATTGACGAGGTAACATATTATTTCAATGCGCCGGAGAGGGGGGAAGTGATTGTTTTTCGCTATCCTCGCGATCCAAGGCAATTTTTTATCAAAAGAATCATCGGCCTTCCCGGAGAGAAGGTCGAGACAAAAGACGGGAGGGTTAAGCTTTACAATGCGGCGTATCCGGATGGATTCACGCTGGAGGAGTTCTATCTTGTTCCGCCGGGAAAAGAAACGCAACCGAATTTAACTATTACCCTGGGCCAGGATGAATATTTCGTGCTGGGAGACAATCGCGGTTTTAGTTCTGATTCCCGTGTCTGGGGACCGCTGCACAAAAAATTAATAGTAGGAAGAGTCTTATTTCGCGCCTGGCCGCTTTCAAGGCTCGGGGCCGTCAAGGATTATAGTTTTTCTTTTTAGTGTATGCGAATAGCGCTCGCTCCCCCGACATTACGTCGGGGTCGCGAAATGCGAATGCGCACATGCGAATAGTATAACCGTCATGCCTAAAATCAAGTCTTCGCCAAATGAATATCTGGCTGAATTCGATCGCATGCCGCAGGAAGAGAGGCAGATAGGACGCATACGTAAATCCTTGGAAGCGCTCGCCGAATTTTACGGTTTCGAAAAAATTTCTACATCCATCGTAGAAAATTATCGCGTGTTCCTGCCACTCTTGCGAGCCGGAGTTCTTGGCGAAAACTTGCCGGTGTTTGGCAAGACCAAGGTAGGAGCAGAAATTTTCCTGCGGCCGGCCGGAGTACTCGGGGTTTTGCGCTCCTACATGTCGCAGAAGATGAATGACCTGCCTCACCCTTTGCGTTTTTCTTTTGAGGGGGAGCGTTACTCTCTTGCCTCCCACGGACACGGTTCCAAAATATATAGCCGCCCCGAGTGGGGGATTATGATGATTGGAGAAGAAGGGCCGATTGCCGAAGCGGAGATCATACAGGTAATCTGGAAGGCGATTCACGAATCGGGACTCGATTTGGGCGAATTAGCGCTTCGCGTAAACGCAACCGGCTGTTCGGTCTGCCGCTCGTCTTTTCGCTCTTCTCTCAATTCTTATTTCCGCACTCGTTCCGGGCGCATGTGCAAAAATTGCAGGAGACTGTCCAAACGTAATCCTACAAAAATTCTTCTTTGCGAAGAAGAGAAATGCAAGGTACTTTTCAGCCACGCCCCGCAGGTCCTTGACTTTTTATGCGAAGCGTGCAAGAAACATTTGAGGGGATTTCTGGAGTTTCTGGACGAGGTGGGCATTGCGTATTTTCTTGACCCCAAGCTTTTTAAAGACGGCTCCTGGTTTAACACCCTTATTTTTGAAGCGGTAGTGAGGCCGAAAGCGGCGGCTCCAGTGGAGGGTGAAGTGATAGCGAGTACCCCACAATTTATCCCCCCACCTTCTCGAATACCTCACGGTCTTGCTGCCGGGACGGAGGGTAATTTACAATCCTTCCCGCGGGGTGCTGAACCCCATGAGAAGGCGGGGGGATTTATTTTGGCCGAGGGCGGCCGGGTTAGTCATGCCGCCGAAATTATGGTCGGGAGGCGTCTGGATGTAGCGAGCGCCTCTTTCTTTTTCGATACATGGGTCTTGATGCTTGCGAGTGCCAGGAATCTTGTAGGGAAAGAGGAGGAGAGGCCTAAAGTGTTTCTTACTCAACTCGGGGAACTGGCTAAACGTAAAAGTTTGGTGCTTCTTGAGACGCTGCGAAAGGGTGGCGTTGGGGTACGGGAATCTCTTGGCCGTGATTCAATCAAATCACAGTTAACAGTTGCCGGACGCGTAGGGGCCGAAATTGCTCTGATTCTTGGCCAGAAAGAGGCGCTGGACAATACCATTATTGTCCGTGAGGTAAGCTCGGGGATTCAGGAGACGATACCACAAGACAAATTGATAGAGTTTTTAAAGAAGAAACTAAAGGCTTCGCCCAAAAATTGAAGCGTTAGCGCACAATTTTTGGCTGCGAAACTTTAGCCCAGCACTTATTCTACTGTAAAGACCAAATGATAATACAAAAAGTTTGCAGCATTAAACTTCTAATCTTTACGCCATCTTTGTAGTAGAATAAGTGCTGGGCTAAAGTAATTTATATACTAATCCACGAATTACCACACGAATCCACAAATGACTCGACAGACTCACTGTAGATAATTAGTGGATTAGTGCGCACATTAGTGGATTGGTGTACAGTGCATGGACTGCCTTTTCTGCAAAATCGCCGCAGGCGAAATTGGCTCCGAGGTTATATATGAGGACACGGAGGTAAAGGTTTTCAAAGACCTTCACCCCAAAGCCCCGGTGCATCTGCTCGTTATTCCTAAAACTCACATTCAGTCCATTGCGCATCTGGACCCCGCACCTTTTGTGGACTGCGCTTCGCGCGGGGACTCACACTTAGTCCACAAAAGGTGCGGGGTGGAAGCCGACCAACAGTGTTATATAATCGCCAAACTGATTTATGCCGCCAAGAACGCTGCCGCGGATCAGGGATTGAAAGGATATAAATTAGTGTTTAATGTGGGGCGGGAAGGAGGGCAGGTGATAGATCATCTGCATCTGCATTTGCTTGGTGGATGGGGAAGCGAGGGTGAGAGGAGTATAAATGTTTAGATCTTTACGAAATAAGAATCCGTACGAATGTACGAATTCGTAAATTCGTAAAAATTCGTATTTCGTAAATGTATGGTCGAGGTAAAAAGACGACAAAATGAAACCACCGGGGCCATGCTCCGGAGATTTACCCGAAGAGTCCAACAATCGGGCATTTTGATTCAGGCGCGAAAAATCAAGTTTTATAAGCATAAACCGACGAGACGTGCCATGCGCGAGAGGGCTTTGCGGAGAGGGCAGAAGATGAAAGAAATTGAGAGGTTGAAGAAATTGGGGAAATACAAGGAGGATGAGAGATGAGAAAGGCGCGGTTTCCTCGGCAATTCTTTTTGAAAACACGCACGGCTGCCCCAGCGGGCAGCCGTGCTCAGTGATCTGCCGGCGACTCGCCTTCGGCGAGACCGTGCTCGCCGGCCTCTCAATGGTTTTCTAAAAGAACTGCCTCGACCGCTTGGACCCATCTTAAAAGAAAAAAGTGAAAAGGAAATGAAAAAACCGAGGAGCAATCCTCGGATTTGACTTTTCACAACCTTCCGCTTATATTGGTGCTAGATCATATAAAAGAGTGGATGGAATGTCCGAGATTAAGGTTGCTACCCTTCCGAACGAAGTAGCACATGCACTACAAAACGCTGTCGAGCGTGTCGGCGGAATCAACCACCTTAGGAGCGAATCGGCAGACGCAATCCGTACTCCCCGGGTAATTGTGTTTAATTCCGTTCTTTTTCGTGCACTCTTGGCAGAATATGTTAATAAAGGCCAGACATTCAGCGATATCAGACGTAAAGATCCGCGTTTATTCCACACGCTTCTTGGTATGTATGTTGGCGATGTCAAGACCAAAGATCGCCTTTACACCATGCAATTGGTTGATGGGGAAAGCGGACCGATTGATGGGGCGGTGTTTGAAGCGTGGGTCTTGACACCAGAGATTTCAGCCAGACATTTTCATCAAAAGCATGAAGCGCTAGCCAGGCTCTTGCGAAGATACGGCAAAGTGAAAAGCTACAAAATTGAGGGCTATGACCATATTGAGGCGCCGCTTAATCGTTACGCCGGGGACCACCCCAACCATTTTCGAAGAACCAAGTATCTTTCTTCTGTCTGGCTTAACTCCGACTTACAGCTAGGACAAAGGAGGGGCGGAACTTTTCGGTTTTTCGATTCCTTCTTAATCGGCAATGGCCATGCGGGTAAAACGAGCGAGAAAAGCGCAAAGATTCCTAAGAAGTTTTGTGATTATTCCGGCCCATTCCTCCGCATCATCATGCGTTGTAGAAAAGACCGCGCACCGGAGTTTATCAAAGTTGTCACAAAATGTGTAGAGGTGCTCATATAGGGAAAGACCCAAATGCTGTGCTATTATATAGTGCGGCATTTTAATTTGGGCACCGAAGATTCGTTTCCAGGAGCGGCTCCTCGGTTGACTTTATTGTTTTTGGGATTAGGATAGCAATATGCCCACTATTACTACTCCACGGCATGTGAAAACAAGCGAAGATTTGGTTGCTATTCCACGGAAAGAATATGAGGAGTTTTTGCGCACGCAAAAACGCAATGGGAGAGAGGGAAGAGTGAAGCATACGATGAGGGCGCCAAAGAAACCTGAGAGATTTTATAATGGGCTCGATCGGGAGCTTACCGAAGCGCTGCGAGACATAGAAGCCGGCAAAACCTACGGGCCGTTCAACACCGCAGAAGAGGCGATACGCTTTCTTCGCCGAAAGAGATGATGCTAGAATTTACAAAGAAGTTTGACGATACGTACCGTTCATTTCCGAAAGAGGTTTTTGAATATAAAAAAACACAAGGATTGATTTAATAAAACCACCGAGGAGCGATCCTCGGTGTTGTGTTATATTCTGCGGAAGACTGTAGAAGGCCGCATGGTGAGATAGAACTCTTTGGCCCTCCGGCCTTTCAGGTTTTTGGCGCCATATTTATGAAATGCTTCCGCTGTGGGTAAGGCTCTCCAGCGTAAGAATGTTTTGAGGCGTGAATCTTTTTTGGGGTCGCGGAGGAACGCGATGAGATCGTTGTATGACCACTCGGCAAAGATCTCCAGACGCGCAAATGCTCTGTAGAACTTCTTCAGCGGGGATTTAAGTTCCGGCGGATCAACCTCGGAAAGATAAAGGTTTTTGTAGCCCTGTGATATGCGAGGATCTTTTAGAACCCGTTTTGCTGTAGCAAGCCATTTTCCGACTTCAGCAGAGTAGGGCGTTCCGTGCTTTTTAGCTTGAGCCATGAGTTTTCCTTCAAACTCACCGACTGTCATTCTAACCCGAGCGGTTTTCATCTCGTTCCACGCTGATTCAATATCGGCAAGAGCTTTCTGGATGGTAGTCATCCCCATTTTTCCCGTTGAGATCTCTCCTTAATTGTAGGTAGATATAATTGATTGTCAAGGTTGACTTTAACAACAGGAGTTGTTACGAAGAAGATATGAAATTAAAAATTCAGCAGGATATAAAAGACGCAATGCGCGCGAAAGACGAGCTTCGTCTTTCGGTTTTGCGGATGCTGTCTGCGGCCATGCATAATAAAGAGCTTGAAAAACGCGCCAAGACCGGCAAACCGGAGGAACTTAGTGAAGAGGAGACGGTTGCGGTTCTGCGATCGGAAGTTAAGAAACGGCGCGATTCTATAACCGAATTTGAAAAAGGCAGGCGCAAGGATCTGGCCGATAAGGAGTCGGCAGAGTTGAAAATTTTGGAAGTTTATATGCCGCAGGAGATGTCGGATGAAGAAATTGAGAAAATTGTGAAAGAAGTTATAGCAGGAGCTGGCGAGGTGACCGAAAAACCCTTCGACAAAGCTCGGGGCAGGGATTTTGGCCGCCTGATGGGCGAAGTGATGAAGCATGTGAAAGGACAAGCATCAGGAGATCGGGTGAGCGGCATGGTGAAAAAAGCGCTAGGGTCATGAAGACCGATCTTGTTAAAAAAGTGTGGCCGTTACTGCCGCGAATTTTATTACGGCAACTCCCGAGAAAAATTGAGATAGTTTCGGTGGCCGAGAAAAGATCTCGACTCCTTAACTTGATTTATCGCCGAAAGAATAAACCCGCCAACGTTTTATCTTTCCTCTATGGCCTGGACGTGTCCCGTCGAAGCCGACAGGCGAAGGCGGATTACGGAGAGATCTTGATATGCCCCGTACTCATCCGCCGCGAAGCCAAAAAACAAGGAAATACCTATAAATATCAGATGACTTGGATGGTGCTGCATGGTATGATACACTTGGCGGGATTGCATCATGAGGAATCCCGAAGGTTGGCAGAACGGGTAGAGAAATTGGAGCATAGCATACTGCGTAAATTATCCAGTCAAGCGAAACTCTAAGTTCAAAACTCTAAACTCTAATCAAGTTCAAAGTTCCAAGATCAAAATTCAAATACGGATATTTTGGGTTTTGAGTTTAAAGTTTTCTTAGAGTTTAGAATTTGGAGTTTAGAGTTTTATTACTGTGTCTCGTAACATCATCACCGCATTAGACGTTGGCACCTCGACGGTTCAAACCGTGGTTGCCGAGAAAAGAAGAGGAGAACAAAATCTCCGAGTATTGGGTATGGGAATTGCGCCTTCTGCGGGCGTCAGGCGCGGAATAATTGTGGATTTGGATGATGCGACCTCCTCTATCCGTAAGTCCGTTGAGGAGGCGCGCCGCTCCTCGGGCGCTACCACAAAATCCGTGTGGCTGGCGGTAGGAGGTGCGCATGTTGCGGTATCAAGTTCTCGCGGAGTGGTTGCGGTATCGCGTGCCGATGGCGAAATTTCTCCGGAAGACGCGCGCCGCGCCATTGCCGCGGCCGAGACCTTTGTTCCCAAAAATCCGAATAAAGAAATTCTGCATATAATCCCCCGTGATTTCAAGGTGGATAATGAGGCCAACATTAAAAACCCGGTGGGAATGCACGGGATAAGATTAGAAGTTGACGCGCTGATTATTGAATGCTCAAGCCCGCTCTTAAAAAATCTTTTAAAATGTGTCGGAGGCGCCGGGCTTACGGTTGAGGACTACGTTTTTGCTCCCTTTGCCGCAAGCGCATCAGTTCTTTCCAAGCGTCAGAAGGAGCTCGGGGTTATGCTTTTGGATGTTGGCGGCGGCACGGCAAGCTTTGTAATCTATGAGGAAGGAGTGCCGATACATGCCGGAGTAATTCCTATAGGCGGAAATCACATTACGAATGACGTAGCGATCGGTTTCCGGACGCATGTTGATGCGGCCGAGCGCATAAAAGTTGCCTACGGCTCGTGCCTTGCCGCGGAGCTCTCCAAACGCGAAGCCATCCGTCTTGCCGAATTTGTCGAAGGAGAAGGGGGCGTATATTCGCGTAGGGAACTTGCCGAAATTATTGAGGCGCGGCTCGGTGACATTTTTGAACTTTTGCACAAGGAGTTAAAAAAAATCGGCCGCGTCCAGCTTCTGCCGGCCGGCGTGGTTTTGGTGGGCGGGTCTGCACTTCTACCCGGCCTAGTGGATCTTACGAAGCGAGAGATGAAATTACCGGTTGAACTTGGCAGGCCGCAGGAATTTCTTAGTGTAGTGGACGAAGGGATAGCGCCTACGTTCGCCGCGGTTTTCGGGGTTCTTGAGTGGGCCAGATTAAGACGGGAGGAAGAAGGCGGTTGGCTCGCGCGGGGGCATAAATCCATGGGTTTTAGCGAAAGCCCGTGGCTTAAGTGGTTGAGGTCCCTTCTTCCTTAAAAGCACCCACACGTAAAAGTTGTGGGTTTTTTGTTGATAAGAGGTGCACTATTTGTTTATATGCCATTTGTGCAAAATGGGGTTACTATGTTACGAATGGAGCGGAAGATGTTTTGTAGAGTAATCGCTAATCAGACCCGAATTCTATTCGCGAATGCCCGTAGTGAGCTTGTCGAACTATTCGCGAACTTGATTCGTGATTGATTTGAGAGCGTGTGCCCCAGTTAAAACCAGACATCGAAACATACGCGAGGATCAAGGTGGTGGGAGTAGGCGGAGGAGGAGGAAAGGCAGTGACGAGAATGATTGACCATAAAATAAATGGGGTTGATTTTATTACCATAAATACTGACGCGCAGGATCTGCATTTTACGAAAGCAAAGACCAAAATCCATATCGGGAAGAATCTCACCAAGGGTCTTGGCGCGGGAATGAATCCGGAAGTGGGGAGGCAGGCGGCGGAGGAAAATAGAGACGAGATACACGAAATTCTAAAAGGAGCGGATATGGTTTTTCTTACCTGCGGTCTGGGAGGAGGGACAGGGTCCGGCGCATCCCCCATCATTGCGGAGGTGGCGCGGGATGCGGGGTCGCTGGTAATCGGCGTTGTAACGAAGCCGTTTGGTTTTGAAGGAGCCAAGCGCGCGGAGGTTGCGGAAGAGGCATGGCACCACTTGAAGGAGCGGGTGGATGCTTTAATTACCATTCCTAACGACCGGCTTCTGAACGTAATCAATAAAGACACTTCGTTAGTAAACGCCTTTATCATATGTGATGACGTTTTGCGACAAGCCGTTCAGGGGATTTCGGATCTCATTATCAGCCCGGGCATAATTAATGTGGATTTTGCCGATGTGCGGGCGGTTATGAAAGAGGCCGGATCGGCCTTGATGGGCGTGGGGCATGCGACCGGAGAGGATAGGGCGGTGGTAGCAGCCAAATCTGCGGTAAATTCTCCGTTGCTTGATGTATCAATTGACGGCGCGCGTGGGGTTCTCTTCAATGTTTCCGGCGGCCCGGATCTTACCATGTGGGAAATCAACGAGGCGGCTAAAGTAATTACCGAATCCATTGACCGCGAAGCCAAAGTGATTTTTGGCGCGGTGCATGACGAGCGCCTGAAAAAAGGAGAAATAAAAATTACCGTGATTGCCACCGGATTTAACTCTTCGCCCACGCTTAAACTGCCGCTTCATCGCGGGGATGGGCATGAACAAAAGAAACCGCCCCCGGTTGGAAATAAAAAACAGAGTAATGTCGAGGAGGAAGAAAGCGAATGGGACGCGGTGCCGGCGTTTTTGCGGCGGAAAAAATAGCTCGAAGATTCGGTTTCCTCGGCCGAATCTTAACTCGCAGCGGCATGGCGCCGCATTTTATTTTGGTTAAATTAAAAAACTCAACGGATGTCCGTTGAGTTTTTGGTTTTTGAGGGATTCGACAATTTTCTTTTAGCTACCACTTAGTTATCAATATCTACCGCACGCTCTTTGCGTAATGTTCGGAATTGTTCTAGCAGGTCTGGATTGTTATTTTGCAAGAACTCCCAGGCATGCAAGTTTAAGTCAAGCTCATATGTATATTTGTATTCCGTATGAGTCCTTTTGTATTCCAGGAGCCTTGAAGCCATTTCTAGCCGTTCGGACACAGTAGGATTTTCTGAAGTATAGGCCGCTTCAGCATCGATCATGACGTGCATCGCCCAGGGTGTATACATTTGTAAGCGTCTGTTCCCCGGATATTTTGCATAGATGTTTAACAAGAAATCAATGACAGTAATTCCATATCTTTTGCCATAGTACCTGCCCAGTAGCGCAAAATCGGAAAGCGATCTTGATAGTTGATTTCTGTCGCTATCGTCATCTTTATTCCAATCAATAGCTTTTATTACTTCCAGCATCTGCCTAAAGAGCGGATCCGTCTGTTCAAAATTAAACTCTTGACGAGTATCTTGAATATCCGCAAGGCGCCGCGAAATAGTCTTAAAAGATGTTTCAAGAAAGTCCTGTGCGGTCATTCCATATTTTTCGAGTAATGCCGGTGTGATATCCGCATTTCCTTTGCAGCTTAGCTCGTCACCGCCTTTTATGTTATTTTCGTCGCGTTTTTCTCCTTTGGCGCTAATCCGAATAGTATACTCGTCAATCCTTTCTATACGAGTGCTATTTTCGAAGTTTTTTAACTCGCCGACCTTCAGCATCTCCCAATATTGATCTCGTTTCGGGTTTTGCGCGAAACTTGATTGTGAAAGAACCAAGACACCCAATGCAACAAATAGGGAAGTAGTTACTCTTTTCATCCGTCGCACCCGCGTTCTTTTGTGTGAATATGTAGCACAGCTCCGTATTTCTGTCAAAGTAGCCAGACGAGCCGTTGAGTATAAGTTAATTCCACATACGAAAAGTAGGGAAGTGTTTCTACTAAACTATTGTCGCCGATCGGCGGTGGTAGTTTAGTAGCTGACGTATCACCGGTTTTAAAAATCCCAACGGAGGTCCGTTGGGCGCTTTTTTCTACTTTTTCTCGTTTTCGCGGGTTTTTTTAAGATCCAGCAGGCGCTTCACTAAATCCGGCGCAACTACCTGAAGGATCGCTTCTGCCGAGCCGGACGACACGGAATCATCAGGGTAATAAAGATAGAGGGTGTAAAGTTTCTCGCCAAGCTCTCTTCGCTCGGCCCGGGTGGGGATTTCTATTCCTCGGGCATCCGCTGAAGTGATCATTCGTCGAATGGATTCCTGGTACACATCTCTTAGCGTGCCGTCTTGGGGATACTTTCTCATAAGATCTTCCAGCATCCGAACAATGCGCCATCCGTATTGTTTGCCGTATGCTGCCGTCCACGCGATTCTCTCCACCTCGCTTTTATCAAATGGCAGAGAGCCGTCTGGTCTGGGTCGCGCGCGGTTAAGAATTTTTTCGATTTCCGAAAGAAGCGTCCACGATGCAGAATTATTTTCTTGATACCAGACGCTTGACCGTAATGATTCCACGAGCGCCTTGAATGCTTCCTTCTGGGTGAGGCCCGATATTGGAAAATCGTAACGCGGATCGTGAAAGCTTACGTTTTCAATCGGAGAGTAAGCCGAGCTACGGTTTAGAGTTTCCTTTTCTCTTAGCGCGACTTCCTGCTCGTTTCGTACCGCATAAATTTTTTCAAGAACGTCGGGTGCTACAATTCTTGCTAAGGCCTCTCCGCCATGGTAGGAATCCAGCGGCAGGTATGCGGAAGGATAGTTTTTATAAAGCTCGAGAAGTTTTTCTAGCAGAGTTCTTCGTTCCTCCGTTGTGGGGACTCCGATGCTGGAGGAGGGTGCGAGCGTAAGGAGGTGGTGCACTGCCACGCGAAGGGCAACGTGAATTTCGCTTTCAGGGAACTCTGCGGTAAGTTCGGTAAGAAGTTCTAGGATCTTGAAGCCGTACTGCTTGCCATAATAATATCCAATTTGAGCGAGGGCATAGGGCGCATCGCTAATAGAGGATGTCGTCTTGTAGTCCCCCCAGTCCATTGTTTTGGCAAACGACACAATTTTGTCAAAAAGTTTGTCGGCTTGCGGATCGTCAGTGATTCCTGCCTCCTTCATTTCGCTGAGGCGTTCCTCGAGTTCTTTAACCAAAAAATAAAAGGCGTCTTGCGTTTTCTGGCCCTCGGTCGGCTCGTTCGGCTCGCATGAAGAGTTTCCCATTTCATCAAAACGCAAAGGTGCTTTTCCTGTCGAGAGATTTTTCTCGGTGATTTTATTTACCTTGTTTCCGGTTAGGGAAACGACGATTGTATCCTCGCCCCGCAATTCTATTTTCAGCGAGCCGTTGCCTACGTTGGAAAGTCGTTCAATATCCTCTTTTTGCCAATTTTGCGCGAAACTTGATTGTGAAAGAACGAGGATTCCGACAAGCAGGGAAAGGAGGAGAGGAATAAGCTTTTTCATCAGAAGATTCTCCCAAGAGACGCTCTACAATCTTTAGCATTTATCATTATTTTTGTCAACCCCGTTAGAAGTTTCTGGAACACATGTATCTTCTTTTTGCGGTGATACTTTCTGATGCATTTTTGTTGTTGTTTACGTGAGCATAAAAAATGTTGAAATTTTTTATGTCATAAACTTCTAATTGGGTCAAGGACTCATTACTTATCCACAGAATTTTTTTGACTGGGCATGGCACCGCGATATAATTAAGCTAACAACCTTAGCTACCAAGAAATTTTTCGAAAATTCTCTTTCGTCCGGGCGGTCAGCCCCCACACCTATTTTGAACTGCGGTATACGTATTTAGCGGATGTTCTTGAGAACTGCGGCCACAAGCCCGGTGTCGATAGAATCCCAGTGCGTAGTCTGCAGTTTCTGATTGTTCAAAATAGGTGTGGGGGCACGCCGAGGAGGGCGGAGGAGAATTTTTGTCAAGAAACGTACATGACACGGATCCTTCAAGACCAAAGAACAGAAGAGCATAAAGCAGCTCGACACCCGCTTCCTTTGAAGCGGCTTTTTACTAAAGAAGGATCGCACCCCTTCGACGGGGTTGGGTGGAAGAAAGTGAAAGTTACCGTGCGCGGCATCAACGGTCACGTTGAGGAACGGGAACTTGAATTTCCGGATTTTTGGTCGGAGAACGCCGCAATCATTGCGGGCTCCAAATATTTTCGCGGCCGCATCGGGTCTCCGGAGCGAGAAATATCAGCACGCGAGATGATCCGCCGGGTTTCCGAAACTATCAGCGGCTGGGGTTTTAATCTCGGATACTTTGATACCCAGGATGATGCGCAAATTTTTGGAGAGGAACTCGCGCATATACTTCTCCACCAAAAAGCCGCTTTTAATTCTCCGGTCTGGTTTAACGTTGGAATAGAGTCTCCTCCGCAGTGTTCCGCCTGTCAGCCGTACCGAGCGCTGGTAAGTACGCCCTCCGGATTTTTCCCGATTGGAGAAATCGTAGAAAAAAATCTTTTGGGACTGCCGGTATACGATTCACAAGGCATTACGCGGGTTATTGCCGTAAAAAATAACGGAGTAAAAAATGTTTATAAAATCTGTCTTCGTAACGGAACTTTTATAGAAGCCACCGGAGACCATTTGATCAAAGCAGCGCGCGAAAGAAGAACACGATCGCAGTGGATTCGCGTTGACGAACTGAGTGAAGGAATGCGGCTACATTTGTATCCGCATAGAGAAATTCTACAGAAGCAAATTTTGGCGCCTGCTATGCAGGATTTGGTTAGTAGTGCGGCCGCGAATTCGAATGTTATTACCGCAGCACCTCCGCTAGTTTCGCTTAAAAATTCACAAGTGGAGATTGGTGAAGCGGCGCTTGCCGGATGGCTGCAGGCGGATGGGTTTGTGGGGCAGTATCAAACAGGAACCAATCGTTCCTTGACCATAGAGTTTATGGCAGTGACTCCCGAGGAAAAGCAGTGGATAGAGATGCATCTTAATACCGTATTTCCTTACGTTCATCGGAAAGTACGTATCACCAAGACCAAAGCGGGAACTCCCATAACGAGGATTCGCCTGTACGGTGAATCGCTGCGTTCTTTTGTAGAAAAGTATGAGCTTTTGAAGAGACGTCAGGCTATCCGTGTGCCCCAGGCGCTTTGGAAGAGTCCGCCGCAGGTTAGCAGTGCATATTTGAAGAGCGTCTTTCAGGGTGAAGGATTTGTACATATGCGAGAACGGTCGGTTCACGTCGCCTTTGACACCATCAGCCAGGAATGGATGCATGATGTACAAATACTTTTATATGGACTTGGTATTTATTCGCGCATTCGGCATAAAAAAGAACCTCGTTCTAACCGCAGCGATCTCTATGAACTTGATATCAGTTATGGAGGTGAACGAAAAAAATTCGCTGACCGCATCGGATTTATAAGCCAAGAAAAACAGGATAAGTTAAATGCCTCACTGGAAATTGATCGTCAGAAGAACGTCCCCGATCTTCGAGAGGAAGAGATTGTCCATATCGAGCAGTTGGGCGAAGAGGTGGTATACGATATTCAAACCGAGAGCGGTGAATATTTAAGCAATAACGTTGCTGTTCATAATTGTTTTATACTTTCGGTCGAGGACAACATGGAATCGATCCTGCAATGGATTTACACCGAGGGCATGATTTTCAAGCGCGGATCCGGCGCGGGGATAAATCTTTCCACTCTTCGCTCAAGCCACGAGACGTTGTCCAAAGGCGGCCATTCTTCCGGTCCGGTATCTTTCATGAGAGGAGCGGATGCGGTTGCCGGCATGATTGCCTCCGGCGGATCAACCAGGCGTGCGGCAAAAATGGTTGTGCTGAATGCCGACCACCCGGACGTTATGAGATTCATACGTTCGAAGTCCGAGGAAGAAAAAAAAGTTCGGGCGCTGATTGCGGCAGGATATAATATGTATGATTTGAATAATGACGCTTGGAACTCGATTCAATATCAAAACGCGAATAATTCGGTAAGAGTCACGGATGAATTTATGAATGCCGTTGAGGGCGATGAGAAATGGACCACGCGATATGTTACCACCGGCAAGGTGACCGAGGAAGTCCGGGCGCGCGATCTTATGCGCGCGATTGCCCAAGCCGCCTGGGATTCCGGAGATCCGGGGATGCAGTATGACACCACTATCAATCGCTGGCATACGGCTTCAAACACGGGCCGCATAAACGCCTCTAACCCGTGCGCCGAATACATGCACCTTGATGATTCCGCCTGCAACCTTGCCTCGATCAACCTTCTGCGGTATTTGAATCGGGACGGGACTTTTAACGTGCGCGATTTCATCCATACGGTGGATATCATGACTTTGGCGCAGGAAATCATAGTTGATTCTTCAAGCTATCCCACGGAAAAAATCGCTAAAAACGCGCATGAATTCCGGCAGCTGGGCTTAGGTTATGCCAATTTGGGCGCACTTCTTATGACTTGGGGCTTGCCCTATGACTCGGAAGAAGCGCGCCACACAGCAGCTTCCATAACCGCGCTTATTTGCGGGGAGGCGTATCGCTATTCTGCCGAGATTGCCAAACGCATGGGTCCTTTTCCCGGATACAAATTTAATAAAGCGCCGATGTCAAATGTCCTGGTCATGCATCGCGACTCGTTCGGAAGGGTGAGGGAGACGCGGGTTACGGATCGCGAGATATATCGTGCCGCAAAAAAAGTATGGGAGGAGGCCGTGGCTATGGGCAAGAAATACGGAGTTCGCAATTCGCAGGTTACGGTTATAGCCCCCACCGGAACCATCGCCCTTATGATGGATTGCGCAACCACCGGGGTGGAACCTGAATTTGCGCTGGTGAAAATCAAAAATCTCGTCGGGGGTGGAACGATGAAATTCGTAAATACCGCCGTGCCGGATGCTCTTTTGCACCTCGGGTATCTTGAGGAGGAAGTTGGTGCGATTGTCTTTTACATTGAAAAAAACGGAACGATTGAGGGCGCGCCGGGATTAAAAGAGGAGCATTTGGCGGTTTTTGATTGCGCGGTAAAACCTGCAGGTGGAAAGCGATCAATCGCCTGGCAGGGACATGTAAAAATGGTGGGAGCAGTGCAGCCCTTTATCTCGGGAGCAATTTCAAAAACCTTCAATATGCCGCACGAGACCACGGTTGAAGAAATTATGCAGGCCTACACTATGGGTTGGAAATTGGGACTTAAGGCCTTTGCCGTCTATCGCGACGGATCAAAAGCGGCCCAGCCCTTGGTAACTGCCTCCGGGCAGGGCGGCGGGTCTTTCGAGCGAAAACCCGCGCGCAGGAAACTTCCTCCAACCCGGCCCTCCGAGACCCACAAATTCTCGATTGCCGGGCATGAAGGATATTTGACTTACAGCACTTTTGAGAATGGCGATTTGGCCGAAATTTTTATCCGTATGTCAAAACAGGGCTCGACTTTGGCAGGGCTCTTGGATGCATTCGCGATTGCGATTTCGATCGCGCTTCAGCACGGGGTTCCTTTGAAAATTTTGGTGCGAAAATTTGCCTACGGCAGGTTTGAGCCGGCAGGATACACCGAAAATGCGGCAATCCAAATTGCAACCTCCATTACCGACTACATCTTCCGCTATCTTGCGCTTAGGTTTTTGTTGCCGCAGGATTTGGATGAATTGGGAATTAAAGCGCCTCCCAAGGAAGTGGAGGCGATGACCAAAACGCTCAACGGGCTACTGGAGGCGCGCGAGAAATCTTTGCCGGATCCGGATCGGCTCGTTTATGCCGATAGCGTATGCCGCGAGTGCGGAGGAATGATGATTCAGACCGGCGCCTGCAAAACCTGTTTTAGATGCGGAGCGACGTCTGGGGGTTGTTAAAACGGTGGTTCCCTCGGTATTTTGTTTTCGAAACACGTCTCGCGCGCTCCAGCGGCGCGCTCGCTAAGGGTCGGACGAAGTTTCGCGGATACGCCGCGAACCAAGCAACTTCGCCCTCCCATTGTTTCGAAAACAAAATACCTCGACCACCGTTTTTAAATTCTTAAATTTCTGCACCTTAAATTTAAAGGGGTTTTGCATGCCCGCGGTTTTTTGGGGTAGAAAATAAAAAACGGCCTGCCCCCCATCTATTTTACTGCTGAGTTTCTAGTGAGCAAAACGAGTGTAAAAGAAGAAGAGCGCCCGCATGGAGACGCTCTTGTCTGGTAAAATAGGTGTGGGGTGCGACTGCACCGCCTCCTGCTTTGATTATAATGCCGTCTGGGGCGTCAGTCTTTCGAAGACCCAGAAAAGGATACGCTCGAAGAGCGGACGGATTTCTTCATAGCGGGGACCCAGGGGGTCTTTGGTAACGCAGCACCAACCTGTTTGATCCTCATCGTGGTAGAAAGTGATTTCCACTTCCACCTCGTTGTAGGTTGTATCAAGTTTGAGCGGATGAAGGTTGAAAGTTATTGCGGTATTCTCCTCGAACCTGACCCGTTTTCTGAAGATACCTCTTTCCACAAAATGCCACGGCCGCACCAAAGCCCCCTTCGTTCTGACGGCTTGCAGTACTGACCCGGGCCTGTATTCATATTCGCCAACGTATTCTTTTCCGCAAAGTTTTGTTGTGCTGTGTGTAACCCCATGTAGTTTTACCGTGCCGGGCGCGAAGTAGGTGGAGATCTCCGTAAATATCCCGACGATTTCTTCTCCTGTGGCCGGTCGAGGCAACCTTACTTTCATTTTCTATGCCCCTGCATGTTTTGGTTCCGGGATGATTCTAGCATTTGTGGTTTAAAAGTCAATGTTAAGAAAAAACCGGCGGTTTTCGCCAGCGAGGGTTTGTGATTAGTACGATCGAAAGTGTACGCGCGTTTTTTGAGGTAGAAAATGTAAACCGGCGGAGGGAATAGAACCCTTTCGCCGGTCAGGTTGTGGACCCGCGCGTTAGCGCCGGGCGGCGTCTCTGAGAAAGTCGCACCAGTCCCTCGTCAGGTCCGTGAATTCGCCGAAGTGTTGATTGCCTGTCTCTTCGACGACACCGCCGCAGCCGGGGCATCTCACCACCTTGTCACCGAAGGCGAGGTGCGAATCGTAGAACACCTCAGCCCCGCAGCCGGTGCAGGAGCCCTTGCGGCTAGGGAACGTGTTGCAACCCCCGTGCGCGAGCACCTGTAACAGGTAGTTGGTTCCGCTCTCATCGAGTGTTCCCAGGGCAAAGTATCGGTTTTTGAGCATGTTCTCCCCCCGCCTTTTCTGGAATTATTTCGTAATATCCATTATACACCACTTATAGAAAAAAGTCAAATGCTTTATATCTTCACGGGTAACGGCAAGGGTAAGACCACGGCGGCTTTGGGCCAAGCCATACGCGCTGTGGGTGAGGGGAAGCGGGTTTTGATGGTGCAATTTATAAAAGGCCCCTGGAAATCGGGGGAGGATAATATAAAAGTCATCCTGAACGAAGTGAAGGATCTTGGAGATCCTTCGGTCGTCACGCTCCCTCAGGATGACAAACGCGGTTTTTTCAAACTTGTCAAAATGGGCAAGGGTTTTGTGGGGATTATGGGAGACAAACTGCCGCGAGAAGAGCATGAGAAAGCTGCGGAGGAGGCGTTGGACTATGCGAGAAAAGAAATAGAATCCGGCAACTGGGATATTGTGATTTTGGACGAAATAAACAACGCAATCTCGCTTAATTTAATTTCCAAAAATAAAGCGTTGGAGCTTATTGATTTTTCAAAAGACAAGCTTGAGCATTTTATTTTAACCGGAAGAGATGCGCCACAAGAGCTCATTGAGCGCGCGGATTTGGTAACGGAGATGAAAGATATTAAGCATCCGTATGATAAAGGCGTTAAAGGAAAGAGGGGATTGGAGTATTGACTTCCGACTTACTTTATAATAAGGTACATCTTAGTTGTTTTTAGGGGACGTTCTCATGGCAGAGCTTAAAATCGAGTATCAGCTCAATCATCGTGAGTTGGACGAACTCAGGCGATGCCTCGAAGTGGAAGTTGCTTCAGAGTATACCGGATATAAGGAGATAAAGGGGTGGCCTGCGCTTTATGAGAAAGTACAACAATTGATAAATAATGCTTTTGAGGCTGGAAGAGAGTTTGAGCGAAGGGCGAAGAAGGATTGACACGCAAAAGAGTTTTTAAAAATTGATACTCCGCGTTCACCTACGCGGATTTTTTTATTACAATAAATCTGACGATCGTCGGTTATGTTGTAATAAATTTTAGCTTGACTGCCGTGGGTGCCCCCGCTACTAATGGAGCATGGCGAAATCCAGAATCTTCTTATTTTTGCTTCTTGCGTTTGTCGTGGGTGTGGCATTGCGCTCTTTTGTAGCGATTCCGCCATATGTCATGGCCGGAATGCTTTGGGGCGCGGCAATAACCGTGGGCATCGGTCTGCTGCGGCTGGAAAAACATATTATCATTTTTGGTTCCCTCATCGTTGCCTTGATTCTCGGCATCTATCGATTTGATGCGGTAGAGCGGGCACGGCCGGATCTTGCCAAGTTCTACGGCCAAGCGTTGACCCTTCGAGGGATTGTATGGGAGGAGCCGGAGCGAACTTCCTCGGTTGCGCGCCTCAAAGTAAAAGTTTCTGAATTGGACTCGCGCCCGGTTCCGCAGGAATTTTTTACACTTGTAACGCTCCGCAGGTATCCGGAATACACGCTTGGCGAGAAATTAGAAATCCAAGGGCTTCTGGCAGGTCCGGAGAATTTCAGTGACTTTGATTACGTTTCGTATCTGGCCCGCGACGATATTTATAGCACCATGTCTTTTCCGTTGATTGAGAAAGTAGGCGAGGGTAAGGGGAATAAGTTGAAACTTATACTTTCAAGAACAAAGCACGCATTTGAAGAAAAAATTGATTTGGCTCTTCCCGAGCCGCACTCGGCGTTCCTCAAAGGATTGCTTTTGGGCGAGCGCGAATCACTTCCCAAAGAATTGGTGGAGGATTTTAAGCGGACTGGTACTACCCATATTATCGCGCTTTCGGGCTACAACATTACGCTCGTAGGAGGATTTATCATGACCGCTCTTATTTTTCTCACGATTCCGTTTCGCGCCGCGTTTTGGCTCGCGGTTTCGGGGATTATCCTTTTTGTGATTCTTACCGGCGCCTCGCCGTCGGTGGTACGAGCAGGCATCATGGGGGTGCTCGTTCTAATAGCACAGCGCGAAGGAAGGATGTATCGGATGGCGAATGCCCTTGTTTTGGCGGGAGCCCTCATGATTTTTCATAATCCGAAGATCCTCCGCTTTGATGCCGCATTCCAGTTATCGTTTCTGGCCACGCTCGGACTGATTTATCTAGCGCCTCATCTTAAAGAAAAAGTTGATGGGGCACTTTGGCGAGCGAGGAAATTTTTCAATAAATCCCCCCACCCTTCATCCTGGGGGCAAGGCCGCAGGGTATTCGAGGAAGGGTGGGGGGATAAAGAATGGGAGCTTGACCCGAGATTCAGACGCCAGGCATACGGCCAAGATCACTCCCTGTTTCCTTTTAAGCGGATTTTTGCGGAGACCATCTCGGCACAGCTTATGGTTCTGCCGCTCCTTATTTATCTTTTCGGCCGGGTTTCGATAGTGAGTCCCGTAGCAAACGTTCTGGTTCTTTTTGCGGTGCCTTATGCGATGGCTTCGGGGTTCGCAACGGGAATGCTTGGGTTTTTTTGGGAACCTTTGGGCTGGATCGCCGGCTGGATAAGCTGGTCCCTGCTTGAGTATCAAATCCGGCTCATTGAATTTTTTGCCGGTTTTCCTGCGGCCTCGATTGAACTTGGCCGCATAGCCATAATCCCGATTTTGGGGTTTTACTCAATCTTACTTGGAACAATATGGAGGCGATCAAGAAAAACGTAGGCATTATCTTCCTTTGCATTCTTGCCGTCGTGGCCTCCTTGGTATGGCACACTGTTTTTTATCTTGAAGCGCACCGGAATCTCCTCGTTACTTTTTTTGACGTCGGGCAGGGCGACGCTATTTTTATCGAGGTGCCGAATGGGAATCAGATTCTCATTGATGGCGGCCCGAACGAAAGAATTCTTACTAAACTCGGCCGCGTGCTGCCTTTTTGGGACCGCTCAATTGACATGCTGATTCTCACTCACCCCCACGCCGACCACCTCGACGGTTTGGTTGAAGTTCTAAAGCGCTATGATGTTGGTATGGTCGTAGAGTCGGGCGCCGAGCATTCGATCCCCGAGTATCAAGAATGGCGAAAGCTCCTTAAGGAAAGTGGAGCAGATGTAGTCATGGCCCGCGCAGGCCAGAGAATCAACGTGGGAAGAGGGATTGTGCTTGACGTATTATCTCCCTTTGATGACTTTGACGTGAAAACCGCGAAAGACCCGCATGATGCAATGGTAGTAACGCGACTCCGCCACGGCGAGAATTCGATTCTTCTCATGGGTGATGCCGAGAAATCCATAGAATATCGTCTGTTATTTGAATCCGGTTTAAAGTTTTACAGTTTAAAGTCTAAAATCCTTAAAGTCGGCCATCACGGTTCCAAAACTTCAACCTCGGAAGAATTTTTACGTGCCGTTTCTCCCGAGGTCGCCCTTATCCAGGTTGGGAAAAAGAATCGCTACGGCCATCCGCGTCAAGAAGTGCTGGACCGACTTGCCACTGCCGGCATCCGTCTCCTGCGAAACGATATTGATGGCGATATTCGACTGGAGAGCGACGGCCTTTCCTACATAATTCGTAGATAAACGCACTATTCGCATGGGCGCACCCGCCCCGCACCTTTTCTACTACTGAGGCCTGGCTGCCGAAGACAAACACAGCAAAAAACGACCCTTGCCGTTTCTCCGAAATCCATTAGTAGAAAAGGTGCGGGGTTAACATTGCCGAAGCCGTAGGCGGAGGCGCGCTATTTACATGCAATAAAATAGCCTCATCTTTTCTTCTGATGAGGCGCGATTGATGAAGAGGGGGCGTTGAAGAGACAAATCATCCCGATGATGCTGTCGCCGTCCGGGCCGCAGGCATACTGTTCGCCCAGCGTCGGCTTCTCCTTGGAGGTAATCCCTAGGGTCCGGAATCCTTGAATGCGTGCCCAGCGAAGTCGGAATTCGTCATCCGAGATGTAAAGAACGTGAGTCGGCGCAGTACCTCGATCAAGGATGTGTTGCGGGAGTGACTCTTCTCCAAAGACCACGTCATCAAAAAGAAGGTTGGCGGGGCGCCGGGAAAGGGAGAGGTGGATGAGGAGTGGGTTTCGGTGCGGATCTTCGAACCAACCCCATTTATTTTTTTGCCCCTCTGCTATTTCGTGGTGAATAACATCGAATACGATAGTTCGCGGGAACCACATGTACGATCAACCCCCTTTCCAAGTCGTTCTGCATTACCTATACTATATAACATTGTGTACTGCAATATTGTTTTTAGGCCATGACAGGAGCCCCTTTTCCGATTTTTAAGACCAAGATCGTGGGTATTACGCAAAAATTCATGCTTGAAGACCCGGTGGAGCGCCGGAAGTATTTTGAATTGAAAGCCGGTCCCGAGATTGAGAAACTGCGCGATTGGCTTCGGGAAAATACCTTTGTGGGATTTCTTCTGGGGCCAAAAAACTCTGGGAAGGGGACCTATTCAAAGCTCTTTATGGAGGCGGTGGGGTCGGAGCGGGTGGCGCATATTTCGGTAGGGGATATTGTGCGGGGAGTGCATAAGGATCTTGAGGATGGCAAAAAGAAAAAGGAATTGCTCGAATTCCTGCGGCGAAGGTATCGCGGATTTATTACCATCGAGAAGGCACTGGATGTGATTTTGGGACGTGATACTAAAACTCTGCTCCCCACCGAGATTATTTTGGCGCTGGTTGAGCGCGAGATTGACCGCATCGGGAGAAAGGCCATTTTTATAGACGGGTTTCCGCGAAACATTGACCAAATTTCCTATTCTCTTTATTTTCGTGCCCTAGTGGGTTATCGCGACGATCCAGATTTTCTCGTATTTATTGACGTGCCCGAGGCGGTGATTGATGAGCGGATGAAGTATCGGGTAGTATGTCCGTTGTGTCAGAGCCCGCGGAATGTAAAGCTTCTCCGTACGAAAGACGTCGGCTACGATACAGCAAAAAAAGAATTTTATCTTCTCTGTGACAACCCTTCCTGCGCTGGATACGGCAAGTCGCGCATGATTGCTAAAGAAGGGGACGAGTTGGGGATCGAAGCCATACGCGAGCGGATAGAAATTGATAGAAAAGTGATGCAGTCGCTCTTGGAACTGCAAGGAGTGCCCAAAGTTTATTTGAGAAATTCTATCCCCGCGGATGTCGCCAAAGAGTACGTCGATGATTATGAGATTACGCCGAGTTATCGTTATGAATATGACGAGGGTTCCGGCGGGGTAAAAGTAATTGAAGAACCGTGGGTGGTGAAGGACGACGAGGGCAAGGAGGCGTATAGTTTGCTTCCTGCGCCGGTTGCGGTGGCATTAATAAAACAGACAGCACGGGTTTTGGGATTGTAATTTTTGCTCGCCGTCGCGTTTTTCGCTCACGGGTTACGGCGCGGCGCAAATTCTACTCGCTTCGCGGCTGGGAGCCCTCAGTGTTCTCCGCGTGGCAGTAAATAGTTTTTTATCCTTCTCGTCATCCTGAGCGTAGCGAAGGATCTCAAGTGTTACGATGGCGGAGTCCCTGTTTCCCTAGCCGCTCTCGCTCATGAATTTGCAGCCACGCCTCCACAGTTCGCGAGAAAACGCGACGGCTCGCTTATAAGCAATTTAATCCCATGAAAGCCGTATTTTTGAAAACAAAACAGCGGCGTGGAGCCGTAACACGCAGCACCTCGGTCGGTTTGTGTGTTTTAATAAGCGTCACCCCAGCGATGGCCAAATTAAAATATGAGTAGCTATCAAGGTGTTATCATTGAGGAATCTTTGGAAAACAAAGAGGTTCTTAAAAAAGTAAAAATTATCTCAACGAAAGTTGAGAAAGTTACGAACGAACATAAAACGCCGTGGATTTCACGGTGGACCTTATATACAGTTGAGATACCCGAAACTGAAACATCGGCTATTGCCGACGAGATAAGCAAATCTCTTGATAGCGGACATCCCTGGTATGCCGATTTCAAAAACGAAACCTATCACTACATTATTTTTCGTAACAGAGTTTTTTACATAGACCGAAAAAGTAAGGAACAATACGACGAAGCGAAACGCTACGGCATTTCACTCGGCATACCTGAATATCAAGTTGATTTTGCACCCGATGATAAAGTTTGGGAACGTTGAAAATACGAAAGCAGTATTTTTGAAAAACTTGCATAGCGGAAGTGCTCCAGTATGATGAGTTTCCAACACTTGAGCCGAAATCGGTAAACTTGTTTTAGAGGTATAATTGTGAAAAGTACATCCGTGAATTAGTGTTATCTTCATGATTTTAGGTATTGATGAAATTCATAGATTGGTTGACGATGTGAAAATATTTAAGAATTTCTCCGAGCAGGAGTGTTAAGTGAAAATTATAAAATTGGGATTTGATTGAAAATTGAGAATTGATAATTGAAAATTTTATGGATACTTTGGATCCTCGTCTTCACTTTGTCGTCGCCACCGCCATTATCGAAAAAGGCGGCAAGTATTTGATTGTGAAAAGGGCGCCTACAGAGATCGCATTCCCTAACAAATGGACGGTTCCCGGTGGAAAATTGGTACTGCATGAATACCAACACTTGCCCAAGGTAGAAGGTTATGTGGGATGGTATAACGTCGTGGATTTTGTGCTCAAAAAAGAGGTGGAGGAGGAAGTGGGATTACAAATTCATCCGCCCCAATACGTCTGCGACGTGGTTTTTGTGCGCCCTGACGGCTACCCGGTGGTGACGCTGTCTTTTCAGGCAAAGTATAAAAGCGGGCAAGTAAAATTATGCAAAGATCTTACGGATCACGCGTGGGTGACTCTGGAGGAAGCAAAAAATTACGACCTTATAAACGGAATTTGGGATGAGTTGCGTCAGGCGGAGGACGCCATCCGCGGAATCAGGGAAAATTAAATCGACCCACTAGGGGTCGTTATTGGCTATATACGGCAAGCATTTTTCGTCCTTCGTCCGTCAGGCCTACTGCGCCGCTTGCGGCATCGTGGGTTATCTTGGGAGGATCCGTAAGTAAATTTTTAAATAGCGTGACTAGTGTTTGCATGAGTATCCTAGATTCTTCGCTAATCTCGGCAGAGGATTTACGTTCTCGTCTTAACTCTCGGCACCGCTTCTCGCAAAGCTCCATGATAATGGCCCAACGCATACGAGGCTTTTTCTGCTCCTCGCCCCTGGCTATGAACTCTAGCACGGTTGCTTCCAGTTTTTCGGGACTCTGCGTATTTTCTTCCGTCAAGGCAGGACTCCTTTGTCTTATTTTTTATTCGTAGCATAAAACTTCTTCCGGCGCAAGGGCTGTTAATTGCGTTTTTATACGCGAGGTTTATAATAAAAGCAGCTCCGTCACTCGAGAACCTAGGCTTTAGGACAACCGTTTTCTTTAGGGATGTCTAAATTATCTCGGCCCTTGGGTCGGGATTGCGGCAACCCACTTGGATTTAGCTAAACGCCTTCCTTCTTGAGAACGGGGCATCGAAAAACCGTCAAGTCAGACTTGGCGTTTTTTTGTATTTAAAATCCGTCCTGACTTAAGTCGGGACGGATTTAGATTGGGAAATAGCCCCTCGGCGCTTCCATTTTGAATAATGATTTTTTGTCGGATTTCGCCGGCTGATCCGTCTCTTCCACAATCGGTTTATCGAGGTGATAAACATCTAAGAGCGCTTCCCCCCATTGGTTATCATGGCAATCTATGACAGCATCTTGATGGCGTCTCAGGAATTCGAGGCGCAGCCCGTATTTCAGCGGCAGAGTAGAAAATTTAGAAAAATATACGCCCCTCCTTCTCTTTGATTTAAAGGATTCTACGTTTCCTTCCGCCATCGGTAGAACTTTATAAGTGATGAAATGGTCAAGTAGCTCTTTTGCCGCATCAATCGGCGACCAGTAATAATTTTCTCCTTTTCGATATAGAACTCGATTTCCCACGGGAAGAATACGGTGAATATCAAGCGTCATGCGAAACGGCGTTCTCTCTCCGTACTGGAGCACGTGCCGCAAATAAGAGGTTCGGTCCGCCATACCGGAATGTTTCATCTCTTCAAGAAGGGAAACAGACAGATTCATTTTTGAAGACGGATTTTCTTTGGCAAGCATGATACCTCTTGCCAGGAGCGGTTCGGAGGGTTCTATTTTATCGCAGACCCTAAACCCCGTATTTTGGAATATGTCCGTAACTTCTTCCAGGCGATTGCTGGCTACTGCAAATGTGAGGTGGTCGATGGCCGTGGTCCAGGGAGAAAAATGATAGAAGATCGCTTCGGCGTCCTGCGTTTCAAGTTTCAGACGCTCTTCACGATTGAGATGCTCCATGGCAACGGCGAGGGGCTTGAGATACCAGTAAAGCCGGTATTTATATTGGGCATCAAGTTCAAATGCCGGCGCTTCGAAACGGCCACCGCTATGGCGGTACCCCGCCCCGAAATTTTCGAGCGAAGCATATCGCATGGCATCCCAGATTTCCTCGATTTCTTCTTCAGTCCACAAGGTAGCGTCCTCCTTGGGTTTTCAGGATCTGCCTTAAATTTAGCATAATGTGCGGGTGGTGGCAAAATTAATACGTGCGGCCTGCGGTCGCCTTATTTTTAAAAACTTCGGGCCGCGGGGAAATCGAACCCCGGCTACCAGACCCCCAGCCTGGTGTACTACCATTATACTACGGCCCGCTGTTCAGTTTTTTAATCCAACTTACTATAACCTCCGCGAACGCCTTTTCTTTGGTGATTAAACTGTGCCCCGCGTTCTTTATGGCCACCCCTCGGAAAGATTGAGCACGGATAGCATTTTTATGAAAAGTGGTAATAACTTCTGTAGCGGGACGATCCAGATATTGATCTTTCGTCCCCACCATAATAAGCAAAGGAATGCGAATACTGCGGAGTTCTTTCCATCCTGCATTTTTATTTCCGTAGGGAAATACATCTTCTTTGCTTCCCGGGGAAAATAGACTGAGATACCGTTCTGCGTTCAAGAGTGGAGGCTTAACGCCGTGCTTCGTAAATAGCTCAGGAGGAAGCAAAAGGTGTTTTCTTCTCGGGTCGCGTGACAGTTTCCGTACCTCTTTAAGAATAGGCCAGAACTTTTTTCCTAATTTCTTTTGTTCGTACACTGTGTCGCTTACTGGTGCAAGGAGGATAAGTCCTTTCACCGATGAATCGCGGGTTTTGTAGAGATAATATAAAACTTTGTTTGCGCCAGTGGAGTGCCCGGAAAGAACGATTCTTTTGTATCCAAGCTTTCTGGCGTATCTTATCAGGCTCTGAATATCAAATATGCAATCGGAAAAATCTTCAAATGCAGTACCAAGAGGCTTTTTTTCTTTCGGACCTTCCTCGGTTACAATGTCATGTCCGCGGCTATTGAATTTGAGGTATGCTACTCCTGTCTTCCGACATCGGGAAGCAAGCTCTTTAATAAATGTTTGGCCGGAGTAGAATTTTGAGGTAAGGCCGTGAAGGTAAATTAAAGCGATTTTTGATTTGCGTTTCGGAGGAATATAAATGCCGTCGAGCGTGATGCCGTCCGAGGTTTTGATTTTGGTGAGAAGAACGGGAATCATCACGTAAGTTCAAATGCCAAAGCTCAAATGTCAAGTCAAGCCCTAAACCCCAATGTCAAACTTTTTGGATTTTGGGGCTTTCTACTTAATTTGTCATTTGGATTTTGAAATTTGCATTAGAGGAGAGCTGGATATTGTTTAGCCAGCTCGACAATATATCTTACTCCCACACCCGTTGCCCCCTTCGCTAGGTAATCGGACTCAACGGAGGTCATGCGCGGGGCAATGTCAATATGCGCCCAAGGGGTATCGACGACGAATTGCTCAAGGAATTTTGCGCCGTGTATAGCTCCGCCCCACCGGTCTCCTTTTCCCACATTGGCAATGTCTCCAAATGTCCCTTTGATCTCCGGCAGGTACTCATCCCACAATGGCAGGGGCCAGACGTAGTCGCCGGATTTTTTCCCCACATCAACTAGCTTTTCAAGCACGTTATCGCGATTGGTGAATACAGCCGAGCAGTAGTTTCCCAAAGCAACATGCGCCGCTCCGGTAAGAGTAGCCAAGTCAACCATAAGACCGGGTTTATAATTTTTGGCGCCGTAATAAAGCGCATCGGAGAGTATCACACGTCCTTCAGCATCGGTATTTAGTACTTCAATGGTTTTTCCGGACATGGTTTTTAGAAGGTCTCCAGGGCGGTAGCTTGATCCGGAAGGCATGTTTTCCACAGCCGGCACAAGGCCTATTACATTTATAGAAAGTCCGAGCCGCGCAATGGCCGCAATGCCGTGAATTACGGCAGCCCCCCCTGACATATCCATATGCATCTCGTATATTGCGCTTTCCGGTTTCAGATTAAGCCCACCCGTATCAAAAGTAACGCCTTTTCCTATCAACACGAGGGGTTTTTGGTTTTTGAGGCCGCGCATATGTTCCATGATTATGAATTTCGGCTTCTCGCTGGAACCTTTGGCAACCCCCAATACCCCGCCCATGCCAAGTTCGGTCATTTTTTTCTCATCAAGTATTTTTACGGTGATACCGCTTTCTTTCCCGCATAAACTTGCCGCTTCAGCAAGCCGGGTCGGGGTCATATCCCCGCCGGGGGTATTGGCTAGTTCACGGCACTTATTCACTTCTTCGCCGACGGCAAGCTCCTCACTGATTTTTTGTTTTGCCGAGGTGATCTCTTTTTCGGGAAGGCCAAGATAAATAGTTTTTATGCTTGGCCAGCCGCCTTTCGGACGCTCCTTATATTTCGTGAATTCAAAATCGGCCATCAGGGAATTTATTACGAAGCGCCGCATGAGATCCGGCTTGAAGGCGACGGCAAATTCATCTAGTTTTGCCGTTCTTGCATATTGGACAAACCTGCGGGGAAGAATATGCGAAGTCCTTTCGTTCCATTTTGCTTCTTCACCCAAGCCAAAGAGGACAACATGCTCGGTCGGGCCTTTCGAGAGCCAGAGCGATTTTGTTTCTCCTGCCTCGCCCCTAAATTCTTTTTCCGCGAAGCGAAGCACTATCCGCTTAGTATCTTTTGGCAAGTGCGAAAAAATTTCCTCTTTTTGGAAGGATTGCTTTGCGAAGAGTGGGATAAATAGGTTTCTCTTTCGGGCGGATTCTTGGTATGTAAGGGGGAGGACTCTCATGCGGAGTGCATTTTCTTCAAACACTTTGTACAGACCTTGGCGCGTTTCCCATCGGGAAAACGGGCCCATTGGAGGTTGGGGTATTTCCGGACGGTGCCGGTTGGGTTATAATGACTGCGAAGAAAGGATCGCTTGCCTCCGGTTACCGAACCCTTTTTACAGAGTGTGCATACTTTCATATTTTTACGAAATACGAATTTTTACGAATGTACGAATTTATAAATTTACGATTCTTTTAAAATGGATGTTTCTCGGTGCAAAATATGCAAGAATGCCCAGTTTTAATTTACTCGCTACAAGATACTGATATGTCTGTTCTATGTGAGTTTTTATAAATCTATCACCCTTTTTAAGTTCCAGGACAACCTTGTTTTCTATAAGGAAGTCGAAGTAGTTACTACCAACGCGTTGACCCCGATAGGTCAATGGGAAATAAACTTGTTCGTGAAACTCTAACCCTGCGTTCTTTAGCCCCGCCGCAACCGAACGCTGATAAGTACGTTCGCTATGTCCATACCCGAGTTTATTATAGATATCGAATAATATGCCAATGATTTGATAACATAGTTCTGGGTATATCAGATCTTCACGTCGAAGCAGTTTTCTGCTAGTCTGCATTCTATAAGGGTATCATATTTTAATAACTTTTGCAATATTTTGATTCGTAAATTCGTACGCATTCGTATTTCGTAAAGCACATGGACTCCGCAACCCAATTTGTCTTCCAAATCGCGATACTGATTTTCTCGGTGGTAATCCATGAAGTGGCTCATGGCTTTGCGGCTTTGGCTTTGGGGGATCGCACCGCTCAATATTCCGGACGTCTTACTCTGAATCCCCTGAAGCATCTTGACCCTTTTGGCTCTATTCTGCTTCCGGCCTTATCTTATTTTGCCGGAGGGTTTATTTTTGGGTGGGCAAAACCCGTGCCGTATAGTCCTTATAACCTGCGAAATCAAAAATGGGGTCCGGCTTTAGTCGGCGCTGCAGGGCCACTTGCTAATATCTCGCTTGCCGTAATCTTTGGGCTTTTGCTTCGGTTTCTTCCGGCATTGACCGGCGTCCTCCCGGGACTTTTTCTGCTAAATTTTATGGCCATTGCAAGTACCATTGCCCTTCTCAATTTGATTCTTGCCATATTTAATCTCGTTCCGATCCCTCCGCTGGATGGATCTCGGGTTCTTTTTTCCGTTCTTCCGTATCAATGGCGCGGGGTTGAGCTATTTCTCGGCCAATACGGCCTTTTCCTCCTGCTCATTTTCATTTTTTTCTTCTCGCATCTTCTTATCCCCGTAGCACTTTTTCTCTTCCGCCTAATTAGCGGCACGTTGCCGTTTCTATAAATGAACTTGTAGTGAGCATACTCTTAAATGTCATTCTGAGCACAGCGAAGAATCTACTCATTTGCAGCAAGAGATCCCTCACTTCGTTCGGGATGACAATGGGAAAAGCGGTTTACTCGCTACCAACTCAATATTAGTAATCATGAAAAACGTCACGTTCAACGAACTTGCCGATTTAGAGAAACGCGCCCTCGAAGAAGCCGAGCGGGTTTTGGAAAATTCCTATAATCCTTACTCTCATTTTTATGTTGGCGCGTGCCTCTATACCGACGATGACAAAATTATCTGTGGAACCAATGTTGAGAACGCATCCCTTGAACTTACCGCATGCGCAGAGCGATCCGCTGTATTCAGTGCTCATGCGATGGGTATTAAGAAGTTCCGGGGCCTTGCTGTCATAGCCCGCGGAGAAAATTTTGACACCCAAGAAGTTACTGCTCCGTGCGGGGCCTGTCGTCAAATACTCTTTGAAGCAGCCCAACTTTCAGGAGGCGATTTGGATGTAATACTTTCTACCACCAAGAAGGACAAAATTATGCGCGCCACCATTAAAGAACTTCTTCCGCTTGCCTTCGGGCCCTTGGATATAGGGATAGATATTGATAAGTACCGGGAAAAATAAGAATAAATTTGCTTGGTTGACATATTTTTCGTGCTTGTTACCATAGAACAAGCTTTTTATATGTGGAGATGGCGGATGGATTTCAGGGCTGAACACCTTAAAAATCCGTCGGTTATTTTGGAGGATTTGCGGGCTTCACGAACCGCGCTTGAACTTTTCTTAAAAGTCGGCAAGGCAAGAGAGGTGTCATTACGCGATTTGCAGATTGAACCGGAAGCACTTTTGGAGATCAATGGAAGTACGCTATCGCATGCAAAGATATGCGAGTTAATACTTGCGGCAAGACAGGGAAGAGAGCACGCGTACGCACCGTACTCGCATTTTAACGTGGGAGCGGCGATCTGGGCCGAAAATAGGGATAGAGATATACATGTTGTGACGGGCTGTAATGTCGAGAATGCTGCTTATGGTTCAACCATTTGTGCCGAGAGAACCGCGGCGTTCAAAGCGGTAAGCGAGGGCTACAGAAGATTTTACGCCTACGCAGTGGTTGGGGGATTTGATGACTCTGTGCCGCGCGAGCTAAGGGAGGAAGCGGCCAAGGCGTATGTCACTCCTTGCGGGTCGTGTCGTCAGGTGACTAATGAATTTGATGCTAATCCCTGTATGGTTATTGTAGCCGCAGATACGGATATAATTCTGATCCTGACCATGGAGTTTATTCTTCCGGTGGGCTTTGGCCCACGAAATCTTGGCATAGACGCTTCTTCTTACGACCGGCATAACATTCATTAAATCTACGCGATGTCCCGCAGCGGATTCATTCTGTCTGCGGTTTTTAAATTCATTTGACCCCGGCTCCATAATTTGATACCATCGGTTTATATTTTATCATTTGAGATATGCCCACATTCAGCCAATTAGTAAAAAGAGGGAGGGTATTAAAGCGCTATAAAACTAAGGCCCCGGCCTTGCAGCGCGGATTTAACGTCTTGAAAAACCGCCCTGCTTATTTCCCTTCGCCTTTCAAGCGCGGAGTGTGCATTTCGGTAAAAACCATGACGCCAAAGAAACCAAATTCCGCCCTTCGCAAGGTGGCGAGAGTCCGGCTTACGAACGGTATGGAGGTTACGGCCTATATTCCGGGAGAAGGCCACACCCTGCAGGAGCATTCGGTAGTGGTGGTGAGAGGAGGCCGCGTAAAAGATTTGCCTGGGGTGCAGTATCATATAGTACGGGGGGTTTTGGATACGACGGGGGTGGAGGGGAGGAAACAGCAGAGGAGTAAGTATGGAGCCAAGAGACCCAAAACATGAGAAGAAAAAGGAAGGTAAAACGCGAAATACTGCCTGATCCTAAATACAGCAACGCGGCGGTTGCCAAATTTATCAATTATGTGATGAAACGCGGCAAGAAATCCGTTGCCCAAAGAATAGTGTATAAAGCCCTGGATGAACTTGGTAAAAAAACCGGGCAGGATCCGGTAGCTATGTTTGATACGGCAATAAGAAATGCGGGGCCCACGCTTGAGGTTCGCTCGCGTAGGATCGGAGGTGCCACCTATCAGGTTCCGCGCGAAGTGCGGGGGGAGCGGAGGATTGCCCTTGCTTACCGCTGGATCTTGGGTGCGGCCCGTTCCCGGAAAGGTAAACCCATGCATGAGAAATTGGCCGAGGAACTTATTTTGGCCTCCAAAAATGAAGGAACGGCTGTAAAGAAAAAGTTAGACACCCATCGTATGGCAGAGGCCAACAAGGCCTTTGCGCATTTTGCGTGGTAACTTCACTAATCGATCGCGAATATCCCCCGAATTATCCCGAATAATTAGGGACAATTCGAGATAAAATTCGGGATTGATTAGAGAGACCTCATGTCACGAACCTTAGAAAGCGCAGCAGCCCAAGACGACGTTGTGCGTGTCGTTGAATTTTGGCGCCCGGGTAATTTGGCAAAATTCCTTGAAGAGGAATCTGGTGAAATCGCGAAACTAGAAGACAACGAAGTTTACGAAAAGGGCCTGTTCCTTGAGAAACTCTGGAGCGCGGTTGAATACCGGATTGCGGATAATTTTTTGAGCCATAACGAGGAAATTCCACCGGAAATTCAAAAAGAGTTTGATAGATTTTATGATACGGTTTTCCACCCGAAAGTAATATCAAGTACTAAAGAGAGAATTGAACTTGCGGAGAAACTGAGACGATTCGGCGAGGCGCAGGGAATCGAGCCATATTTTTTTACTCCCGAATTGATTACACAATATGCCGAGGACAATGAAGAGGATGCAAAAGAAAAACTCGCGGTACTAAAGACGGAGCAGCCCGACTTCTGGGTTAAACGCAAAGCCGGATTTAAAAAAGAACTCGATCCAAGTAAAATTCCTCCTTTTACGGCGCGTTCGCTTCTGGAAGATTACCGCCGTCTTGCACAAAAACACGAGGTTCCGACCAAAAAAGCTTATTAGATCCCGCTCTTTATGTCCCGTGAATACCCGATAGAACGTACAAGAGATATTGGCATTATCGCCCACATAGATGCTGGTAAGACCACCGTCACCGAGCGGGTGCTTTTTTATACAGGAGTTTCGCATAAGATCGGAGAGGTGCATGAAGGAACGACCGTGATGGACTGGATGGAGCAGGAACGGGAGCGCGGAATTACTATTACAGCGGCCGCCACCACTTGTTTTTGGACGCCGACATATTTGTCGGAAGAAAAGAAAACCAAGGAGAACGAATATCAATTTAATATCATTGATACCCCCGGCCATATTGATTTTACGGTTGAGGTTCAACGCTCGCTCCGCGTACTCGATGGGGCGGTCGTCGTATTTGATGGCGTAGCTGGTGTCGAGCCGCAATCGGAAACCGTCTGGCGGCAAGCCGACAAGTTTAAAGTTCCTCGCATCTGTTTCGTCAATAAGCTCGACCGAATGGGGGCTTCTTTTGAAAAATCTATTCAGTCAATCTACGAGCGTCTTACACCCAATGCTGTGCCGGTGACAATTCCGATAGGGCACGAGCAGGAACACGAGGGCGTAATTGATCTCATGCGAATGAGGGCGATTTATTTTCGGGGAGAACACGGCGAAAATATCGAAATCGCGGAGATCCCTGAGACATTTAAGAAATCGGCCGGCGAATGGCATGCTAAAATGATTGAGAAAATTTCAGAATCTGACGAAACACTAACGGAGAAGTATCTTGAAGGAAAAGAAATTAAAGAAGAGGAACTTCGAGAGGCCCTGCGTCGCGCCACTCTTGCCTATAAACTAGTTCCGGTTTTCTGCGGCTCGGCCTTGAAAAATAAAGGCGTGCAACTGGTGCTTGATGGGGTGATAGATTATTTGCCATCGCCCGCGGATTTACCTCCGGTAAAAGGCGCGAGCCCCAAAACCGGAACCGAAGAGACGCGTGAGGCAAAAGATGACGCGCCTTTTGCCGCGCTTGCCTTCAAACTCCAGTCGGATCCTTATGTCGGCCAATTAACGTACTTCCGGGTGTATTCGGGGACTCTCAAGGCCGGCACTTACGTTTTGAATTCGGTGAAAAATGAGCAGGAGCGGGTGGGCAGGATTTTGCGGATGCACGCCAACTCCCGCGAGGAATTAAAGGAAATAAATGCGGGAAATATCGGGGCGATTGTGGGTTTGAAAGATACGCGAACCGGAGATACGCTTTGTGATCCGGAGCATCCGATTATACTTGAGAAAATTGTATTTCCGGAACCCGTGGTATCGCTCAAAATTGAGCCAAAAACCAAAGTTGATCAGGAAAAAATGGGAATTGCCCTGCGCCGTCTTTCGGAAGAAGACCCGACATTCAAGATCAAAGGCGATCTTGAAACTGGGGATACCATAATTTCCGGCATGGGCGAACTCCACCTTGAAATTTTGGTGGATCGCATGAAGCGCGAATTTTCGGTTGAGGCAAATGTTGGAAGGCCGCAGGTTGCCTATAAAGAAACGATTAAAAAATTGGCGACGGCAGAAGGAAAGTATATCCGGCAATCCGGCGGCCGTGGGCAATACGGCCACGTCTGGCTTCGGGTTGAACCGCGGGAGCGAGGCAAGGGCTTTGAATTTCTTGATGAAATCAAGGGCGGCGTAATTCCGCAGGAATTTATTCCGGCGGTTGAGAAAGGGATAAAGGAGGCAATGGAAAAAGGGGTGCTGGCGGGGTACCCCATGGTTGATATGGCGGTTGCGCTTTACGACGGTTCTTTTCACGAAGTTGATTCATCCGAGGCGGCATTTAAAATTGCGGGATCCATTGCCCTGCAGGAAGCGTCAAAACGAGGAGGGCTTGTTTTGCTTGAGCCGATTATGAAGATTGAATCGGTGACGCCCGAGCAATTTTTGGGGGAGGTAACGGGCGATCTTAATTCCAAGCGCGCGCGGATTGAGGAAATGTCGGAGAGAGGCATGGGAATTAAGGTGATTGATGCCAAAGTTCCTCTATCCGAGATGTTTGGATATGTGACTACGTTACGTTCCTTGACGCAGGGAAGAGCGAGCTTTACCATGGAATTTGATCACTATGAGGAAGTTCCTAATAATATTGCGCAACAGATTATTGAAGGAAAAAAATAAAGGGCTTTGTCTAAAATTGCGAGGTAGCAACCGAAGCAATTTTAGTAACAAAACCTTTACCCAGCCCTTACTTTACTGTTGAGTCGGGCTACAGATAACAAGGGTATTCCTGTTTTGCCTTCTTTTTACAATTAGGTGTCAGTAGTAGAGTAAGGGCTGGGTTCTGTTATTGGCAGCTAAATTTTGTTCGTCCTTCGATAAACTCAGGATTCCAAAATTTAGGCCAATAACGAAAAAAGCGGCTTGCCCCTTATCTATTTTCCTGAGTCCTTTTCTCTCCGATTGTAAGATAGTAAATAAAGAAGAGCGCCTGCGTGGACGCTCTTGTTGGAGGAAAATAGGTGTGGGGTGCAAGTCGAGTATGGCTCGACGGGGCCGCAAGATCCTAGTTGTTCGCCACAGGTGGAAAATTACACGAGTAGATAATATTGTATACGTCTGTCGTTTGTGTGGTACGGAGAATGCATCCCGAAGGATTTGAGGGAGGATTGTTCTCTCCATCACCCAAAGGATTTTTAGAAAAAGAGTCGTGCCACGCGTCATGCTCCCTAAGCCACTCGCCAACTTCATCATCGAACTGCTTAGCGGTTAGACCCGCTAGCTTAAATGCTTTTGTATTCATGGCAATCTCTTCTTTGTAGATTTTCTCAAGTACTAATATGGACATATCAAAAATCAAAAATTTAGTCAAGCAAAACGGCGACAAATTTATTTTTGTTGAAAACGGAGAGCCGGAAATTGTGATGATGTCCTTTAAGGAATACGAGAAGCTGGCGCAACAGGATGCGAATCAGCATATGCGGCAAAGCCCTCTGGATCGTGATAAATACGATGCCGTGACTTTTAATTTGGACGCGTCCTCCCACCTCTCCAGTTACTCAACTTTGCGGAAAGGACCCCATGATTCGGTCCCCAACCTCACGGCAAGATTGCAGGGTTTTCAAGAAAGGTGGGAGGATGAAGGACTGAGAGAAACGGAATTGGTAAGTCCGTTCGTGACGGAGTCCGTTGGCCTGCCGGTCCGGCTTGAGGATATACGCTTAGAAGATTTACCCATTTAAGGGAAATTTAGGGCCCTTGACGTATACTCGGCAGAGAGTTAATATTGATTTTGTGTGTAATTATAAGCTAATTTGCCTCGCACTGGCTTAATTGGCGGGGAAAATATAGAAGAAATATGGCAGATACCAAAGGAAAGTTCGAAAGGACAAAGCCGCACGTTAACGTCGGAACGATCGGGCATGTCGACCATGGCAAGACCACTCTTACCGCGGCAATTACCAAGGTCCTTAGTTTAAAAGGGCTTCCTTCGCGCGTTGAGTCGGTTGACCAGATTGATAATGCGCCGGAGGAGAAAGCGCGCGGGATTACAATTGCTTTGCATCACTCGGAGTATGAAACCGAAAAGCGCCATTATGCCCATATTGATGCGCCCGGGCACGCGGATTATATCAAGAACATGATTACCGGTGCCGCCCAGATGGACGGCGCGATTTTGGTGGTTTCTGCTTCAGACGGCCCTATGCCTCAAACCCGCGAGCATATTCTTCTTGCACGCCAAGTCGGAGTGCCGGCTGTCGTGGTTTTCTTGAACAAAGTTGACATGGTGGATGATCCGGAACTGGTTGATCTGGTGGAAGCGGAAGTACGCGAACTTCTTAAAAAGTACGAGTTTCCCGGGGATGAGACGCCTATTATCCGAGGATCCGCGTTGAAAGCGCTTGAGGCAACTTCGGCGGATGACGAATGGGCAAAGAAAATCCTTGAACTTACCAGCGCCTTGGACTCTTATATTCCCGATCCGGTGCGCGATATTGATAAGCCCTTTCTTATGCCGGTGGAGGATGTTTTCTCTATTGAAGGACGCGGAACGGTTGTTACCGGAAGAATTGAGCGCGGCAAAGTGAAGGTGAATGAGGAAGTGAGTGTTATAGGTATTCGCGATACGCAAAAAACTATTGTTACGGGTATTGAGATGTTTAATAAATCGCTGGACGAAGGAATGGCCGGAGACAATGCGGGAATTCTTCTTCGGGGTTTGAAAAAAGAGGACGTGGAGCGTGGACAAGTTATTGCGAAGGCCGGGTCTGTAACCCCTCATACCGATTTTGAGTCAGAGGTATATATCCTTACCAAAGAAGAGGGCGGGAGGCACACCCCATTCTTTACGGGATATAAACCCCAGTTTTATATCAGAACTACTGACGTTACGGGGGAGGTAACCCTGCCGCAAGGAACGGAAATGGTTATGCCCGGAGACACGATTCAGTTCACGGTAAAACTCATTGTGCCGGTGGCACTTGAGGAAAAACAAAGATTTGCAATCAGAGAGGGGGGTAAAACGGTCGGAGCGGGAGTAGTCACAAAAATTGTGAAGTAATCCCGAATCAGTCACGAATTACTTTCGCGAATATTCGCGAATGGGATTCGAGAGTGATTAGCGATGCGTTCTTTGGCAGCGAAAAAGCAAGAGGAAGAAATTAAAACCCGGCTCCGGATCAAGGTTCGAGCGTACGACTCGAAGGTAATTGATAACTCCGTAAAACAAATAGTGGATACGGCCGTTCGGAACGGGGCAGAAATCGTAGGCCCCGTACCATTGCCCACCGAAACCCGCAAATACACCGTAAATCGTGATTCTTTCGTGCATAAAAACGCCCGCGAGCAATTCGAGATGCGGGTGCATAAGCGCCTGATCGACATTGTGAATCCGAACCCGAGGACGATTAACGCGTTGACGAACTTGAATCTACCGGCCGGAGTGGATATTGAAATTAAAATGACATAGTCGCTTCGGATATTCCAGTTTCAAAAACACGGCTATCGCCCACCCAGCGAGCGGTCTCACCTCAGGATTCTGCGGCGCTCGTCCTGCTTTCAGCAGGACACCATGCCCGCGCCGCCTCATCATGGTTTTCGAAACCGGAATATCCTCGCTAAAGAAATGTTGATAAGCAAAAGGTTAGGTCGATAAAATTCCATTTTAAAGAAATTTTAAAAATATGCGAGAAGGAGCTCTACAACCAGAACCAGAAGTTGAGTTGTTGCCTCATGACCAAGGGGCAGAGGACGCAAGATTTAGGGAGGAGGAGGCAAAGCGCGAAGTGGGCGTTGCAGAACTGATCGCGGGCGACATCCGCGAGCTTGAGGCGAAAGGAGATAACTTAACTGAAGAAGAAAAGGGCAGATTAGGACGATCGCGAGAAGCTCATGCCGAAGCGCTAAAGAAGGCTGAAGCCCTGTGGAATCAGAAATAACGATGCCATAATTGAATCTTTCAAGCCTTCGGCCTTCGCGGACCGAACCTTGAGTGATTCAAGTCACTCACTCCCTGTTGTCGGGAGAGCTTTAGTTGCAAAGCATGGAATTTAATACGTTCCACGTATAGGAAAAATTAAAATCCATCGGTGCAAGCCGGGGATCCGGCTTTTTTGTTTGTATGAATCCCATTAGAGATGTAGTCCATTTCTATACGGGTTTGGCACAAGAAAGCGATTGCGAGCTGTAGTAATTATTAAGTTTAACCCTAAATCTCTAACGGGATGAGATCAATTTTAGGAGAAAAAATAGGCATGTCCCAGATTTTTAATGCCGAAGGGAATGTAATTCCCGTGACTTTAGTGCGGGTTGCGCCGAATATTGTTTTGCAGATCAAGACAAAAGAAAAGGACGGATACGAAGCGGTACAGGTTGGGTTCGGGGAAAGGAAGGCAAAAAATATAAAAAAGCCGCAGCAAGGGCATTTTAAGGATTTGGGTAATTTCCGGTATGTCCGGGAATTCCGTGGCGGAGAGAAATTTGAAAGAGGTTCAAAAATCGATATTTCGGTATTTAAAGAAGGGGATGCTGTTAAAGTAAGCGGAATTTCAAAAGCGAAAGGTTTTCAGGGCGTGGTGAAGCGGCATGGATTTCACGGGGCTCCGGCAACTCACGGTACAAAACATGCGCATCGCCAGCCGGGGTCAATCGGGGCGACCTGGCCGCAGAGGGTTATTAAAGGCATGAGGATGGCGGGGAGAATGGGTGGCGAGCGGGTGAGCGTGAAAAATTTGAAGATAGCGAAGGTGGATTTAGAGAATAACATGTTAGCAATTAAGGGGGCAGTGCCGGGGAAACGGGGGACGTTACTTGAAATAAGAGGATAATTCGACAGTATGCTTTCTCGACACGACTCGGCCGCTCCTGCGGCGGCCTCGCTAAGGGTCGGAGCGATTTTTCCGCGATCGCGCGGAAACCAAGCAAATCGCTCCTCCCATTGTCTCGAAAGCACACTGCCGAATTTAGAGAAACTGCCACCGCCCGTCAGGAGGTGGGAGAAAAGAAAAAAGCGACCACGATGGTCGCATAAGAAACTAAAATATGGGTTCGTATTTTAAAACGTTGTCCGCCCTGTATTCTACATACTTACCAGCTCTACCACGCCGACACCTATAGTAAGAGCCAGTTCGGTCAGAGAAACGGGTAAGTCCTTCGTTACAAGTTAGAACTACTCCATCTTTTAGGGAGAGCTTTGCAGGGAAGGCGGTCACGAATTCTTCCACGTACCCAGCAGCGCATCCGCCTAGGAGTGCAATAAAAGCTGATAGCAGAGCGATTTTTCGAAGCATTGATAAACTCCAATTGTGAACTGAGAAAAGCCTAGCAGATATCGTTATGAAAGTCAAAGTGCATAACCAATCAGAAAAAGAAACATGAAAGTTGACGTTTACAATCAAAATGGAGAAAAAGCCGGCACCACCGAATTGCCTGATAATGTTTTTGGATTGAAATGGAATGCGGATTTGGTGCATCAGGTGGCAACTGCTCAAGCGGCGAATATGAGGCGGGGGACGGCCCATGCCAAAGGCCGGAGTGAAGTGCGCGGAGGCGGGAGAAAGCCGTGGCGTCAGAAAGGCACCGGACGAGCGCGGCACGGATCAATCCGCTCGCCCTTATGGAAAGGCGGAGGAGTGACGCATGGACCCCTTAAAGAGAAAAGTTACAAAAAGAAAATAAACAAAAAAATGGCCAAAAAAGCGCTTTATACGGTTTTGTCCGCCAAAGCGCGGGATAACGAGGTTATTGTTTTGGATGATTTGAAGCTCGACCAGCCGAAGACCAAACTCGCGGCCAAAATTTTTGAAAATATATCCAAAGTAAAGGCGTTTTCCAATATTGTAAAAGGCAAGGGAGTTTTGGTTGCCCTCCCCGAAAAGAGTGAAACATTAAAACGCTCGCTCCGAAACTTGCCGTATGTCGGCCTGGATGAGGCGCGAAACCTGAATGCGTATGAAGTTTTGCAGTATAAATATTTAATGTTCCCAAAAAGTTCAGTCGAAAAATTTAAGTGATTCGTATATTCGTAACAATTCGTATCTCGTAAAGTATGGCCTTTTTAAGAAAAATTTTTGGAAGGAAGAGCGAGGAGAAACCGGTAGATAGGACGAAATATATTAAGGCGGGTGATGGCGCGGGCGTAAAAGCGGGGACGGGTGAGGCCGTAGTCAAAAAAGAAGGAGTGATTCTTGGCGTTCTTCGCGCGCCCCATATTACTGAGAAGACCTCAAATTTGCAAAAGAAAAATAAATACGCATTTTTGATAAATCCCCGCGTCAATAAAATTGAGGTTAAACGTGCGGTTCGCTCGCGCTACGATGTTAACGCGGTTTCGGTAAATATCCTGAATATGCCGGGGAAGGAAAGAAGAAGGGGCAGACAAATCGGGTGGAAACCCGGATTTAAAAAGGCAATTGTGACGCTTAAAGAAGGACAGAGTATAGAAATACAGTAGCTCAAATCAATCACGAATCGTTTTCGCGAATATTCGCGAATAAGATTCGAGAAGGATTAGTGATTATGAGGAAGTATAACCCTACATCTCCCGCCCGCCGCCAGATGGAAGCAGTTGATTGGAGGGCCATGCTAACCCGGACCGAGCCGGAGAAGAGTTTGGTTTCCGGCAGAAAGCGCGATGTCGGCAGGAATGCGCAAGGCCGCATTACGGTGCGCCACAAAGGGGCGGGCGCTAAGCGTCTTTGGAGGGAAATTGATTTTAAGTACGACAAGATAGATATCCCGGCGCGAGTGGCCTCGATTGAATACGACCCCAACCGTACTAGTTTCATTGCCTTGCTTATTTATCGCGATGGGGAGAAACGATACGTTCTTGCTCCGCAGGGGGTAAAAGTCGGGAGCGAAATTCTCACTTCCTCAAGCGCCCCGCTTGAATTAGGTAATCGTACGGAGCTTCGGCGGATTCCGGTAGGAATGATGGTATATAATGTTGAACTTACAAGAGGGCGGGGAGCGCAGCTTGTGAGATCCGCCGGCGTCGGCGCCATTGTTCTTGCCCAGGAAGGCGAGTACACTCATTTGCAGCTGCCGTCTAAAGAAGTTCATATGGTGCGCTCGGAAAACTATGCCTCCATCGGCGCGCTTTCAAACCCGGAGCATATGTTTATGACGATAGGCAAGGCCGGACGTTCACGCCATATGGGTATCCGCCCGACTGTTCGCGGAACGGCCATGAACCCGAGGGATCATCCTCATGGTGGAGGGGAAGGCCGAACCCTTACCGGACGCAGGCGGGGTCCTGCGACGCCATGGGGGAAACCGGCCAGAGGAGTTAAAACTAGAAAGAGAAAAAATAAATCGGATAAATTCATATTACAGCGAAGGCCAAAATAATATGGCGCGAAGTTTAAAAAAAGGTCCATACGTCCATCCGTCCATTTTGAAACACATGAAGCGGGTATCTGCCGGCAGCCGCGTTGTGATTAAAACCTGGGCGCGGGATTCCACCATAACCCCCGACATGATAGGGTATACTTTTGGAGTGCATAACGGTCGGGCGTTTGTCGAGATAAAAATTATGGAAGATATGGTGGGACACCACCTGGGTGAATTTTCGCCAACGCGTAAATTCATAAGGCATGGAGGCAGGATGCAGAGGGAGCTTGAACAAAAAGTGCAGGAAACCGAAAAGGCGAAAACTGAGACCACCAAGCCAGCAAAGTAAAATAATTTTAAGCTATGGAAGTCAGAGCAAATCTTAGTTATTTACGAATCGCGCCGCGTAAGGTGCGTCTCGTAGCCAATTTGATAAAGGGCATGACGGCTGCTCGGGCGGAACTTGAGTTGCGTCATCTCCCCAAGCGTTCAGCCGAACCTCTGCTTAAACTTTTGCGTTCTGGCGTAGCGAACGCGACGCACAATTTTGAATTTTCCAAGGAGGGACTGTATATAAAAGAGATACGGGTGGATCCCGGGCCGGTATCCAAGCGTTTCCAGCCCCGCGCTTTCGGAAGGGCAGCCCCAATTCGCAAACGGACGAGCCATGTGGCTCTAATCCTTGGCACACAAGAGGAAGCAAAATCCGGGTTGAGAAAGCGTAGCCGAAAGGAAGAACCGGTAGTGCGTGAAATTGCCGAGTTTGAGCCAGAGGAGATGGGAGGACAAATCGAGGCGGGTAGTAAGAAGGGAAAACGGCCGGAGGCGTCCTCCAAACGCATTAAGCCAACTGATTTTGTGAGAAGAATGTTTAGGAGAAAAGCAATATAATCGCGAATAATATTAGAGATTGATTAGAGATCATGACGCATCGAGTTCATCCATACATTTTTAGAATAGGGCAAACCAAAACGTGGAAATCGCGTTGGTTTAGCACAAAGAGGTTCACCCAGTATTTGCGCGAGGATACTTTTTTGCGAGCGTGGCTTGAGCGTAAACTTCGCCAAAGCCATATTAAAGATGTGGAGATTGAACGCGCGCCCAACACCATGCATGTAATCATAAAAACCGCCCGGCCGGGCATACTTATCGGGCGGAGCGGTGAAGGAGCCGAGAAGCTGAAGGAAGAAATTAAGAAACAGATTAGGAAAATCAGTAGCCGGTTTAATTTGCCGGAAGAAAAAAAGGAGGTGAAATTGACGATTGAAGAAGTGCGTTCGCCCGAAAGCCACGCCGCGATTGCCGCCGAGATTATTGTCGAGGATATAGAAAAGCGAGTTCGTTTCAGGCGTATCCTGAAACAGGCGCTTGAAAAGATTGCGGCATCGAAAGACGTCAAGGGCGTAAAAATTTCCTTAAAGGGGCGGCTTGACGGAGCAGAGATGGCCCGATACGAACACGCCAAGAAAGGTCGTATACCGCTTCAGACCATCCGCGCAGATATTGATTATGCGGAAAAGACAGCGTATACCACGTATGGGACGATTGGAGTGAAGGTGTGGATTTATAAGGGGGACGTCTTCGATAGTTCAAAGTCACAAGCTCAAAGTTAAAAGTATGAAGTCAATTGAGAAGAAAATTTGGCCGCAATTTTTCGTAAAAGCGAAGAACCGCCAGAAGAACGTCGAAGTTCGGCTGGCTGATTTTAATATTGCAAAAGGAGACACGTTGGTTTTAAGAGAGTGGAATACAAAAAGGAAGGGTTATACCGGCCGCGCTCTTAGAAGAAAAGTAAGAGCGGTGCATAAAGTTGACATGACTAAATTTCATTCCTTGGCAAAGATTAAGCGATACGGACTTTATGCAATTGAATTGCAATAAATATGCTTCAGCCCAAAAAAGTAAAACACCGAAAATGGCATAAGGGCCGTTCAAAAGGCATCGAGTCGCGGGGCACGGAGCTTGCTTTTGGCGGCTATGGATTGAAGGCCTTGGAGGCCAGCTGGGTTACATCACGGCAAATCGAGGCCGCACGCCGGGCCATGACTAATTACATTCAGCGCGGCGGGAAAATCTGGATCCGCATATTCCCTGACAAACCGATTACCAAGAAGCCGCCGGAAGTTACCCTTGGCGGAGGCAAAGGATCGGTTGACCATTACGTTGCCGTTGTGAGGCCAGGAAGGATCGTTTTTGAAATTGACGGCGTACCTGCCGAAGTTGCCGAGGAGGCGATGCGCCTTGCCTCACACAAGTTGCCGATTAAGACCAAATTTGTGAAGAGATAAGTTCTCTCTAATCAATCCCGAATTTTATCACGAATAATCTCAAATTTTTAAATTCGTGATGATTCGGGGGAAAGTTAGAGATTGATTCGTGAAGGTAACCGACTTAAGGCAAAAATCGAAAGAAGAGTTAAGTAGTTTGTTTGACGAGAAACGGTCGCGGGCCGATGAGCTTTATTATCTTCTTCGCCAGAAGAAGACTAAAAATGTAAAAGAACTTGCGAATATAAAAAAAGACATTGCCCGCATCATTACATTATTAAAAGAATTAAATCAACATGCGTAAGTTGAAAGGGGTAGTTGTTTCCAATAAGATGTCCCGAACATCTCCGAACGAAGTGAGGCAAGATGTTCGAGGATCCCGTCCGTCTGCGACTGATGCCTTTGTGGCACCACAAATGATTCAGTTCGGAGATAACGGGATCCACGAAACCGTAATTGCTTCTATCGTCGCAGACGGTTTCGGGACAAAAAACCATTATGGCCAGTAGAAAACTAAAAGGAATTATAGTTTCGGATAAGATGAATAAAACCGTCGTCGTCCGCGTCGATCGACTGAAAAAGCACCCTAAGTATTTGAAATACTATAAAATTTCTAAGAAATTTAAGGCGCACGACGAGAAGAATGAATATAAAGTTGGCGATACCGTGGTCATTAAAGAAACCCGGCCGTTGTCTAAAGACAAACGGTGGCGAGTCATTGACTTAGTCCGCAGAATCGAGCCGGAAGGCGAAGATTCTGAGGCAACCAAGCAATGACCGAGCACTCAATTTGTTCATGTGCTAAGGAATACACGTAGAGTCCCCCACACGCAGTATTGGCAAAAGCTAAGTTTATGAACAAATTGAGTGCTCGGTGCTCAGTGTTGTAAGTAATAATTGATTGCTTTAGCAGTCACCCAGCACTTATTCTACTGTTCACGCCGCCGCCTAATAGTTAAGCAGTGAAAGTAAGCTATTCTTTCAAGGCAGTACGGCTAAGTAGTAGAATAAGTGCTGGGTCTAAGCAGGAGCTTAGACTTCGCATTGAGCTAGTAAATTTTAACAACACTGGCATGATTCAGACGCGATCCATGTTAAAAGTCGCTGATAACTCCGGAGCGAAACTACTCCAGGTAATTAAGGTATTGGGAGGATCGAAACGGAGGTACGCCCAACTCGGTGACATTATCGTCGCATCCGTAAAGGTGTCCGAGCCGAGAAAATTGGTTAAGAAAAAAGATGTTGTTCGCGCGGTTATTGTACGGCAGAGAAATTCGTATAGGAGGAAAGACGGGTCATACGTCAGATTCGATGAAAATGCGGCTGTCGTTCTTGAGGGCACGGAGCCAAAGGGCGGACGCATCTTCGGACCGGTGGCCAGGGAATTAAGAGAGAGAGGGTTTATTAAGATAATTTCATTGGCCTCTGAAGTGATTTAAGTTCTTTAATCAATCCCGAATTTTATCACGAATAATCTCAAATTTTTAAATTCGTGATGATTCGGGGGAAAGTTAGAGATTGATTCGTGAGAATTAAAAAGGGCGACACCGTAAAAATAATCTCCGGCAACGATAAGGGAAAGACGGGTAAGGTACTCGGAGTTTTTCCTAAGGAAGGAAGAATTGTCGTGGAAGGAGTTAATATAAAAAAGAAACACGTGCGGCCTAAACAACAGGGGAAGAAAGGGGAGCTGGTGCGGATTCCCGCTCCGTTTCAAGTAGCCCGCGCGATGCTTGTCTGTTCCAAATGCAGCCAACCCGTGCGGATAGTATATAAAATAAATGACTCCGGCCAAAAGGCAAGAGTCTGCAAAAAATGCGGAGGAGAAGTATAGCTCGACATATGGACGGTTTACAGAAAAAATACAAAAAAGAAGTTATTCCGGCCATGCAGGCGAAGTTTGGCTATAAAAACGTGATGTCTGTTCCGAAAATAGAGAAAGTAGTGGTTAATGTAGGAGTCGGAAAATTCCGAGACGAGAAACAGCTTGAGGAGATTCGGAAGTACCTGGCTTTGATTACCGGACAGAAACCATCTCCGCGTCCTGCCAAGCAAGCTATTGCCTCTTTTAAAACGAGACGGGGTCTTATCGTGGGATATCAGGTTACGCTTCGAGGTAAAAGGATGTATGATTTTATCTCGCGTCTAATTAATTTAGCACTTCCACGCACTAGGGATTTTAGGGGCATTGAAGAAAAATCATTCGACTCCAAAGGTAATTTGACTATTGGCATAAAAGAGCATATAGTATTCCCGGAGATGATAGGCGAGGACTATCATTTTTTATTCGGGTTTGAGGTGACGGTCGTCACCACGGCAAAGAGAAGAGAAGGGGGGGTGGAGTTATTGAGATTGGTGGGATTCCCCATACAAGGATAATCGCGAATCTATCCCGAATCTCATTCGCGAATATTCGCGAATAAAATTCGGGATTGATTAGAGAAGCGTGGCCAAGCAATCCGTCATAGCAAGAGCGCTGAAGAAGCCAAAATATAAATCCCGGGTCGTGCGGCGTTGCTTTCGTTGCGGCCGCAAACGCGGCTATTTGAGAGATTTTGAACTTTGCAGGATTTGTTTCCGGGAACTGGCCAACAGGGGGGAGATCCCTGGAATTAGGAAATCAAGCTGGTAGGCCATGTTTATATTAGCTGATTGGCTTAGATCCGCTTTCTATTAGCTTCCATTCGCGAAAAGATCCCGTGTTAATATAAGCTAATCAGAAGCGAAGGCGAGCTAATAAGCGAATAATACAATGGATCCGATCTCGGACATGTTTATAAGAATAAAAAACGCGCAGAAAGCCGGCCATGAGGCGGTGCAGATTCCTTATTCCAAATTTAAGCACGAGATTGCGAAAACTCTTGAACGGGCTAAATTTGTCGGAGATGTAGAGCGCAAGGGAAAGCGCGTGCGAAAGACACTTGAGGTTGCCTTGCTTTACACGGACGGCGCTCCGACAGTGCACGAAGTTAAAATTATTTCGCGTCCCAGCCGCCGTCTGTATGCTCCCCACAAAGATTTGCGTCCGCCGCGGCACGGCGGAGTGCTGGTTCTCTCCACCCCCAAGGGCGTTATGACGAGTGAGGAGGCGCGGAAAGCCAAGGTGGGTGGTCAATTAATTGCCGAGGTGTGGTAAGCGACATGCGACAAGCGACGTGCGACAAGGAAATTATAATTTTTCCATGTCACATGTTCCATGACACGTGTTACATATTTGAGTAGAATAGGAAAAAAACCAATACCGATTCCCGTAGGAGTAACTATTACCTTTGGCGAGAGCACCATAATAGTAAAGGGGCCCAAGGGAGAACTTGCTTTAAATCTTCACACCATTTTGCGGGCAGAAATAAGTGATAACACACTTAGCATCATGCCCAAATCTGAAACGAGGAAGTCGGCCGCTCTCTGGGGTTTATTCAGGAGTTTGGCGGCAAATATGGTTGAGGGGGTATTAAACGGTTTTACTAGGAAATTAGAATTTGAAGGAATTGGATACCGCGTTGCTGTTGAAGGCGATGGGACTTTGACATTTCAGCTTGGATTCTCCCACCCGGTGAAATTTAAGGCGCCCGACGGGATAAAGTTGTCGGTCGAGAAGAACGTCATTAGCGTTTTCGGCATTGACAAAGAGCGTGTTGGGAATGTGGCCGCGCAAATAAGGAAATTAAAACCGCCGGAGCCGTACAAAGGAAAAGGAATCCGTTATCAGGGAGAAGTTATCAGGAGAAAAGCGGGGAAGAAAGCGGTAGCCACGTCGACATAGCTTAACTAAGTACAAATTTTTAAATAAGAAATGCCCGAAATTAAATCAAAAACGCAAAAAAGGAAGGTTCGTCACAAAAGAGTGCGAGCCATAATTGTTGGTACCAGTGAGCGGCCCCGCCTTTCGATCTTCCGGTCTAACCGCCATTTGTGGACCCAGTTGATAGATGATGCCTCGGGAAAAACCATTTTGGCGGCGAACGACTTAGAAATAATAAAGTCCAAAAAAATGAAAAATAAGCGAGTTGATCTTGCTAAAAGAGTGGGGGAACTGATCGCCGAGAAAGCGCTCAAGAAAAAAATTGTTCAGGCGGTGTTTGACCGCGGAGGATATAAATATCACGGAGTTGTAAAAGCGGCAGCCGAAGGGGCAAGGAAAGGAGGACTTAAGTTCTAAAGGGCTTTGTCCAAAAATTCGAGCCGAAGGCGATGAATTTTTGGAGACAAAATCAAAGCACATAAAATTAGAGATTTTATGTGCTCGACCGAGCACTAAAAACATTTAGTGCTCTGGCCTTTACCGAGCACTCAATTTATTATTTTACGCAGAATAATAAATTGAGTGCTCGGTGCTCAATGTTGTGGCTAAATTTATTTCGCTCGACATTGGGTCTCGCTCATAAATTTAGACAACATTGGCATGGCTAAACGAGATCGAAGATCAGGCCCGGATTTTAGGAGGGAGAAGTCTGAATTTGATCAGGCGGTTTTGGATATTCGCCGGACGGCCCGGGTGGTTGCTGGCGGCCGGCGTTTTAGTTTTCGTGCGTCCGTAGCCATCGGCAATAGAAACGGCAAGGCCGGTTTTGGAGTGGGTAAGGGGGCGGATGTTACTTCGGCGGTTGAGAAAGGGGTGTTTCAAGCCAAGAAAAATTTAATCCTCGTGCCAATCACGGATAAAAAAACAATCCCTCATGAAGTGGAAGGTAAAGTGGGCGCTGCGCGAGTGATTTTGAAGCCCGCACGCGAGGGAAGGGGACTTGTGGCTGGAGGCCCTATTCGCCGGATTGCCGATCTTGCCGGGATAAAGAATATTACGGCCAAGATTCTGGGACGCACGGCGAATAAGCTAAATAACGCCAAGGCGGTGATGGAAGCACTTAAAAAATTAAAAACAAATTAACTTTACGAAATACGAATCAGTACGAATGTACGAATTCGTAAATTCGTAGAAATTCGTAATTCGTAAAGATATGCAGTTTCATCAAATAATCTCTAAAACCAAATTTCGCAAAGGAAGAAGGATTGGCCGAGGCGGCAAGCGAGGCACTTATTCCGGCCGCGGCATCAAAGGACAGAAAGCCCGCGCGGGCCACAAAATCCGTCCGGCCGTGCGTGATTTGCTGAAGAAAATCCCCAAACTCCGCGGGTATAAATTTAAGTCCTTTCGGCCCAAACCCATAACGGTGAACTTGGGTGATATCGACAAAAAATTTAAATCCGGCGACTCGGTAACACCCGAGAGTTTGCTTGAAGTAGGACTTATCAGTAGAATTAAAGGAAGAATTCCGAAAGTTAAAATCCTTGGGAGAGGAGAATTGAAAAAGAAATTTGTATTTCGAGATGTACTTTTTTCCCAGCCAGTTTTACGAAGCTTCGGCATTGAAAGTTTAAAACCCAAAGCTCAAATGTCAAATCAAGTCCCAAGCTCCAAATCCAAATAATTTTGACATTGGGATTTTGGATCTGATCTGATATTTAAATTTTGTCATTTGGATTTAAGTATCTTTTTATGTTTCGCAAACTCACTCTTCTTTTCACTATCCCCGACCTTCGAAAAAAGGTGCTTTTTATTTTGGGAATTTTGGTGGTATTTCGCCTCGCAGCCGTAATTCCGATTCCGGGCGTTGATCCGATGAGGCTCAAGGAGTTCCTCTCGGGCAACCAGTTCTTCGGGCTCCTTAATATTTTCTCGGGCGGAGTCCTCGACAATCTCTCAATTGTGATGCTTGGAGTAGGGCCTTACATTACCGCCTCTATCATCATGCAGCTTCTTACCATGCTTTGGCCACGCCTTAAAGAAATGTATCAAGAAGAAGGAGAGGCGGGACGGCAGAGATTTAACCAATATTCTCGTCTACTTACGGTGCCTTTGGCCCTGCTTCAATCCTACGGGCTTCTCGTTCTTCTTACCCGCCAAGAGGTGTTGCCGCCGCTGGGTGCGGCTGGGTTTCTTACTAATATGATAATCGCTACCGCCGGAACCATGTTTTTGATGTGGCTGGGGGAACTCATTACGGAGAAGGGAATAGGGAACGGCATCTCTCTTATGATTTTTGCCGGTATTGTTTCTTCCTTGCCCGCATCTATAAGGCAGGAACTTTTTACTTTCACGCCCGACAAACTTCCTACTTATCTTGCGTTTGTCGCGGTTTCCCTTGTTGTAATTGCGGGAGTGGTTATCGTATCCGAGGGCCAGAGAAATATTCCCGTATCTTACGCCAAGCGCATTCGAGGCATGCGGATGTACGGCGGAGTTTCGACGCATCTGCCGCTTAGGGTGAATCAAGCAGGAGTTATCCCCATTATTTTTGCAGTATCTATCATCCTTTTTCCGGGGCTGATCGGAAGTTTTCTTGCAGGAGTGCCGAATCAATATGCGCAGAGCGTCGCACAGTTCCTTATAACTATGTTCAACAATCAAATCGCCTACGGATCCATTTACTTTTTGCTGGTTTTTGTCTTCACCTATTTTTATACGGCAGTAACATTCGATCCGCAGGCGATTGCCGATAACGTCCAGAAACAGGGGGGTTTTATTTTAGGAATTAGGCCAGGGAGGCCCACCGCCGAATACCTCTACCACATTTTGAACCGGATCACGCTTGCCGGAGGACTTTTCTTGGGGGCGATTGCGGTTTTACCGATCATTGTACAGGGCGCCATTGGAATTCAAGCGCTTACTTTGGGTGGTACTGCGTTACTTATCGTGGTCTCGGTGGTGCTTGAAACCATGAAGCAGATCGATGCGCAGTTGGTGATGAAGGAATACGAGAATTTGTGAGTGAGGGCGTTCCTTCGACAATATAATTTTGAAACACGTTCGCTCGTCCAGCGACTCGCTCACTAAGCATCCGGCGCGGCGCTCGCCTATGGCGAGACCATGCCGCCGCGCCTCCTGATTGTTTCAAAATCATATTGCCTCGACCACGCTATTTTTAAAACAATCCATTTTTCCGTTGGTGGGGTGGGTAGCGGATTGTAAAACTTTATTGAGATGTAAAAAAAGAGCCCGCCAGAGGTCTTGCGACACAATGGCGGGGTCAATGAGTATTACTGAACTATAGTGACGACTCCTTTCCT
>CAZPDF010000002.1:98757-130102 GCA_964585475.1 uncultured Candidatus Saccharibacteria bacterium
TCGCTCGTCCAGCGACTCGCTCACTAAGCATCCGGCGCGGCAGTCCGACTGAGGTCGGACGCCATGCTGCCGCGCCTCCTGATTGTTTCAAAATCATATTGCCTCAGGCCGCCTCGGGTGGGTGAGGGTTATTCGAAAATCAAAAGCCCCTCGACCGCGCCCGTGGTTTGGAGAAAATATAAAATGCCACGGAGCTTAACGCTCTGTGGCGCCCAACAGAAGGTCTTGTTTAGAAGAAGCGGAGGCGACTAGAAATCCTTGTCCAGATGCGTTCAGCCAGATAATCTTTGAGTGATAGGCCAAGTAACTCTCTCGGGTATGGTCGTGTGATCTGAACATCTGGTGTTTGCGTCTGCAGAAGTTCTTCTTGAGTAGCGGGTCTGTCGTGATTGCCAGCACGGATTATGACTCGAGTCTTTCCAGAACGATTGTGTTTCATGGCATTACCTCACGCGAAGTGCTGATTAGGAGCATAACATACTTCTGACGAGAGTGTCAATTAAACCGTGGCACCTTAGCAGCGAAGAAATATAAAAAAAGTAGCGGGCGGCTACTTGTTTAAAAGAAGAGATAGTAAAAAATAATGAACTTTTTGGCAGGATGTGTGGCTTCCTTCGGTATCATAGACGGAACTGTGGGAAATTCTGCCTGTCAGGCGCTCTTTTCTTGTGAAAGGACGGCCGCAAATATAGCATTCGCCAACGATTTTATTAAACCAGCACGTAAATCTTTTTAACACGCAAGTCTCCTCTATCGAGAAGTATATTGTGTATTATGATAGCAAGCGGTATAAATTTGTCAATCTATGCGAGTGCAGCAAGAAATATAAAAAATGCCACGGAAAAGAGAATATAACATCCTTACATACTTGAGAATGTAAGGATGTTTATAGAGAGAAATATAAAAAGCACCGTGGGGTGTGTAGAGATAAGAAAAAACCCTTCTCCGAAGAGTTGGGTCACTGGACGAACTTTATTTTATGCAACAACCGATTTGTTGAATAAAGACGCAGCGATGTTTAGAATCCATGTACAATCTGGACATTTTAACTCGTAGTAATCTCCCCCTCGCTGGTCGGGTATAAACTTTACTTTGTCGCCTTTCTCCAGCTTGAATTTACAGCTACACTCAGGGCAGGTTATCGTTCGTTCCACCCATGAATTATTTCGCCTTCCGCCCTTCTTTATGATTTTCATTTGTGCTAACCCGCTGTCTTAAGTTCTAGGGGAAGGGTAGCAAATGTATAGCATTGTGTCAAGATTAACCGCATGATATTTCACTCACGGGAAGGGGTTTATAAGAAACTATGGCAATAAAGTCATCTCTAAAAAATAAGTTAACCCTTGTGGTTTTGGGGCGTTCGGGATGCGGGAAGGGGACGCAGGCGAAATTTGTCATGCGGCGGCTAGGGAAATGGGCACGGCATATGGAAACCGGGCGGTTTTTACGTTCTCTTGTGAGAAAAAATAATCCTACGGCTACGCGCGGCAGGGAAGTTATGCAAAAAGGTGGGCTTTTCCCGGCATGGTTTGCGGCGTTTACCTGGCTTAAGGAGTTAATAGAGAAGGGGGCCGCCGATAAGCATTTGATATTTGACGGCGCGCCGCGAAAAGTTTGGGAGGCGGAACTTATTGATGAGGTAATGAAATGGCACGGGCGTTCTTTGCCCCTCTGCATTTATGTTGATGTCTCTCTAAAAGAAGCAACGCGAAGATTGCTTGAGCGCGGAAGGGCGGATGATACAAGGGCCGTTATACAGAACCGCATGAGTTTTTTTGCAAGAGATGTTATGCCGGTGCTTAAGTTTTATAGAAAGCACGATCGGCTTATTCATGTAAATGGCAACCTTTTGCCCAATGCGGTATGGTCGGAGCTTGAGCGGAAACTTTCGAGGCGTTTGGGAAAAATTTGGCCGAGGAGGAAAATGTGATGATCACAATTAAAACCAAAGAAGAAATAGACATTCTAAGAGAAGGAGGAAGGCGCTTGGCAGGGATTCTTGCGGCAGTAGTTAAGGAGGTAAAACCCGGCGTATCTACACTAAAACTTGACGGGCTTGCCGAAGGCCTTATTTTTGAGTCCGGAGGTACGCCCTCGTTTAAGGGATATAGGATTCGGGAAACGAGTGTTCCGTATCCGGCCAGTCTCTGCACCTCCATAAATGACGAGGTAGTGCATGCGATTCCGCGCAAGGACAGAATTTTGAAAGAGGGAGATATTATTGGATTGGATATCGGCATGGCATGGCCATGCAAATTTCCAATTTCCAATTTCCAATTTCCAATTAAACCGTTATTTACCGATTTGGCGGTGACGGTTGGGATTGGAAAAATTTCTAAAGAAGCGGAGCGCCTGATCCGTGCGACCAAAGAGGCGCTTGATATTGGGATTAAGGGAATCCGCCCCGGCGTGCGAATTGGAGATGTAAGTTTCGCAATTCAAAACCATCTTGAAAAACAAGGTCTTGGTATAATCCGGGATCTTGCAGGGCATGGAGTCGGATACGAAGTACATGAGGAACCGTTGATTCCAAATTATGGTAAGCCCGGCACCGGCCCCGAGATTAAAGATGGAATGGTGCTGGCAATTGAGCCCATGGCAACTCTTGGCGATTGGCGAATCGTGCTTGACGATGACGAATGGACTTTTCGAACAGCTGATGGAAGTTTAGCCGCGCATTTTGAGCATACGATTGCTGTAACCAAAGGCGGAGTGGAAGTGTTGACAAAACAATCGAGTGAGAGTAATTTTAGTCGAGAACCACCAGAGAGTGACAAATGATCGAAGTCTTGGTGATATCTCTAACGACCATCTTGCTTGTAGTGGCTGTGAAAGGGGAATCTTGCACAAAGTGCGGTTCAATAGTTTGGATATGGCAACCATCATGTGTTGAGTATATCTCATGCCAAGCAGCTGATCTCGATTGGCGAGCAGAAACTACGGTAGCTTCCCATACCCACGTATCTTGTTTATAGCGGCCATTGGCCGCCTTTTTTATTTAATACCTTTTTGCCACGATCGTAGTAATTAGGTAGTATAAGGGCTATGGCTAAATTTGTTGAGTTAGTTTTAACTGCATTACAATACCAGACCGAAGGAATGTTTACGATTGCCGATACCTTATTAGATCCACAAAAGTATTTTTATCGCATACCTATAAATCAGCAGAGGTGGTTTAAAACGAGCTGGGCGGAGGCCTATCGCAACCGCCAGCAGTTTTATAATACCTTGAACCGTTTGAAACATCAGGGGCTGGTGACGAAGAAGCGACAAGGAAAGTCGGGCTGGTTTTTAACCGAACCAGGTGAGGAACGGCTTACGTACTATCAAAAATTGCGCAAAGACCTTTTCTCTTCTGCCCACGTAGCGTTTCCAAAGACGCATGGGGAGGGGATAACTGTTGTTGCTTTTGATGTTCCAGAAAAGGAAAGGCGCAAGCGGGATTGGACAAGGGAATGCCTTACGGAGATGGGATTTCAAAAGCTTCAAAAAAGCGTTTGGGTAGCACACGGAAAGGTACATGAAGATTTCATTCATGCGCTTCGCGAGCGCAACCTTTTAGATTACGTACACATTTTTGCCGTAACCAAGCGAGGCATGATAAGTTCCTTAGATGTCTGAACGGGTTCTACTACTGTTTTTATACGATCGTACTAAAGTGATAGTAAGGGATTGAAAATGACGATTTGGGTTATTTGCTGTGAATTTTCAATGGGGGGTATGTATGCTATGCTGGGTTTATGAGGCATCTTGGTATAGATTACGGCGAGAAGAGAATCGGGATTTCGGTGTCTGATCCGGGCGGACGGATTGCATTCCCCAAAAAAGTAATTTTTAACCGAGGAAATAAAAGGGTGTGGGAGCAGATAAAGGCCGTGTTGGATGATGAGAAAATATCTAAAATTGTTGTCGGCCTTCCGCTTTCGCTTGACGGAGGAGAAACGGAAGAATCGCAAAAAGTTCGTGCCTTCGCAGAGGAATTGAAGAAGATTACCGCGCTTCCGATTGAATTTGAAAACGAGATCTTCACGACGCACATGGTGGAGCAGGCCGGCATCAAAAAAGAGCATACGGACGAAGCCGCCGCCGCAGTGATTCTGCAATCATATTTAGATCGACACATTAAGCCATCTGCGTAGATCCGCGTAGCTATCGGCGTAAAATCCGCTTCTATGGGCTTGTAGAAGCGGATAAACGCGGATTAACACGCGGAAGAACGCGGAAAATCAAAGCTTTTGTATCTGTCTTGGATTATCCCCGCTTATAACGAAGAAAAACGCATCGAGAAAACCATTCGCGAAGTGGACGCCTATTTGAAGTCCAAAAATTTCCCTGGAGGATATGAAATTATTGTCGCCAATTCCTCGTCGCGCGATCATACCGCCGAGATTGTTAAAAATCTGCAGCCCGAGATTCCTAACCTTCGCCTGCTTAATTTGGAAAATAAAGGCAAGGGTTGGGCGGTAAAGCAGGGGATGCTTGAGGCCAAGGGCGAGATTCGTCTTTTTTCTGATGCCGATAATGCCACAAGCCCGGATCATTTCGATAAGATTATCCCGCTTTTTGCGCAGGATCATGACATAGTGATCAGTTCCCGAAACTCGCTTGATGCTCCGGGCGCAGCACAGGATATCCCAGAATCTATAGTTAGGCGCATGGCTGGTCAACTCGGTAACCTCATTATCCAGATATTTGCCGTTCGCGGCATCTGGGATACGCAGAATGGTTTCAAGGCGCTCCGCGCTAAGCCCGCCGAAGATATTTTTTCGCGCACACACATTGACGGTTTTGCCTTCGATATAGAAATGCTGGCGCTCGCGCGTAAACTTGGCTACATAATCGGTATCATCCCGGTTCGCTGGAAGCATGATCCGGAGAGCAAAGTTACCCTTAAATCGTATCTAGAGGTTTTTTTGGATGTTTTCAAAATTCGATGGAATTTAATTACTGGCAAATATAACGCATGAAATCAGTTTCTGAATTAAGACAAGACGTAGTTTCCGGCGCCTGGGTGGTGATTGCGACCGGCCGCGCCAAACGCCCGCATGAGTTTCTCAAAGAGAGACGCGTTCCTTTTAACCAGCCCAAACGCACTTGCCCGTTTGAAAAATTGCATAATAACGCGCTGGTTGTTTATGCGTCTGACGGAGAGCACAAGGACAATAACTGGTGGGTGCAGGTAATTCCCAATAAATATCCGGCATTCGGCAGGGGTACGTGCGCAGTTTTTCGTAAGGTCGGGCTCTATCGCTTGACGAACGGAGTCGGTTTCCATGAAGTCGTGGTAACGCGTGACCATACGAGGTCGCTGGCTCAAATGTCCGACGAAGAGGCAGAGATTATCTTCCGCGCCTACCAAGACCGTTATCTTGCGGTGAAGGATGATGAGTGCGTAGAATATATTTCAATTTTGCATAATCACGGCCGCGCCTCTGGCGCTACTATCTCTCATCCCCACTCACAGATTATGGCGATACCGGTTATCCCGCCCGATTTTTGGAGGAGTATCAAGGGTACTGAAAAATATTTTAAAGAACATAAGGACTGCATTTACTGCCTTATTTTGCGTTATGAGGGGCGCGTCAAGGACCGAATTATATACGAGAATGATCATTTTATGGTCATCGCTCCCTATGCCTCCAAAATCGCGTTTGAAATGCGCGTCGTACCCAAGCGCCACAGTTCGCATTTTGAACTTACCGGCGTGAAGGAGCGAGAAGCACTTGCCAATGCTGTTCGCACCGCCCTCGCCAAGTTATATACCGGCTTGCACAACCCCGACTATAATTTTTTTATACATACCGCCCCAACCGCCGAAATGGAAAAGTTCCATTATTATCATTGGCATCTTGAAATTCTGCCCAAAACCTCAATTTGGGCCGGATTTGAGATCAGTACCGGTATTGAGATTTCTGCCATAAGGCCGGAAGATGCAGCGAAGTTTTTGCGAAAAATAAAAGTATAAGGATATAACACGAATTTACGAATATACACAAATTCACAAATTAAGCTACCTTCGCTATTCGCGAATTAGTATATATTCGTGTATTAGTATTATCCGATGAAAAAACCCCTTATTATAGCTAATTGGAAAGCAAACCCCGATTCACCCGGGCGTGCTGTTTCATTGGCGCGTTCTATTGAGTGCGGCATTGCTCGTTATCGAAATGTAGAGGTGGTTATTGCTCCGCCGTATCCTTTTTTGTTGCCGGTTGCTCGAGTCCTACGAAAATCAAAACTGGGCGCTCAGGATACTTCCTGGCATGATACCGGCCCCTTTACCGGAGAGGTCTCATGGCATCATTTGAAGCATATGGGAGTCAAATATGTTATAGTCGGTCATTCCGAGCGTAAAATTTATTTCGGAGAATCCGACAGTATGATAAATAAAAAGGTACAGGTTCTCTTGCAGCACGGCCTCATCCCCATTCTTTGTATTGGCGAGCGAGAGAGGGGGGGGGGCGAGATTCCGATTATGGTCGGCGAGCAATTAAAAAAGGCCCTGGCGGGAGTGCGGAGGAATTTTATCAAGAATCTTGTCGTTGCCTATGAGCCGATTTGGGCAATAAGCACTATGCCAGATGCTCGTCCGGATACTCCGGATAATGCTTTTCGCGCGATGGTATATATTCGCCGCGTTATATCGAACCTTTACGACAGGAAAACCGCAGATCTGGTACGCGTGATCTACGGCGGCTCGGTAAAATCTAAAAATATTTCCCTGTTTCTTAAGGAGGGACGGATGGAAGGTGCGCTAGTTGGCGGGGCGAGTCTAAAAGCCCAAGAGTTCGCGGAGATCGTGGCTGAAGCCTCAATTATTTAATGAGTAATAGTGCACCGCCTTTGCCCACGTGCGGAATGCTTTTACAGGCGGCAGAATAAAGAGAAGGTAGCGGAGTTCAACCAGGGCCTTGGCCGCGAGGCCGAGTATGCCCCAGAAGCGGATATAGATAAGATCGGCTATGGCATATCTTCCTCCCACCACGAGGACATACGGATACTTTGTCCAAGGAACAAATTTCTTTTTCTCACGTCCTTGTATGGCTCTCAAGATATTCTCGGCCGCCAGTTTGCCTTCCTCCTCTGCTACCGGTACATTCCAGACAAGCGGTTTTCCGGTGTGAGGATTGGTGAAGGATGAATTGTCGCCGATTGCCAAAATTCTCCCCCCCGCGTCCCGAACTTGGAGATATTCATCAATTTGGAGCGCACCCTTGCTGGATAATGGAAGGTTGAGTTTTTCAAAAAGCGATGGTCCTTTTACGCCTCCTGCCCAGATGAAGATGTCGTATGGCTCTTGGCTCCCGTCCTCGAGCTCGATTTGCTGCCAAGAGACGTTGGTAATCGAGGTGCTTGTTTTTAAGCGTATACCGAGGCGCCCCAACCGTTTCTTAGTTTTATTTATAATCCAAGAATCGAAACCGGGGAGAATATCGGGGGCGGCCTCAATTAATAGGAATTCTACGTTGCAGACCTTCACGGCGGGTAAAATTTTTTCTTTGAGGATGCAGACAAAATTTACGAATTCCGCGACAAGCTCCACCCCGCTGGCCCCGGCTCCGCCGACCACAATTTTTAGCGCCTCCTTTTTTCGTAACGTATCCTCAATGGTATTGCGCAGGCGCGCCGCATCATCAAAAGTTTTTAAGGGGAAACTGTGTTCTTGGAGCCCGGGGATGCCAAAATAATTCGTTTCGGAACCAAGGGCGAATGTCAGGTATTCATAGGGTATCTCCCCCAAATTTTTAAGAATTACCCTTCTCTCTTTCGATTCAAGTCCAATTACTTCATCGCAGATGAACTTAATTGACTTTCCGGAGACGATGTCGTTGATAGGTATAAGGATGGAAGATTTAAGAGAGAGGCTGGAGACGGACTCGCGAGGAATCGCGGCAATCTCATAAAGCGCCGGAGTATAGAGTTGATGGTGGTGTCGGTCAATCAGAATAATTTCATATTCATTGCGGAGGTTGCCAATTTTTTTAGCAAGTATTAACGAGGAAGTAATGCCGCCAAACCCGGCACCGGCAATGATGATATTTTTTCTTGCCATGAGCCAAGTATAAATGAATAATGGAGGATAGACAACGATGAGCGTATCATTCAAGACCGTAAAGGAAGCGTCGATAAAAAATGGAACGCGCGTACTCCTCCGTGGTGATTTTGACGTGGCCTTCAAAGGCCGGCGGATTGCTGATAATTTTAGGATTAGGGAAACTATCCCAACCCTTCGCTATATTTTGAAAAAAGGAGGACACCCGAGGATCATAGCACACCTTAAGCGCCCGCATGGGAAGAGAGTCCTTTCTCTTTCACTGAGAAGCGTTGCTCGGTATCTAGGAAAATCTTTGCGGAAGGAGGTTATCTTTGTTTCCGATCCGTTTTCCCCGGCCGTCTTCGAAAAGTATAACCGCTCTCCGCATATTATTTTTTTTGAGAACATCCGCTTCTGGCCGGGGGAGGAAAAAAACGATCGGCATTTTGCGGCATCCCTGGCCCGCTGGGGCGATATCTATGTTAATGAAGCTTTTGCTAATTCCCATCGCCCGCACGCTTCCATGGAGGCGATAACGAGATTTCTGCCCGCTTTTGCCGGTTTGCGTCTGGCAGAAGAAATATTTTATTTGAGCAGAATTTTTTTGAGTTCGCCTCCTCCCCGGGTGGCTATAATGGGGGGGGCGAAACTGGAGACTAAAATTCCTTTAATCGAACGTTTTCTTCGTTCCGGCAGTATGGTGTTACTTGGCGGGGCGCTGGTCAACACCATTTTTTATGCCAAGGGCATTTCGGTTGGGAAATCGCCAATTGATAAGAATCTGCTAAAAAAGGCATTGCGTCTGGACAAGATAAAAAGTAAACTATTGTTGCCCATTGATCTTGTGGTGGCAAAAAATCCCGGAGCCAGGCCGCGCGTGGTTTCAGTTAGTAAGATCGGGCATAGCGAGTCCAATTTTGATATCGGGCCTGCCACCGTAGGGCTTTTTAAGTCGGCTCTTTCCGATGCCCGCACTATTGTTTGGAACGGGCCTTTAGGACTTGCCGAAGTGGGGGTGTTTTCAAGGGGGACCACGCGTATGGCGCGGGCGCTAAAAAATATTAGGGCTTTCAAAATTATCGGCGGAGGAGACACAATTGCTATTTTGCGGTCCCGGGGACTCTTAGGCGGTTTTACCCATGTTTCTACAGGAGGTGGCGCTATGTTAGAATTTCTTGCCGGCAAAAAATTGCCGGCCGTAGAGGCGCTGAAAAGATAGAGGGCTTTGTCCAAAATTTGGAGGCATCAGCCGAACAAATTTTGGGAACAAAACCTTTACCCAGCACTTACTCTACTACTGATTCCGAGAGATAACGTCAGGGGTGATCCCGTTACCCATACACCATAAATGAGGTGTCAACAGTAGAGTAAGTGCTGGGTGCTCAATTTTGTAGCTAAATTTTGCTCGCAAAACAAAGTTTCGCTCCAGAATTTAGACAAAATTGGCATGTACTATAAAGACGCAGAACATTTTAAAGAGGTGAACGGTTATCCAATTAACGGCGGTTGGTACCCTCGGGTTACTAAAATTCTTGATGTAAAATCCAAGCCGGGGCTGGAAAATTTTTTTAAGGAAGTGGGAGATTATGCAGCAGCCGAAGATATTAAGCAAAAGTCCGCAGAAGCCGGATCGCTGCTTCATCTGACCTTGCAGCGTGTCGTGGCCGGGGACGCCGTTTCTATACCGGCGGAAATTCTGCCGGCGATGGAAGGGTTTCGGAAGTTTAACGAGACTAGAAAAATTTTTTTCCACCCGGAGTTCTTCGAGCGAAGAATCTGGTCGGGGCGCCACCGTTATGCAGGCACCATAGATGCGCTTGCTACGGTAGACGGCAAATTCGGGGTTTTGGATATTAAAACCTCGGCCGCTTTCTATCCAGATTATAATTTGCAGACGGCGGCCTATACCCTTGCTCTCCGGGAATTTGAAATAAAGAGGACGCTTTCCCTCCCGCGTGATATCGAAACGCGCTGGATTCTGCGTATTGACCAATCAAGGTTATGCCGTGTATGCGGGGCGAAGCTTCGGGAAAAGGGGGGACGAGCGAAGATACGGAACGGAAAGCAGAATAAAGCGCTTCTTTGCGCCGAGGGGAAGCACGAATGGAGCGAACCCCGAGGAGAGGTCGAACTGCGCGAGTTTCCGTACCTCCACCAGGACGCAAAGGCCTTTATTGCTGCCAAAATACTTTGGGAGTGGGAAAATAATTACTGGCTGCGGAATATAGGTTACCTAACCCGAGATGGGGCGTAAAAAACATACCATACTGATGAGTAAGGCCAAAGAAAAATTGATAGTTTTCACCGATGGCGGGTCTAGAGGCAACCCGGGTCCTGCTGCCATCGGGGTGGTTATCCGCGATGGCGTAGGACATTCTATCAAAAGTTACGGCGAAACCATCGGGGCGGCAACCAACAATGAAGCTGAATATCGGGCGGTAATTTTTGCGCTGCAAAAACTTAAAGCGCTTTTTGGTAAAGAGAGAACAAAAGATACAGAGGTCGAGGTCTACATGGATAGCGAACTTGTTGTTCGTCAACTGGGAGGGAAGTATAAACTTGAGGAAGAAAAATTGTTCCTCCTCTTTATTAAGATCTGGAATTTGAAGATGAATTTCGGGGGGGTGAGATTCTTCCATATACCGCGGGAGAAAAATAAAGAGGCGGATAGTTTGGTAAATCAGGCACTGGATAGAGATCAAAAGAGCCTTTTTTGAAGCCAAGAGCGAGAAATAAAACCCGGCACCTTCTTTAAAGAAGGTGCCGGGTTACTTTGACACATCTGTAAGCCGAATTCTGTTATCCCGCCGGAGGCGGGACCCACGAATACATGCGAATGGCTCGCGGCGCTCGCAAAACGAATTTTCGCGAATCGCTAATATTTGTTCATTGGCTATTCGCGATTCGTGTTGATTCGTTCCACATTCGCGTTAATTCGTGAGTCCTGTCTCCGACAGGACAGGTGATCATCTGTCTAAGCCCCTTGATTGCTCTCGGGGTCAAGCGGGTGTTAATAACCAGTACTAGTAACTAGTTACTGGTGATTATTCCCTTGCACCGGATAGGTGTTTTTCGTCGCGCGTTGTTTCCAGCGCGCACTGTGAGCTCTTACCTCACCTCTTTTCACCCTTGCGCAATCAACGTTCTTGGCTTTTAACCAAGAAAGATGACGTCCGCGGTATTGTTTCTGTGACACTATCCCGCCCACCGCGCTCTGCGCGGAAACTCTAAGCTCTAATTTCTAAACAAATTCTAATGTTTAAAGCTCAAATTTCAAAAACGTGTTTGAAATTTTGAATTTAGAATTTTTATATTGTTTAGAGTTTAGGGTTTAGAATTTAGGATTTCCGTGCAAAGCACGGCAGGGGCGGCCGTTAGCCGCTATCTCTGAACTAGTTACTAGTAATTAGTTACGGGTAACTAGAACGGTGTTCGGACTTTCCTCCGAGCACTCAATTTGCACCGCGTGAAGCGCACGAACGTAATAGTGCAAATTGAGTGCTCGGCGATCACCCAATGTATCAAAGTACACAGACATTATACCGTACATGATGAATAAAGTCAATAATTTTGTCAAGATACATCCTAAATAAGGCATAAAAGCCCATATCTGCTTCTATAACAAGGAGGATAAAATGTGGATAATATGAGGGTGGCGCCTGTTGATTAGCTCCTTATGGGTGAGGTATTATTATTAGGTATATTATTTTTAACCTTTTATATCATTTAAAAATATGGAAGAAACAGTGACCCGCTTTGAGTACGGCGCAAAAATTGTACTCTATGTACTGGCGGCGCTTTTGCCGATTTTCTTTATTCCTTGGCCGATTGGTATCGAGTTCGGACGAGAAGTTGTCTTCGGAATTCTTATAGTACTTGCCGCGATCCTCTGGCTTCTCTCTATTTTAACGAAGGGAAGAGTTCGCTATCAGCACTCTCCGATACTCTGGGCAGCACTCCTTATGCTTGTCGTGCTGGGTGTTAGTACCATTTTTTCAAAAGCTGGTCCGACTATTTCTACGTTTTTTGCCGACGCCGCCTCGGAAAAATTATTGATTACAATTCTCGGTCTACTGCTTATGGTTCTGGCGGGCAGTGTTTTCCGGTCGCGCGCGGAAGTAGGCGTGCTTGCTTTTATTTTGATTTTTTCCGGTGCGGTGGCGGGGATTTTCGGCTTGCTTCAGTTTCTTTTCGGCGTCACGCTTTGGCGCTATGTTGCATCTTTTGCAACAGCCGTTGATTTTAATGTTATCGGCACCGCAAACGGCTTATCGCTTTTTTATGCGACTTTGCTGGTACTCTCGCTGGGTCTTATCTTCTCGGTCTCCTTTGGGCAATGGAGAAGCTGGGTCCGCTATGCGGTATTTGCATCACTCGCTGTATACACCCTTAATCTTCTATTGATTAACTTCCGTACGTCCTGGATTGTTCTTTTTGGCGCGGGAATTTTCTTTCTAGGCTTCATATTAAAGCAGATGAGGATGGGTGGTAAAAATTTTGATTGGCGTTATTCCACGGCCGCACTGCTTCTTGCGCTCTCGGTGGTAATGATTATGGTGAGGACCCCGCTAAAACAGCTGAATTTGCCAGCCGAGGTGTCTCCGGCTTTCCGCGCTACGCTCGGCGTGGCAACGTCGGTTTTCAAGGAAGGGCCGAAAGCCATAATTTTGGGGTCGGGTCCGGGGACGTTTGGGCTCGATTGGTCGCGCTTCAAGGATCCCTCCATCAATCAAACTCTTTTCTGGAACGTGCGGTTTAACCAGGGCTATTCCTGGGTTTCTACGCTTCTTCCTACTGTCGGCGTCGCCGGCGTCGTGTCGTTTCTCGGTTTTATCGCTATAGCCCTTTTCCTTTTTCTCAAAGCCATTCTTTTTGCGCCGGAAGAGGAAACATCTTTTTCCTTTGGGATATTTTTCTGGTTTGCGGCTTTGGTTTTGGCGGCGTTTCTTTATTCGGCAAATCTTACGCAGGTTCTAATGTTATATTTAAGCATCGGGGTGCTCACAGCTCTTTTGTCCGAATCGCGCGTAGGAACCGGCGGCGTATCGGGAGGTTTTGGCGATGTCGTGGAAGCGCGGGGTTTCTGGAGAATTACCGAGCGGTCTGTCGTCTTTCAAAATCCATGGACGGTTTTTCTTTCCTCCCTTATAGTTATTTTTCTTTTGGCGGTGGGGGTGGCCCATATCTATCTTGAGTTGGGTCGTCTTCGCGCCGCCTTTCTCCAGCAAGCAGGGGTGCAGGCGTTAAATGCGGGGGAACTTGATCGTGCGGTCAGTAATTTTGAAAGCGCCGTTAGCGCAGAGAGCAATAATTTTAGGAATTATCAGGCCCTCGCACAGATACGCACGGAGAAAGTAAGGAATCTGATCCAGCGCGCGGTTTCCGGCGAAAACGTACAGCAAGAGTTTCAATCGGCCGTGGTTCTGGCTATTCAGAATGCACAGCGTTCAACCGAGATGAATCCACAGGAGCCGCAGGTATGGAGAACTCAAGGGGCGCTTTATGAGTTGATTATTCCATTTATTCCCGGGTCCGAGCGTTTTGCCTTTGATAGCTACGAGAGGGCTGCCGGGCTTGATCCTTTGAATCCGACGGTTTGGGTGGATGTCGGCCGTTCGGCTTTAATCTTTGCTGATCGAGTACAGCTTGCTATTCAGCAAGTATCCGCATCGGAGAGGGCTGGCCTTGATGAGGCGCGCAAAAAAGCCCTTGAAGATGCGGAAATTGCCCTGATGAAAGCCGCCGAAGTTAAACCCGATTTTGCGACTACGCATTTTCTCCTGTCGCAAGTTGCGATCCGCATGGGCAATATCCAGTCAGCCATTCGTGCGACCGAGAACGCAAAACTGACTGCCCCATTTGATATAGGCGTGGCCTTCCAGCTCGGCCTTCTCTATTATCAAAATAATGATATAAATAGAGCCGAAGCTGAGTTTGTGCGGGCGACATCCTTAAATTCTAATTTCTCTAATGCCCGTTATTTCCTCGGCCTGATTTATGACCGGAGAGGGGAGCGCGAGAAGGCGATTGCCGAATTTGAGCAAATCCAGGCGTTTAATCCGGACAATGGAGAAGTAAAAACTATTTTACTGAATCTTCGTTTGGGCAGATCAGCGCTTTCCGGTATTGTTCCGCCGGGCGAGCCGCCGGAAAGGCGTAAAGAGGCGCCGGTTGGGGAATAACCCAGCAGAGAGAACGATATACATGAAACTAACCGGCATATTTAATGGCGCTATTTATTCAACCAATGCCGCGGCCCTCCTACTCGGGGCCGCGGGTTTGTTATCCAGGGTGCTAGGTATTTTTCGGGATCGGCTCCTGGCTGATCGTTTCGGAGCGGGAAGGGAGCTTGACCTTTACTATGCCGCATTTCAGATCCCGGACTTTATGGTGGTTATTTTTCTCTTAGGGGCGGGAAGCGCTGCTATCCTCCCTATATTTCAGGAATACCTCGCACGCGATCACGAAGAAGCCCGCAAGCTCATTTCGGACCTTTTCTCTATTTTCCTTTGGGGGTCGATTTTGGCCGCCCTGATTGCTTTTCTTGCCGCTCCTTTTTTGATACACCTTATTGCCCCTGGTTTTTCTCAGGAAGAGCAAGCTCTGACAGTGACGCTTACCCGTATTATGCTCATATCGCCCATTCTTTTCGGCCTCTCAAATATTTTTTCTACGGTCGTCCAATCGTTTCAGCGGTTTTTGGCCTATGCCGCAGCCCCGGTTCTATATAACCTCGGCATAATTTTTGGAATCTTGGTCTTTGTTCCAATCTGGGGAGTGAGAGGTCTGGCTTTAGGGGTGATTTTGGGAGCGTTGCTGCATTTCGGACTGCAACTAGCCGTCACCCACAATTTGGGTTTTGGACCTCGCCTGATGCGGCCCGGGTTTAACGAAGGAGTAAAAAAGGTATTTCGAATATCTTTTCCGCGCGTCCTCTCCGTTTCTCTCTCTCGGCTCACTATGATAGTGCTGGTCGCGCTCGGCTCGACTTTTGAGGAAGGCAGTATCGCGGTATTCCAGCTGGCCCAGAACCTTTATTTTATGCCGATTGGAATCTTCGGAGTAAGCTATGCCGTAGCCATATTTCCCCGGCTGTCGCGGGCGTATGTGGAGGGGAAGGCGCGAGAATTCTTTCAGGACTTTATGCTTGGCACGCGCGCGATTCTTTTCTGGATTGTTCCGGCTACGGTTTTATTCATAGTGCTTCGCGCGCATATAGTACGCGTGGCGTTCGGCTCCGGTGCCTTCTCCTGGGAGGACACGCGTCTTACTGCGGCGGTGCTCGCGATTCTCGCAATTTCCATGTCGGCAGAAGCGCTTATCACTTTCTTGATGAAGGGTTTTTATGCGTTGGAAAATACCTGGATTCCCTTCTTCGTGAATATCGGCGCATCCTTTTTATCTATTTTTTTGGCTATTCTTTTCAGCGAGGCCCTTGCGTCTCCATCCTCATTTACCTCTTTCGTTACCGCGGTACTTCGCATAAGCGACATCGGGGACTCGCGGGTCGCGGGACTTGCGCTTGGGTTTTCCATAGGATCTTTATTGAACGTAGTTCTGCTCTACGGCGCAATGCTATGGCTATTTCGCCGCACGTTCGGAGAAAACCACCGAGTTCCTCTGGCCGGCATCGGCAAAATCATTCTTGCTTCTCTTCTGGCCGGCGGGGCAGCGTATGCCGTGCGGGTGAGTTTTGCGGAAACGCTTCCGCTTATTACCTTCGCCGCCGTGCTTCTTCAGGGTTTTATCGCAGGAGCGATCGGCATATCAGTATATTTTGGCACTCTTTTTATTTTGAAAGAGGAGGAAGTATTTTCGCTTTGGCGGACGCTCCGCGCGCATTTGTTTAAAGTCGGGATTTTACCACAGAGTTGGGAAGGTGAAACACCAATCCACTAAATTATCCTCGGACCGTCCGAGAACTGCCAAAAGCGCTCTTTCGTCATTCTGAGCGAAGCGAAGAATCTACTATTTAAGCCATTTTCCGGTGCTGAGATCCTTCGTTGACACTCAGGATGACAGTTCTCGGACGGTCTGGTGGACATCAGGAATGAATATCCGAAACTTCGTTATAATCGCTCACGTGGATCATGGAAAATCGACACTGGCCGATCGCTTTTTGGAAATTACCGGAACGATTGAGAAGCGCAAGATGCGCGAACAGTATTTGGATATGCATCCCTTGGAACGGGAAAAAGGCATCACCATCAAAATGCAACCAGTCCGCATGATTTGGCGGATGCCAAATCATGCGGATAACCAGTTACTAGTTACTGGTAACTATCAATCAGATTCAAGATATATCTTGAATCTGATTGATACTCCCGGCCATGTAGATTTCACCTATGAAGTATCGCGGGCCCTCGCCGCGGTTGAGGGCGCGATTTTATTGGTGGATGCGACGCAGGGGATTCAAGCCCAAACCTTGGCCAATCTGCACCTTGCTCAGAAAGAAAATCTGGTAATTATACCGGTGGTAAATAAAATCGATCTTCCATCGGCAGATATAGAGAAAACCGAAGCGGAACTTCAGTCGCTCCTTAGATTTAAAAAAGGAGAAATTTTGAGGGTTTCCGGAAAAGAGGGTACGGGGGTGGAGGAGCTGCTCCGCGCCGTGGTCTCCCGAGTACCGCCCTCTAAAGCAGAGGGGGCCGAACTTCGCGCGTTGGTTTTTGATTCATTTTTTGACCCATATCAGGGCGTTATTGCTTGTATTCGTATGGTGGGCGGCACCATCCGGCGCGGTGATCGAGTCCGGTTTTTTGCAACCGGGGCGGAAGTCGAGGCATTGGAGGTGGGCATTTTTTTGCCGGAGAGGGCTAAAGTTGATTCCATTGGCGCAGGAGAGATCGGCTATCTTGCCACGGGAATAAAAGAACCGGAAAAAGTTCGCGTTGGCGACACCGTCGTGAAAGCAAAGGTTGGGAGCCACATATCTGGGGCCGGAGAAGCGACTCCACTTACCGGTTATGCAGAGCCCTCCCCCATGGTCTATGCTTCTATTTTCCCGGAAAACCAGGATGATTATGAGACGCTTCGTGAGGCGTTGAAGAAACTTAAACTAAATGACGCGGCCATAGTATTTGAGCCGGAAGAAGGAACTGGAGCGCTTGGCAGGGGATTTCGCGCGGGGTTTTTGGGCATGCTTCATATGGAGATTGCCTCCGAACGTCTCCGCCGGGAATACGGACTGCGACTGGTGTTTTCCAATCCGTCGGTTGCCTTTCGGGTTAAGACCGCGAAGGGGACGCGAGAGATCATATATTCGGCCTCGAAGATGCCCGGCTCGCAGGGGATTGTATCTATTGAAGAGCCGTGGGCTCGAGCCGAGGTTATTAGTCCTGCACGATTCATGGGCGAGCTTACTTCTCTTATTCATGAATATAAAGGCACCCTGGGCGAGACCGAAACTCTATCGGGAGAGCGTCTGCTTATCAGATTTCAAGCCCCGCTTCGCGGAATTATAATTGATTTTTATGATAAATTGAAAAGTATTTCGCAGGGATTCGCTTCCATGGCGTATTCACTCGGCGGGTATCGCCCCGCAGATTTGGTGCGGCTGGATATATTGGTTGCCGGTGAGTATGTGCCGGCACTAGCCGAGGTGGTATTGAGGGAGGACGCGTACCGTATTGCGCGCGAGCGCGTCGCAAAATTAAAGGAATTTCTCCCGCGCGAGCTTTTTTCGGTGGCGCTGCAAGCCGAAGTGGGGGGGCGCGTGATTGCGCGAGAAACAATCCCGGCGTTGCGAAAAGACGTTACTGGCTATCTTTACGGTGGAGACCGGACGCGCAAGATGAAACTTTGGAAAAAACAGCAAAAAGGCAAGAAGAAATTGAAGGAGATGGGTAGGGTAGAGATTCCGCCGGAAATTTTTCTTAAGATGTTAAAAAAATAGCCCCTTCGGGCTACTAGAGATGTTTTCCGCGGTCTATTCCAGTCTGCACCACCCTTTCTATCGCGGTGATAAATGCCGCAGTTCTCATTGAAACCTTGTGCTTTTTTGAAGTTTCCACCACGCGGGTAAAGGCATCAGACATGATTTCTTTGAGTTCGCTCCTGACACGGTCAATTTTCCAGAAGAATCTTTGTAAGTCCTGTACCCATTCAAAATAGGAAACTGTCACCCCGCCGGCGTTTGCCAAGATATCGGGAATGACGAAGATGCCTTTTTCATTGAGGATCGGATCGGCATCCGGAGTGGTGGGGCCGTTTGCCGCCTCGGCAATGATTTTTGCGCGGATGCGAGGGGCGTTGCATACGGTGATGTGTCCCTCCAAAGCCGCCGGAACGAGAATGGTTACATCTTCTTCAAGAAGTTCTTCGTTCGAGCAAGATTCTGATCCGGGAACTCCAACAACAGTTCCCGCGCATTGCTTGAAATTAAGCACTTTGAGCGGATCAAGCCCCTGCGAGGTATTGATGATTCCTCCTCGCGAGTCAGATAGCGCGACGATCTTTATCCCAGCTTTATATAGTAGTTCGGCTACTTTTGCGCCGGCGTTGCCATACCCCTGAATTGCCGCCGTTGCGTTGTTTGGAGAAATCCCCAGGTGTTCAAGCGCCATTAGGATAGTAATGAAGCAGCCGCGTCCGGTCGCCTCGTCCCGACCAACTGATCCGCCGAGCGAAAGCGGTTTTCCGGTGACTATGCCAAGTTCCGTATGGCCCAGCATTGACCCCCATCGGTCCACGATATAGCCCATGGTTTTTGCGTCGGTGTTTACATCCGGCGCGGGAATATCGCTTTTTTCTCCAGAGATAGGACGGAGCACCTTTTCGGTGTATTCATTCGTGAGGCGGTTTAGTTCTCCGTCCGACATTCCTTTCGGAAAATTTTTTCTCCAAAAATCCGTACGTTTATCTGCAAGCAGCTTGAGTGTTTGGGGATCCGGCGGTTCTCCAGAGTGGTTATCTTTCCATTCTTTTTCTGTCGTCTCGGCAATTTTATCCCATGTAACCGTTGCACCGCCCTTGGCGCCTCCGAAGGGGAGTCCCATGAGGGCGCACTTCCATGTCATAAGCATCGAGAGACCAACCACCTCATCCCGGGTGACATCTACGTGATAGCGGATTCCGCCCTTGGTGGGGCCAGGCCAGGAGTTATGGATTGATCTCCACCCGGTAAAAAGCATCCACCTGTCGTTATCCAGGCGTACCCGCAGACTTGCTTCAATGATTCGTTCCGGCTCAAGAAGAGAAAGGTAGATGCGTTCCGGAATGCGCAGAAGATACCCGGCGGCGTGTTTATAAAGAGTTACGGCAGCCTGCTCGAGGTTAAGGGCGGACATGGGATCTCCTTTTCCAACGAACCAACCCCATCATAGGCGGGGCCTCCTTAAGCGTCAAGTACGCATTTACAAATTAACAAAACCCCTTATGAAGGGAGTACGAGTATGGAAATATATGCCCGCTATCGGGATATGATGAGGGGAAGAATCGTAAACGCGATCATAGAAAGAACGGCAATTAAAGAGATGCCGATCCAGATGATATTGATGAACTTTTTCTTTTGGCGAAACATAGAGGTATGATATAATAAATTTGTTAATAGTGCAAAAGAGGTTATTTCCAAATTCTGTTTCGTAGCGAAATTACAGAATTTCGTGCGAGCCGAGGATGGACGAGGAAGGCGTATATGGAGAATATACGCCGACGAGGACGGACGAAGGCGTAGCCAAAATTCTGTAATTGCAGTAGAATAAGGGGTTTGGAGATGACCTCATACTGTTTCTCATGTGGAAATGGCTCAAAAACTCTTTGTTATTCAATGTCGCCCTTTTTATACTGGTGCTACTTATTGGCGCAGGCGCTTATCGGATAGTCCGGCAGGCATATTGGGTCTCGCAGGAAGCCCGCGAAACCGAAAAAAAGATTGAGAAATTAGTAAAAAAGAAACAGGAACTTGAAGCATATCTTGCGGAGCTTGAGACGGCGGAAGCCGTTAGGCGCGAGGCCAAGGAGCGACTGAATTTAAAACTTCCCGAGGAGACGGTGGTAGTGGTCGTTCCCGAGAAAAAGGATTTGCCGACTCTGCCCTCACCTAACTTTTGGGAAAGGGTAAAGCTATTTTTGGGGAGCATAATTGCCCGCTGATGAATCCCGTTAGAGACCGCGGTCGCGTATGTGGTAAAATGGCAGTCATAAACCAAGGAGTCGGTTATCAACTATAAAAGTTAGGCAGGGGACGTATGACCGCGACCTGTCTCTAACGGGATGAAAAAAATTTTTGTTTTAGCCATAGTCGTTGTTGTTGTGAGTGCTGTCTGGATTACCGGTTTATACCCCGTAGCCATTGTCGGTGGCTCGCCCATACTCTATCGTGCCTGGGATGAGGCCAAAGAAGCAGCCAAGCGTTTTGCCGATGCCGAGTCGCGGTCCGCGGGCGGCAAACCGATTGATTTTTCCCGACAGGAAAACGCTGAGATGCTGAAATCCATCGGTCGCGATGCGCTGAATTATCTTATTGAGGATAAAATTTTTCAGCAGGAGGGAGAGAGACTCGCCAGCGACTTTTCTTTATTGGTGCGCGAGCGCGTGGGAGATGCTTTGAAGGAGGGCAAAGATGTTGAAAATGCTGCGCGTCTCGTATATGGTCTCAATCTCAATGATTTTCGCAGGGTAGTTTTAACACCGCAAGCGCACGCTGAAGTTATACAGGAGATACTGCTCAAACGAAATCAGGATTTTGGTGAGTGGTTGAGTCAAGAGAAGAAATCAAAAAGCGTCCGGCTCCTTTTTGTCCCGTATCAATGGAATGGCGAGGCCGTTCGCTAGAGCGGTTCCCTCGACATTTTGTTTTCGCGACACGCTCGCCCCGCCAGCGCGGGACTCGCTAAGCATCCGCACGGCACCGAGCACTCAAAGGCGCTTGAGTGCTCGGACCGTGCTGCCGCGCTCCTGATTGTCGCGAGAAACAAAACGCCTCGACCGCTCTGCTCACCTTCGGATTTTATTAAGGAAATATTTTGTTAATTTTCCTGCTTGGGCAGGATTTGCTAACCAATGAATCTCTTTGTTTTTTTTAAACCACACCATTTGTCGGCGGGTATACTGCCGTGTTTCTTTCATAATATCGGAGTGAAACTCCTTGCGCGATATTTTTCCCTCAATGTAATTTAGAGCCGCTCGATACTCGAACCCTAATTCCCGGATGCGTTTTTTTCCCACCCCTCCTTTAAGGAGTTTTTTCGTTTCTTGTATGAGTCCTCGAGTAATCATTGTATCGGCTCGCCGGGCGATCCTTTTTTTGAGGAGTTTCTCCTTGGGGTTAAGTCCGATCCAAAGTACGTTATACGGGGACTCTTTCTTGAAAAGTTTCGGCACATACCCAAGGGCGCGGGTAATTTCAATGGCGCGGATTAACCTTCGTGGGTTTTTTTGTTCGACGGTTTTCGCTCGATACGGATCAAGTTTTCGTAAAATCTCAAGAAGCTCCGCCGCACTTTTTTTAGAAAGTTCGCGTCGGAACTTTTGGTTCGGCAAAACGCGAGGGAATTCCATATCAAAAACAAGCGCGTCAATCCAAAATCCTGTCCCCCCGACAATAATTGGTATTTTTCCTCGTCTGACGGTTTCTTGAATCTTTTTTTCCGCGAGCTTTTTAAAATCAAAAACCGTAAAAACCTTTTCCGGTCCGGCTACGTCCATCAGGTGGTGGGGAATGCCACGCATTTCTTTTTTGGTTGGTTTTGCGGTTCCAATATCAAGGCCGCGATAAATCTGTCTCGAGTCAGCCGAGATTATTTCTCCGTTTAATTTTTTAGCCAGATTGACCGCAAGTTCGGATTTTCCTGAAGCAGTAGGGCCGACAATGACGATGAGTTTTGGATTTTTTGACATCATTGCACCCTTATGTTATCTTGGAGTCAGCGTAAGTTCAAGGAGATTAAAAGTGCGATTTAGGCGTTTTTTAATGGCAGTGAGCGTTTTTGGCATCTCTCTTGGTATTAGCCTTTTGGCTTGTACGGCTGTATTCCTCATGGCATATGTACTGCGACTGTCGTTAATAGACCCTTGGCTTGGCTCCGCCTTCTTGCTTGTGTCTGCAAAATATTCTGGGATGGCCTCCTTAGTCTTGGGCACAGTCGGACTCACATCAAGATACGTCGAATACCGCTTTGACCGCCAAGCGCATTAACTGAGAACCGCTCCTCCCGGAGCGGCCTTTTTTCTTTCAGTGTTTTATCCGTAGTTATTTTACTTCCGTTATGATTTTTAAAAAGGCATCAAGCGGCATCTGGCCGATGTCTCCTTTGCCCCGTTCTCTTACGGCCACGTTTTTTGATTCAACTTCGCGCTGCCCGACCACGAGTATAAAGGGAAGTTTTTGAAGTTCTGCCTCTCTGATTTTTTTGCCGATGGTTTCGTTGCGGCTATCAAAATACGCGCGGTATCCCTGTTTTCGCAATTCCTCGCTTACGCTTCTGGCATAAGTTAAGGCCGCGTCTGTTACGCCAAGAACCGCAATTTGCACTGGCGCGAGCCAGAACGGGAGAGCGCCCTTGAAGTGTTCGAGCAGGATCCCGATAAATCTCTCAAACGATCCGAAAATGGCGCGATGAATCACCCAGGGCATCAGTTTTTTGCCCTGCTCATCAACATAAAACAGCTTGAATTGTTGGGGAAGCATGACCAGATCCAGCTGCGCGGTTCCTAACTGCCAGTCTCTGTTTTGGCTATCCGAGAGATGAACTTCAATTTTCGGACCGTAGAATGCGCCGTCGCCTTTCCCAAGAGTATAGGCAATCCCTTTATTTTTAAGTGCGTTCTCAAGTGCTTTTTCTGCCAGATCCCAATCGTTTTTTGTGCCAAGCGCATGCTTGGGGCGGGTGGCAAGGACGTAGCGGGGTTTAAATCCGAAAAGTTTGTAGAAGTTTTCAATAATTCCGATCACCGAACCAACCTCTTCTTCCACCTGATCTTGCCGGACGTATATATGCGCGTCATCCATGGTGATTTGCCGAACGCGGAAAAGTCCCCCTAAGGTTCCGGAGCGTTCGTTTCGATTTAATCTCCCTATCTCGGCCAAGCGCAGCGGCAGGTCTTTGTAGCTTCTAATGGTGGAGTTATATACGTAAGTAGATTCGGGACAGTTCATGGGTTTTACCACTAGCGTTTCGTTTTTATCCGTTGGGTTTTTGAACCAAAACATATTTTCGCGGTAGTGCTTCCAATGTCCCGACTTCTCAAAAACCTCCTTTTTTACGAGAATGGGTGTGGAAATTTCTTCATATCCGTTTTCATCGTTAAGTCTTCTTGCGTAGCGTTCCAGTTCCCGGAAAATAATCATTCCTTTTGGGTGCCAAAAAGGTGCCCCGGGCGCTATTTCATGGAACGAAAATAAATCCAACCGCTGCCCGAGGGCTCGGTGATCGTTTTCAGGAAGCTCCTCCTTTTTATTTTTATCGTTTTTCATTTAAGAAATTTCTGTGGCCTCTTCGCAAAGAATTTTTGGCTGACCGTCTTTATCGCTAAGGCGGCCGCGAACGAGCAGCACTTTCTCTTCCTGCCATAAGGCGGGATTTTTTGCAAGCATTTTCGGGAAAACCAGCACCTCGGTTCGCGCCGTCAAATCCTCCATTGTTACAAAAAGCATCGGCTCTCCGGATTTAGTAGTAATCCTATGTACCCCGCTGACGAGCCCACCTATTGAAACCAATTGATTGCGCAAATCCAGCGAAAGGTCCTTTAGTGGTAGTACCCGATTCGTCCTAAGTTTCTCCAAGTATTCTTGTATTGGGTGCTCGGTTACATATAACCCCAAAAGTTCTTTCTCCCAGACCAGCCGTTCTTTTTTTGTCGCGGGTTCTGTTTCGCGTAGACGTAGGGACACCATTTGTATATCCGGAGCAAAGCTGAATAGATTGGTTTGTCCGGCGGATTTTGTTTTTTGACACTCGCGGTTATATTCAAGGATCAGTTCTAGGTTAGCAAGCAACTGATTGCGCTCGCCCAAGCCGTCCAGCGCCCCGCATTTTACCAGCGATTCAAAGGATTTTTTATTGAAATCTTTATGCTGTATCCGCTCGGCAAAATCGGCAATGGATGCAAACTTTCCACCGCGTTCACGCGCCTCTATTATCGCCTGCACGATATTTGATCCCACATTTTTAACGGATTCAAGGCCAAAGCGGATCTTGTCTTGTCCTAAGCTTGCCGAAGGGCCTCTTTTGATCAAGGTAAATTTGCCGTAACTTTCGTTGACGTCCGGCGCAAGCACCGGGGTCCCCATACGCTGGCATTCGGATATTATCTCGGCCACTTTTTCAATATCTCCCGAATCTGCGGTAAGGACAGCAGTCATGTATTCTCCCGGAAAGTTGGCTTTCATGTATGCGGTCTGATACGCGACCCTTCCATAGCTTGCCGCATGGGCCTTGTTGAAACCGTAGGCCGCAAAGGGCTCGATCCATGTCCATACCTCACTCGCCTTACCACGACTCCAACCACTTACTTTTATGCATCCGCTGATAAACTTCTCTTTTTGTTGGTCCATCTCTTCCGGAATCTTTTTGCCGACCGCTTTTCGGAATTTATCAACCTCGCCCCAAGTATAGCCGGCAAGGTCGTGTGCCATCGCCAAAAGATCATCTTGATAAACCAACACGCCGTAGGTGCGGTGCAATATTTTTTCAAGTGCGGGATCAAGATAAGTGACAAGGTTTGGATTGTGTTTGCGTCGGATGTACTCCGGTATGAACTGTATCGGACCCGGCCGGTACAGAGCCACCATGGCGTTAATGTCGTGGATTGTTTTCGGTTTCAAATCTTTCAAGTACTTGGTCATTCCGTCGCCGTTTAGCTGAAAAAGCCCCATCGTTTCCCCTCGCGCCAAGAGCTCAAACGTTTTTTTGTCGTCAAGTGGTATTTTTTCTATATCAATATCAACATTCTGATATTGCTTCACTAATCTTACTGAGTCCGCAAGGATGGAGAGGTTCCGAATGCCGAGAAAATCGAATTTGAGAAGCCCTACTTCCTCAACAGCGTGCATGTCATATTGGGTAATAATTTTTCCGCCTTTGGGATCATGCTGCAAGGGTACGTATTCCGAAAGGGACCGAGGCGCAATTACCACCCCAGCGGCATGTACCGAAATATGGCGTACGCACCCTTCAAGTTTTTTTGCTTGGTCAATGATTTGACGCACTTCGGTCTCGGTATCATAAATTTGCTTGAGTTCCGGGGTAATTTTCAGGGCCTGATCAATAGTCATGGGAAATCCCTGTGAACCAAAGGGGATAAGTTTGGCAATGCGATCTCCTAGCGCGTAAGGTTTGCCGAGCGCCCGGGTAACGTCCCGCACCACAGCCCGTGCCATCATGGTGCCGAAAGTTCCGATTTGCGCCACGCGGTCATCTCCATATTTTTCTTTGGCATATTGTATGACTTCATCCCGGCGGTCGTCCGCAAAATCCATATCTATATCGGGTGGGCTAGGCCGCTCCGGGTTTAAAAATCTTTCAAAAGGGATTTTATATTCAAGAGGGTTGATACTGGTGATCTTGGTAAGGTAGGTCACCATGGAGCCCGCAACCGATCCGCGGACATTGGTCAAAATACCTTTCTCGTGCGCGAAACGAATGAGGTCGGCCACCACCAGAAAATATGGCGCGAAGCCCCTTTCTTTAATGGTGGCGAGTTCATACTCGATGCGGTTATTCACCTCTGCCGTATTTTCCACCGCCTTCTCTCTAAGTCCCTCGCGCGTGATGCGGCGTAGTTCCGAATCCGAAGTTGCGCCGGCTGGCATCTGGAGTTCCGGAAAGGTCCAGAGGCCGAGCGGAAGTACTATGTTAACGCGTGCGGCAATATCTTGCGTTGCGGCGATGGCTTCCGGGTGATCCGGAAAAAGCTCTGCCATCTCTTGCGGGGAGCGCATGGAAAGGTTCGCTCCTTTCATCGTAAGGCGGTTTTCGTCCTCCGTATGCGTTCCCGTCTGCACCGCAACCAAAATATCCTGCGCCTCTGCGTCCTCGGGCCGCACATAATGGACGTCGTTCGTCGCAACTAGCTTCGCTCCGGTTTTTGAAGTGAGCGAGGCCAGTGTGTCATTAATTATTTTTTGATCTGGATAATTGAAGTGCGGCGCGATTTCAAGATAGAAGTTTTCTTTTCCGAAAATTTCCTGATATTCGCGGATCAGGCGTTCGGCCAGATCAATTTTTTGGTTGCGTATGGCCCGCGGAATTTCACCGGCAAAGCACCCGGATAGTGCGACTAGACCACCCGAGTATTGCTGCAGAAGTTCTTTATCCACGCGCGGTTTATAATAGAATCCTTCAAGGTGGGCCTTGGTGACAAGTTTGATTAAGTTATGATATCCTTCCGCATTGGTGGCAAGAACCGTCAGGTGATATCTAGTATCGTCAATGTTCGGTCTTCGGTCATGCATCCCCGCATAGGCAATATATATCTCTGCTCCGATGATCGGCTTTACCCCCGCCTTTTTAGCTTTTTTATAAAATTCAATGGCTCCGTACAGGTTCCCATGATCGGTTAGCGCTAAAGAATCCATGCCAAGTGCTGCTGCGCGGTCGACTAATTCGTTAATCTTGGCGAGTCCGTCAAGCAGACTGTAGTGGGAATGTACATGTAGATGAGTAAATTTCATGTTATTATTGTTTCCATTATACAAGCCAATCGTTATGCGGGCAATGAAAATAAAGTTTTCTCATACATACAGTAAAAAGCGGGGTTATCCCCATTTTGTTATTGGCATTGATGAAGCTGGCCGTGGACCCCTTGCGGGACCGGTGATAGTAGCTGGGACCAAAATAGCGACAAGGGACAAGCGACACGCGACAAAGTTATTCAGAAATATACGAGATTCCAAAAAGTTAACTGCAAGACAGCGCGAGGAGTGGTTTCAACGACTCACCGTTCACCCAAGAATTGAATGGGCGGTAGCGAAGGTGTGGCCCAGGACCATTGACCGTATCAACATCGCCCGAGCCACGAACCTTGGAGTTTTGCGGGTGTATAAGAAATTAAATAAGGTAGCTTCTCAACCAAGCTTGAAGAATAAGTATTTTACTGTTCGAGCTAGTTTATCTCGAGCGCAGTCGAGAGAAGCGCATACTTTGCTAGACGGCAGTTTAAAACTTCCTCAGCATATCTCCCATGAAGTCATCATTAAGGGTGATGAAAAAATTCCGATTATTGCCGCCGCATCAATTATTGCCAAAGTTACCCGTGACCGCACCATGCAGCGGCTCCATAAAAAATATCCGCAGTATCGTTTCGATGTACATAAAGGTTACGGCACGAAATCGCATAGAAAATTAATAAAGAAGTTCGGACAATCCGCGGTGCATCGAAAATCTTTTAAAGTTCGAAACAAATAGGATTCGTCCGGCCCTTTCCTTTTGGTACAGTTTTTGGTACTCTACCGTTTAGGTCTTATCGGGAAGTTTATACCATGTGGAGTTTTGACACGGAGTGCGGGCGTTCACGGCGTGTCATAGATGAGGTTCACTACATTAAAAAAAAGACCGAAGCATCGGAGCGTCCCGCCATTGAGAATGTAAAGAATGCGATCTTGCATATTAAGCAGTGCGAACCGTGCCGAAAGTGGTTCGTCGAGGATATGTGCGGAATTATACGCCGGCAGTGTACGGCAGTAGTAATTGGCCAAGAGCCGTCCCGCTACAAAATGCATCGCGAGATGCATATGCTTCTCAAGATTCTTCCCTTCGTTCCCAAAGATCATGCCGAGGATGTATGGCAATCTTATAACGGTAATGTTGAAAGAGTATAGTCCTGATCACCTTTAGTTGATAGATGGCCTCCGAAGGGGGCCATTTTTTGTTGCAAAGAATAAGCCAATTTGATATCATTTACCAATATGGTAATTCGGATGAAACATACCAAGGGGAAGCGGAATCGCATCCGCTCACACCACGCTCTTAAATCAGCGCGCTTTGCCATTTGCAGCCGATGCGGAAAAGAGGTGATTTCCCACGTGATGTGTCCAAACTGCGGTTATTATGCCGGTCGGCAGGTTGTTGATGTTCTCGCGAAACTTGATAAGAAAGAACGTAAAAAGCGAGAGAAGGAGCTGCATAAACACGAGGAAGAACAGGGGGAGAAGGGAAAAACATTATCAGCAGAAGAACTTTCCCGCAAATAAATCAAAATTCTCCGCCGAAGGCGGATCCGCCTCTGGTGGAAAAGTGCAAAAATCAAAATTTCGGTATTCGCTCCACTCATAGATTTTATAAATTTGTCGTAAAGTGACACAATAATTTTACATTTTGATATTTGATTTTTAAATTTTATTTATGGCCAGCAGGCATCTTGCAAGATCAATCGCCATGCAGTCGCTCTTTGAGTGGGATTTTCAAGGCAAAAACCCTGAAGTTCTCCCCGAGATTATCGAGCGAAACAAAAAAGAATTCGGGCCGGGCCTTGATGAGGAGTACAGTTTTATTGATCGGCTGATGAGCGGGACGATAGAGAATCTTAAAAAGATTGATAAAATAATTGAGAAAGCGGCCCCGGAGTGGCCTATTGAGCAGATTACTTCGGTTGACCGCGCGGTTCTGCGGCTCGGGCTATATGAACTTTTGTTCGGTAGCCGAGAAGAAGTTCCTCCGAAAGTCGCCATTAACGAGGCGATTGAACTTGCCAAGTCCTTTGGGGGAGATTCTTCCGGAAAATTCGTAAACGGGGTTCTTGGCACGGTGTATAGGGAAATCGGCGAACCCGGCAAGGATTATCCGACGAGGGAAGAGCTTGCGAAGAAGAAGGCGGAGGAAGAAGCTCAAGTTAAAGAGGGCGAAGGGGATATTAAAAAGGAGCCATAAGCTCAAATTTCAAAGCCCAAATTTCAAATCAAATCCAAAGCTCAAATGATAAAAGTTGGATTTTGGATTTAGACATTGATTTGATATTTGGATTTTGACATTTGGATTTCATAGATGAAAAATCTAGCAGAACTGGAATCTAAACTTTCTCTAAAATTTAATAATCAAGATCTTCTACTCCAGGCCTTAACCCACCGCTCTTATTTAAACGAAAATCCGTCTTTCCGGGTGGGGCAAAATGAACGGCTCGAATTCTTGGGGGACGCGGTTTTGGAATTGGCGGTAACCGAGGATCTTTACGCTCGGTTTCCCAATCGCCCCGAAGGGGAGCTTACCAGTTTCCGCGCGGCTCTCGTGAATTCCCGGATGCTTTCCGATGTATCCGTTGACCTCGGCCTTAATGATTTTTTGCTTCTGTCCCGGGGCGAGGCAAAAGATACAGGGAGAGCGCGACAATTTATTTTGGCTAATGCGTTTGAGTCGCTGGTTGGGGCAATTTATCTTGATCAGGGGTACGGGGTAGCCAAGGATTTTATTCAGCGGGCGCTGATGCAGCGGCTGGATGAGGTGTTGGAGAAGAAACTTTATCAAGATCCCAAGTCCCTTTTTCAGGAAGAGGCGCAGGAGCGTACGGGAATCACACCTAGTTACGAAGTTATACAGGAATGGGGACCGGATCACGACAAGCATTTTATTGTGGGGGTGTTTCTGGGGAAGGAGAACGTGGCCGAAGGCGAAGGGCCGTCCAAGCAAGCCGCACAAGAAGAAGCTGCCAGAAACGCATTACACACCAAAGGATGGATTTAGTGCGGTTCCCTCGGCCATTTCTTTTGCATGCTGATGTTTCTCGTGGTGATAGTGAGCAAACCTTATTTTGTGTGGCTACGGGAAGAAGTATAAGAAGTGTCACATGACGTAGGGATGACCAAAAAGGTCTAAAAAGACCTTAAAACAAGCCAAACCCACAAACCCGACATCTGAAAAGATGTCGGGTTTTTGTATATCCAATAGAAATTGTCATAGGAATTTAGTAAAAAAATAAATCAAAAAACATGCGAAATTCACACTTAGAAAAATCGAAGCGAAACCAGCAGATCAGGAAGTTGCTGGCCAGCGGAAAGAGCCAGGCGGAAGTCTCCAGGGAGTTCAATATCACCCCTCAGCGACTCAGCCAGCTAGTGCAGAAATGGATGGGGCAATGCTTGTTTGAGAAAAACGAGCATGGCTTTGCCGTACCCGCAAAAGGTCGAATACCAACAAAAGTTATCCACAAACCATAAACATATGAACTACGACAAATACCAATTTGTCCTCGACTGGGATGAGCTCCCCGAGGACTTCAAAGAAGAAAAGATAACCGAGTACATCGAAAAGAGCGAGAAGCTCGAATGCAAGGAGTGCGATGGAATGGGGACTCAACCGATGGAGATTGCCGGCAAAGAAGGAGTGACCTGCGAACCATGCAAAGGAACCGGCGAGGTCAATCCCGATCCAGACGATCAGGATCAGAGAGAGAAAGCCGAAGATTACATAAAAGCGCACTTCCCGATTTATTTCTAAAGGTCGAATTAATAACCAATTAAAAATTACATCCATGACAAAAGCACAAATGAAAAAAGCCATCGATAAGGAGATACGAGCGATGAGGGTGAGAATCGCTGACATCGTAAAAAATCGAATCGCCGACCAGATCATCGATGATCTCGGAGACGAAACCGGCGAGCTGATGGGAAAGCTGACGGTGGATTTCGTAGACGATCCAAAACTTACTGATTACGCCTACGGAAAAATATACGATTCCCTGCTCGAGGAACTGATCAAGTACCTTAAAAGCCCGCGATAAGAACCATGAAAAATTACTACATCAAACTAACCATCAACGACCCTTATCCGAAGCATTACGAGTCGACGGATCAGGGATCGAATGTGGCGATAGCGGTGAAGCGTGCCATCCAGAAGTTCAGAAAGGAAAAATGGCAACGCCGGCCACTCAAAGAATTAACCATCTACGCAAAATCACTATGACAAACGATATGAACCACGACTTAAGTAAAACCATTTGCCCTGAATGCGGAAAAGAAAACCCAAAAAGAAATTCAAGCGATGAGATTCAGTGCGAGAACTGCGGATATGACGAGGCGAATGAAAATTAGCAACTGACTCTGCCCTTGAGCAATCGAGGCCAGAGATGAGGGGCTAATAATTAAAAAGCACAAGGTCGACCCTCAAGAAGCAAACACATTAAAAACCTTATACCTGTTCCCGAAAGGGATCATCAAAAATGGGGAGTTGAAACGCAGGCATAAGCAAACGAGGTCCCAAACTCTTCCCGCAAGGGATTCCCGGCGAGCACTGGGAGTTGGAACGAAGAAATTGAGCCCTCAACAAAAACACATGGAGAACATAACACTCAAGTCCCATCGGGACTACATGAATCGGATGCTCTGTAGCATGAGCGTCCGAGATGCCGAAAAGCATTCAGGGTTTATCACAGCCCTAT
>CAZPDF010000003.1:0-105110 GCA_964585475.1 uncultured Candidatus Saccharibacteria bacterium
ATACCCATAGCGTAATGCCTCTGGGTGATGCAAAGCTATTGAACCATTACGCCTTTTTTATCGAACGATAGTACATCCTTTTGACGAAAGGCACAATGTGGCTCTGTAGACACTTGATAACCTTCGCGCGGGGAAATGTATCCTTTCCGCAAAGAGGAAGTATGACGACGAATATGGCTAGTTTCCGCTTCGTCTTTTTACGGAGGACCCTCCACGCCACGTCATAGAATCCGGGATCGGCGGTAAAAAGGACGCACGCCCTTCCTTCATAATTTCGCTTATACCTATGGGAGATTTCTTCCACCAGCTCATCGTCGGACATGCGGTCACAGCGGGTAATGCCGTCACCCCTGAAAATTGAAAGCTCCCTCCCCAAAAATCTAAATTCGGCCATGGGGCGATTACCGCCGTTCTTCAGCTCTGGTTTTACACGGCGCTCCAAGTGTCGCCTTGGCATCCGAACGTCGAAAAACGCTACGATGGGCGGAGTGGATATACGCGCGGCGCCGAGCTCCTTATCGTCCAAAAAAACACCGTGCCAATGTATGTACCGAAACTAAGCGTACCAAAAGACATATCTAAATTCAAATCCCGCCAGCGGCGGGATAAGAAATTATTTTAACTTGTTCGGCTCTTTTTTATTGTGCCGGCTCTTTTCGAAGACACCCCGCACAAAAATCTCGATCCTTTTTTCGGCCTCAGCAGGATCCAAAATCTCCCGACGAATTCGGGCCTTTTCGCGACGCAAGAATTTACTGACGGATTTCGGCAAGTTGGAGCGGGACACGTAGTTTAGTATAAAGAATTAACATAATACTGCAACTTGTGGGTGTTTCCATGTCTCAACATCCCCAAATAAGAATTAATGGTTTCTGGTCGCGGCGCTTTAGCGGTTTTCTTTATCATGCGTCTTCTGGTCGTCGTTCGTAAGACGCGATGGTCAGTAAAATGCACCCAGCCGAGAAAATCAACGCCCGAGGCCAAGGTTTTTATAAATACTTTTTGCGGATGAAGCCGTAAGCGCAAACTTTCACTCAGAAACGCTTCAAACTGCGGGATTAACCCCTGAAGCCACGCGCGATTTTCCGAAAGAATAACAAAATCATCCGCGTATCTGACGTAATGCTCTGCTTTTAGGCGGTGCTTCACGAACTGGTCAAATTCGTTCATGTAGATATTTACCAGAAGCTGGGAGGTAAGATTGCCGAGCGGAAGCCCAACCCCCGGCCGTATGGAAGAAAAACTGCCAATAACCTCGCGGAGCAACCATAAAATCCGCCTATCGGGAATATACTTTTGTAAAACCCGCAGAAGTACCTCGTGATCAATGTTCGCAAAGAACTTCTTAATATCGCATTTCAGTACCCAGCAAGTTCGGGTATTGTTTTTACTAACCTTAAAGGCAAAAGCGCGAAGCCGATTAAGAGCTTTGTGGGTTCCTTTGCCGATTCGACACGAAAAAGAATCGGCAATAAACACGCGGTCGAAGAAAGGATAAAGAATCCGATAAATCGCGTGGTGGAGCAGCCGGTCGCGGACGCTGGCTTTGTGTATTTGGCGCGGCTTAGGGTCGCATATGCTAAACGCTTGATATCCTCCATGGCGATAGGTATGATGGCGGAGGTCGTTATGGAGCACTAGGATATTATCCATCAAATGCAGTGAAAATTCCTCCACGTCGTGCTTGTTGCGCTTCCCGCGCACAAATTCTCTCCACGCCTCAAGGAGGTTTCCTACTGCGATAATTTCTTCAAAACTATGGACCAATTGAATTTTCATAATAATGAGGCGGGTAAACAGATCCACACACACACACACACACACACACACGGAATTTACCAATTATCCAACATTTAGTTCAGACGTATAAACTCTGGCATGAGTTTTTGCCGCATATTCCTAAAGGGGCCCGATACTCACTTGGTGCAAAAATAGACGCATCACTTGTAGAAACAATTGAGGCGATATTTATTGCAGGCTTTCTCGCAAAAGATAAAAAGCTGCCGTACGTTGAGAAAGCGGCGACGAAACTTGATCTTGCCAAATTTTTTCTTCAAATAATCTGGGAGATTAAGGCGCTGGACAACAAAAAATATGCATTGATTTCCGAACAATTAAACGCAGTGGGGAGAATGCTCGGCGGATGGCTCCGGCAAATTACGAGCCGAGTATAATCCGCCGAGCATTTCTATTCACTGCTGCGAGTTTCCTGAGACCGCGATGCGACCGTTCCGATTCAGGTCGTTCTCGGACCAGTTCCAGTTCAGGTACCAGCGCCTGCCGTTCTCATCGAGGTACGGGAAGTTCCGGTTGCCGTCCGCGTCCACCACGAAACGTGCGAAAAGCCGTCTGTACCACCGCCCCTTGAGTACTCTCGGGGCTGCATCGTATTCGGAATCTATAATTCCATAACTCTTCGCACCAAGTAGCAACAGTTTGGAGCGATAAGCAATGCGCGCTGAGAGAAGACGTATCCGCTCTCATTCTGGCAAATGCCGTCGCAGAATTCGGCCGCCCAAAGCCATAACCGTGGGCAGATTCGCCTACTATCCGAAAAAATTTTACCAAAATTGTTTTAAAATGTCGAACGCCTGTGCGGCTTTGCCGCACAGGCGTTGAAGTTTCCGAGGGACCCAGGACAAGAACTGTCCAAAGTCCCAAGGGCGAAGTGGCTACTTGCCTGAGACCGCGAGGCGACCGTGCCGAAGCAGGCCGCGCCCGGACCAGCGCCAGCGCAGGTCCCAGCGCCTGCCGCGCCCAACGAGGTCCGGGAAGTCCCGGCCGCCGTCCGCGTCCACCACGACGAGGCCCGGACCGTCGATGTAGATCCGGCCGAGCAGGGCCTTGAGGGCCGGATGCTCGTCCTGATACTCGACGAGCCAGGCAAGTTGCTGGTAGCCAAAAAGGCGACCAGCGAGCGGCGCGCGACGCTGCTCGTACTCAGGGCCGTTGATCCGCTCCTCGTCGGGGCGAAGCACGGTGCCGAGTTTGAATGTCACCGCCTCGGTGGGAGAGGTGTCGCGCTCGATGCCGCCTTCCTCGCGAATCCAGGAGAACTTCTTCCGAAGCTCCGCTAGCGTCGGCCGCGGGAGCGCAGGGATCTGGATCGTGACCTCTCCCGTCTCGCGGAAGAAATCGCCGACCTGGACCCGGAAGCCATTGCGGATGAAGGCGGTTGCCTCGGCACCCGCACGAACGGACTCACGGACCCCGATCTGGACCTGCTCGGTCGTAAGTTGGTCCCACTCGATGTTGGCACCGAGTGCCGCGAGAACTGCGAATCGCTGCTCCGTCGAAATACCCATGACGTTTCTCCTCTGCCGCGGGATTTTAACGCTCGCCCCATGCGAAGCGTTTGGTCTCTTCTTCGCCGCAGCACTTAAAACACCAGTTTAGCAGATATTCTAGGTGCTACAGCAAAGGAACAAGTAGCTAGTAAAGAACTTACAATTTTAATTATACACCTAAATTTAGGAGCTGTCAACCTTTATAATCACCGCGAGCGGTTTTAGTCGAGCCACCTTTTTTGCAATCCAGGATTGATGCACCGCACTCGCTACTTCATCTGCGTCGCAACTCTTAATTTTAATTTACCGCTTTGCGGCTATAGCCTCCTCAAGTTTAGAAATTATATCCTCGGTCGAAAATCCATAGGTCTCGTAATCCCCCACGCGTTCGGCCGCATGCAGTCCCTCGGGGCTTCGAGCAGAAACTACGGCTTCATGGAAATCGGAGCCGGCTGTTCGAAGTAGATTATATTTCGTGGCAAGCGAATTTATAAACTCCGTGTCGTCTTCGGTGTGGGAAGGATTAAACACTTCTACCCCGTCAATCCCCCATCCGATAAGTTCCTTAAGAAACTCTTCAAGTCCCTCGTAGTTCCCCTTAAAATGAATCGCCGGATGGGACCAGACCGCAACTCCACCGGCTTGGTGCAGAAGCCGAATCGCGTCTTTGGCCGAAATATGGGCGCGCTTCACATAATTCGGGCCGCTGTCGGAGAGGTAGGTTTCGATAAAATCATGAACCGTAGTCACCCCGCCCAATTTCTCCTTATTCTCCGGCCGCCCGAGTACGGCTCTAGCAATATGGGGCCGCGCCACCACGCCGCCGGTCGCCTCCTGCAATACATTTCCCCATTCAACGGTAAAGCCGGCTCCAACAAGATTTTCCACCATTTTTTTCGCGCCCTCCATTCTTCCGTATTTAGACTTTTCAAGTTCTTGAAGAAGCTGCGGATTATTGTGATCTAGGCCGTAACCCAAAATATGGACCCCGTGCTCCTCCACCGACATCTCAATCCCGGGGATTACGCGAATGCCGAATTCTTGTCCCGCGCGCAACGCCGGTTCAACCCCCACCAGAGTATCATGGTCGGTAATTGAAATTACCTTAAGCCCGTTCTCCCGGGCCATTTGGACAATTTCGCGCGGAGGATGTTTTCCGTCCGAGGCAGTGGATTGAATTTGTAAATCTATCACATTAGAAGCCATAAAAACGCCAGACCATTACGCCAGTTATACGCCAGATCCGCGAGCCTTATCATAAATGCGTCGCTGAATTTCTAAACGTGTCCCAAAATTTATCAGGAAACCAATTTTGTAATGCGTGGCCTTAAGATACCGCCAGAATTGTTTCTCATCGTCCTTCACTAGCCGCGGTTTACATTTGATTTCCAGCAAAATTGCATCATTGATAATCTTATCAGGAATGTAGGTACCGACCTTCTTGCCGTCAAAATACACATCAATCCGCTTCTGGCTGTCTACCCGCAACCCTCGCTTCTCTAGAGCAACCGTAAGGGCGCGGTCAATAATTGATTCTTTGAATGCGCTCCCGAATTGTTGCCAGACCTCTCGACAGGCGTCTCCAATCTTATAACTTTCTGCCTCGTACAAAAAATCGCTTATCAGTTTTTTCATAATGGCGTTTTGCTGGCGTGTTAACTTATGGCGTCTAACTGGCTTCTATACTTAACCTAAATATCAAACACCAGTATGGTTTCGTATAGCCCCGTCTCGGGGTTTTTCTTTATATCCACTTCGTGGTACGAAACCGCCTTGATCTCCTTTTCAAACCCTTCGGCTTTTTTCCCACGGATAACTCCTTCCAGAAAATTTTCGCCGAACTTCTTAAAAGAGGCGTCGGTGAATACGGTATTCAGAGTGTCGGACTGCGCGATAACCTCCGACAAAAACTCAATAAGAAGCGAGTGTATGTCAACCGCCTCAACGATTATTTCTTTTTTCTCGTCCAAGTGTTTTTTCGCCAATTCCAATGCTTCCGGCTTAAGGCAAAAGGCCATCCCCCTAAGGGCACTTAAAAAAAGCTCTTTTATATCCTTGCCCCACACCTTAAGGCGCATATCGGTAGCGTGGGGAAGAATTTCAAAACCAAGTTCTACCATAATGCCTCTATTATACCATATTATTGAAATCAAAAATTCAATATGATAGGGTGGCTGCAGTAATAGCACTTTGTCAATCAGGGACGGAATAAATATGAATATCCGCGGACCAAGCTCGCTTGAACTTATCAAGGTGATGGAGCACGACGGCACGATTATCGCACCGGATCTCATGAAAGTGATCTCTGGCACCCTTAGCGGAACAGATTTTTTGGATTTTCGCCGCGATATGGCACTAATTCGTTTCCTCTCGATGCGGGCCATAGACGACGCGCGCTTTGCTAGTCCCAAGCGAATGACGCTTATGATTGGCCCGCTAGGCGAAGAAGCGATCATGTCGCTCAAGAAGGTTATCAGGCCCGCAGACAAAATCTATAGTTACGGAAGATACTGGGATGCACAGGTTGCGGCCGGAGTAAATCCCAAATCGGTCATGGATGGGTTCTATGAAAATTTGGACAAGGAGTCACTCAAAGATTTCTTTGTCCGTCACGGCTGTGATCTCCCCAGAGTTCCCGTCGGCATGCAACTTGATTTTGGCACGGGGTGCGCCATCCGCCAAAAAATTCTGGGAGACGGATTTTCCGCGGTTTGGGTTTTTTTCGGGGATGGCGCAACCGCGCAGGGCTACTTCCACGAAAGCTTAAACGTTGCTTCCATTCTCGGGCTCCCGGTAATTTTTGTCTGCCGCAACAACCAATGGGCGCTTTCCACCCGGCAAAAAGAAATTACTGCAACCAAAACCTATGCCGAGAAGGCCCTGGCCTATAACACGGCCTTTCTACGGGCAGACGGCGACGATCCTTTGGCGGTTTATCGCGCCGGTGTGTTGGCGCGGGAATACGCGGAGAGAATGAGCGGGCCGATTCTGGTGGAATTGGTCGGGTATCGGCGCTGGGACCACACCACGGCCGTGAGCAGACTGATTAAGGTGCCACCGGAAGAAGCAGAGCTTGCTCGGCTAAACGATCCTTTCCGCAGAAGCCGCCTCTTTCTTCTCTCTTCGGACGCAGACAGGTATTTCGGAATTAGGTGGTCGCGCGAAGACGAATTTAATCTTTTTATGACACTCGCCGGATCTAAGCTCTTCCGTTGGACCCAATCCAGTACTTACCGGGAACTTATGGACTTTGAATGGATTACCGAGGAGGACGAACAACGCTATAGGGCCATAGGCCCCCCCTCGGGAATTGTCCAGGAAATAGCCGAAGCATCCTACCAGGGATCGGTGACGAGCATTGAACGGGGCGAAGAATTGGCCGACCAGTGGGAAAGGCTGAACACCGAGCCGCTCATGGAGCCGTTTCCTAATGATCCTCTCGTAAACCCGCTTTCGGCTGACGGCTCCCGGTATCCAATTCCCGACAAAATTGAAGAGGCAACGTGTCTTGTTTCGACCGAAACTGCACTCTATTATGTCGTGGCCCATGATGAGCGCGCGTTTGTTGCGGGTGAAGACGGGGGTCCGGGCGGAGGCGCAAATCGTGCGACGGCTCTGCACAAAAAAACCGCGCTTAAACTCTTTCCGGATTGTCGAGAACAGCTTCTCGAGGGATTTCTTCCGCTACACGCGCTTTTTCCGAAACGGGTAATCAACACACCTCTTTGCGAAAACGCAATTGTCGGAATATTCGGAACCGGTGCGTCGCAAGGCGGACTTCGTCCGATAGTAGAGATACAATTTGAAGGATTTTCAACGATTGCCTTCGATCAGATCATGGAGGCGGCAAAAGAGGTACAACTCAAAGCCGGACTCGCCACCCTACCCCTGGTAATCCGTCAGCCCTTTGGTAAGGGACAGCGCATTAAGGATCATCAAACATGTCACCTCGCGAATTTTGCCAACACCCCCGGCCTGATCATAGCTATTTATTCCACCGTGCAGGACGCATTTGACATGCTGGTGGCTGCTTCGCGGTCCAACCGCCCCGTACTCTTTTACGAACACCTAGAACTAAACCGGCCGGAGCATTTCCTAGAAGAACTCGGCTGGTATCATTACGATAAGGAGCAGAAAAAAGAGATTTGGAATGAGCAGATTAAGTCGCTGCTTAAGTGCGCGCTACTCGTAAGGCCGCCGTGGCAGCCGCTTGAACATTTTGGCGTACGCATTGCCAAAGAAGGCAAGCCGAAAACCGAGACCCACGGAAAGAGTCTCACCATAACCGCCTACGGCATGATGGTGTATGAATGCCTCAAAGCCGTAGAGATCATTGAAAGCGAAGACCCGGAAGTATCCATTGAGGTCCTAGATATCCGGGTCCTCAAACCCTTCGAGATGACAAGAGACGCAATTCGTCAATCCGTAAAAAAGACCGGCAGAATAGTAACCGTTCAGGAAGAGCCGCTCCTCTTCGGAACCGGCGCGGAAATTGTGGCAAGCGTGGTCGAGTCCCCCGAAATCTTCCTCGGCGGCTACATAGATGCCCCGCCCAAACGGGTGGGAGGGAAAAATGCGCATCTTCTCCTTTCCAAATTCGTAAAGTTCCTGGTGCCAGGATATGAAAAAATCGCGGAAGCGTGCCGCGAGGTAATTTACGAGAAATTTTTTGAGAACAAGCAGACGTGAACCCCAATGGGGTTCTTTTTTAAGTACTATTTAGTTTTCTCACTTCTTCTTTGACTACTTCTCTGTCGTCCCAGGGAACCTTAGACCCATTCGGGCCCATGATCCATGACTCCGCGCCCTTGCCAGTGATAATAACCATGTCGCCCGCCTTGGCCGAGTGCAGGGCCGTACGGATAGCTTCGCGCCTGTCCAGAATTTTTCTTATGGTTGGCGGTTGGCGGTTGGTAGTTGGCGGTTGCCGAAATCCTTGCACAATTTGTTCAAGGATTTCGGCGGGATTTTCGTCATATGGATCTTCATTGGTGAGAATAATTTGGTCGCAAAAGCCCGTTGCAGTTTTTCCCATGACGGGCCGCTTCCATTTATCGCGTCCTCCACCAGCCGCACCCAAAACGCAAATCATGCGCCCCCGGCCAGTCATCCTGAGTCCGCCGGTGGCGGAAGAAGGATCTCCTAGATTCTTCGCTTCGCTCAGAATGACGGAGCGATGCTGTAACGCACCATACACCGCACGCAGTGAGTCGGGCGTGTGGGCATAATCGACAACCACCCCAAAGGGCGCGTGCTGGACAAACTCCATCCGCCCGGGAATTCCCGACATGCGTGCGACAGCGCCTATGATTTTTTCCAATGAAATGCACAGGTTTAGGCCCGCGGAAATTGCCGCAAGTATGTTTAGAAAATTAAATTCCCCAAGGAGGGTAGAGGAAATTGTGCGGCCGTTCACATCAAACGAAATCCCGCCGCCGCCAATCTCTATATTCTGTAGGACATGGGTTCTCTCTCCCATCACAACGCCTTCCTTGCCATACCAATTTTTTTTTGCGGAGGTTGCCGAGGAAAACCTTTGCGCGTACGGGTCGTCACGGTTAATAATGGCCGCACCGTCCCTCGGCAGACGCCAGAAAAGGTCAAGTTTTGCCCGAAGATAGCGCTCGAAGCTTCCGTGCGCCTCGATGTGCTCTGGGGAAACGTTGGTCATGACCGCCATGCGAAAATTGATGAAACGGTGCCGGAATTGTTTCGTGCCCTCCGACGTCACTTCCAAAACCGCATGCGTGCAACCCGCGCGCCTGGCCTCATGCAAGAATTTCTGCAGGAAAAATCTGCCCGGCATGGTCATTTTCTTATCATTTTTCTCCTCGCGGTCCTTTATGCGAAAACGCAGTGAGGATGCAGACGCGGTTTTCAGGCCGGCCTCGCGCAAAATCTCATGTATTAATTCCACGACGGTAGTTTTACCCTTGGTGCCGGTAACACCGATAACCATTAGCCGCCGCGACGGGAAACCGTAAAACAGCGCCGCAAAGAAGGCGAGAAATAAATGGTAGGCGGGTCGCAGAAAAGAAAAAACGCGGCTCGGTATTAATTTTTTAAATATCGCAAGCGTACGCTCCATAAGCTAGGGCCTGTTGATAATGCTGCCGATATATATTACCGCAACCGCTAGACTATTTACCAAAATAATTTTGAAGCTCGCGTCAATTCGATAATTTGGGGAAAATAGCGCGGTAAGGGCCGCCACCAGAAATAAAACCAGCCAGAGCAGAACGAATATCTCTCCTAAATATAAACTGGGGTGAGAGCGACGGCGCTTTCGGATTTCCTTCAAAATGACGTACACTCCGACCGCGCCTAAATACGGCTCCTGCAGCGCGTCAAGCAAAAAGAAAAGTAGAGAAGGCCCTTCTTCAAGGTGCTGAAAAAAAGCAAAAGCTAACGCCGCCAAATATAAATACGTGAATACGCCGAGTATCCAAAAAAGCCAGTCCACCGCCTCTTTTTTCAACATTTCCTCGCAGATTATCTCGTCAAATTCCTCTCCGCGTCCGGAGGGTTTAACTATAAGACGACAGACGATTTTTTTGGCGGGAAGAAACCACATGGAGGAGAACTTAAAACTTAGAACTTAGAGATCGGGCGAGGATATATGCCCTATAAAGCCACGGGCGATAAATAATATCAATCGTCGGAGGATATTCAACATCCTTGCCGCCGAAGCCCTGCTTAAACCGAGTGAGACCCGGCCAGCGTTTTTCATCGATTCCCCCAAAATCGTAATATTTGAATCCGTGGCGCTTGGCCTCCTGCATAATTCTCCAGTGGAGCAGATGCGGCGCCATCATCTCTCGGGACTCGCGGCTGGATGCGCCGTGAAGATAGGTGGCGGTGCCCGAGGGCTTGTAAAAATTTATCATGGCGGCGGCAAGCAGTTTTCCCTGAAATTCGGCAAAAAAAAGTTCGGTTGCACAGTTTTCCGATCGGACACTGGGCAGTTTAACGTAGTGCTCTCGCTCATGCAGATGGAATTCGTCTCGCACCGCGGTCTCTCGGAGAAGCGCGAGAAACCTAAGGATATTCTCGTTGTTATATGCGGCTTGCAAAGCGACCACTCCCTTGCGTTCGGCCAGACGAATGTTATAGCGCGTCTTATCGTGCATGGCCGCTAGCAATCCGTTTTCCGGTTTTTGAAGATCCGCAACAATGGTTCTTTGCGGCTGGACCGGTCTTGAAACTTTAAACTTTAAACTTCCAACTTTCAACTTTTCCGCGACGTCTATTCGCAAAAAAATAGCCCCCTCTTCGCGCGCGATATTCCTGGCACCCATCAAGAAATCGTTTACCCCGCCCTTGAACCCCGCTCTTTCGGAAAAGGGCGGGGTGAATGCTCCGTCTTGCCGCGGGGTTATCATAGCATTCGTGTTTATCCTTACCGCAGGGCTTAACGCTCCGTGGTCAAGGGCGGGGTTTACTCCTTCACGAAAAACCGGCCGTGGGCAATATAAATAATGAAGGCCACGCCAAAGATCATGACGAATGAGCAGCACGCCGGCTACGCGGTGCGTTTCTCTGCCAATAAGTTTTTGGGATTCCTCCCATTCGGAGGACTGAAGGAATGAGGCTTGACCTACCATGGGAATACGTATACATTAAGGAGGTTTACTGGGGAGGATATAAGATGCCCGCCACCGTCTCCGCGATGGAAGAAAAAATCAAACAAGAGCTTTTTCAAAAGGTTAAACCGGTATACCACCTTCGCGATTTCATTAAGTACCTGGGGGCTTCGCTGACCTATAAACCGGACCCGGAAACCGTGTTCATTGGCTTGGGTTGGGAACTATCGTTCGACATGGTGGGGGAAAGAATTGTCCTAGGCCATGATCACATTGCAACGCCAGAATTCATTGAACGATACGGTGATCGAGAAATTATCAATATAATTCTCGAGGTGTGGTTCGACTTCTATAACGAAGCGGATGGCGTGGACATTTACTTTAACTTACCCGAGCATCAAGATCTTCTTTCTTTAAAGAATGAGCCGGTTTGCATCGCTAACAATTATTATATGCTCCTTAGAAACATTCTTTGGCACCTCAAACAGACATCAGAGAAACGGGCGAAATATTTAACTCCTCCGGACCCGAAAGATGTGCTGGCCAAAAGAGCAAAAGCATCTGGTCGTTCCTAGTGGAACGACTTTTCATTTTCTTCCGCCGAGTTTCTTCAGCGCCTCCTTCACCTGCTTCTCGGCGCTGGCAATTTCTTTGGGAACTCCCGAGAGCGCCTCGCGCGCCTCTCTCTGCGAGTAACCGAGGGAAACCAACGCCTCAAGCGCGTCTGCTTCTTCTTTAAGTTCCGGGGCCTCTACGGTTACTCCGCGTCCGGCCATTTTTTCTTTAAGTTCGAGGACTATTTTCTCTGCGGTTTTTCTGCCAATTCCGGAAACACGCGTTAAATAAGAAGTGTCGCCAGAAGCAATGGCTTTTTTCAGCGTATCTACGGGGGCAATACCCAAAACCCCCAGACCGCCTTTGGGGCCAATACCCGGAACCCCGAGCAGCGTATCAAATAGTTCAAGCTCCGCATACTGCAAAAATCCGTAAAGCTCCAGCGCGTCCTCCCGGACATAGGTATGGGTCCAGACTTTGGCATTTTGTCCTTTTTCGGGTATTTTTTGCAGAGTTTCTCTCCCAACAAAAATTTTATAGCCAATCCCGCCAACATTTACCACCACATACTTCATTCCCTTAAACTCGATTTTGCCCTCAAGATACGCAATCATTGCTTTCATTATAAAACAAATGGCTCGCCAAAGAAAATGGCCGCAAGTATGCCCGGTAGTAACTCTTCGACTGTCGAACACTCAACGTATTGAGTGCTCGACAAAAAACGGCAGTAGTCGAAGACTACTGCCGGGTATGCGGCTTATGATTGAACTACTTTTATGGAATTATCGGATGGGGATCTTCCTCCCAAGAACTTCCGTCTGCCCTTCGTAAAGCGTGAGGTTTACGTGGGAAAAAACCGGGTCATTGCGATACCAGTCTTGAACAATATCGCTTCCCCGCATCCACCCGCCGTCTTCCGCCTTCAGGAAGTTAATCACGCCCCGCGGAGTTAAAAACCGCTTCCAGATTATCGTCTCGTAATTGCCGACTAGAAACGAGTGCACCATACCCATGCAATCCGGCAAAAAATCTCCCCCAACCCTCCGAGCCGGATCCGGCTGATAAAGAAAGGTACGCACGGTATGGAACGGCCGCGGAGCTCCCCAGGGCGGTCGCTCCTTTTCTAACTCCGCTTCCAAAAGCAAGACCAGCGACCATCCGGAATCTTCGGGGTCCATTTCCTTCGGGCACTCGATCCCCGCTGCTCTTGATGGAGCCGGAAGCATAAAGGTGGTAGCGAATAAAACTAAAAGAGCGGCGACGACGCTAGATAAAAAGCGCATATTCGACCTCGCAGGAATTGATCTATCCGTACCGCACCCCGAATCCCCCGTCAAGTTTCAAAAACAAATACCGGCCGCGAGGCCGGATGAATAAATCTATCTTGAGACCGGTGTTGGCAAGACCGGAGAGGGCACGGACGACTCGCGGGGGCTCTTGAGCCGAATCTCCATCCCTTGCGGAGAATTGCCCGGCCAGGGATCAAGCGTTACAGTTACAGTTACAGTCATCTCCAAGGTTTCCGCATCTAGAACATAGCCCACCCAGGCTCCCGCCCCATCAACCCAGCGGCCGTCCTGCAAGCGAATAGAGACAAAGGGATTAACCGCCCTATGATCCTTATCGAGCACGAAAACAGTACGAAGAAAGGGCTGCTCCCGGCACTCAATGAGGAGCGATTGGAGAAACCCTCGGCAGTTAGGAATCGAGGGGTGCTGGAACCAACGCATCACCACATATTGATCTTTGTGGATGTTGAGCGGGAGCCATTTGTCAAAGGAATCCAGAATGGCGTCGCACTTTTCTTTGGGGGCGGATATGTAGGGGCTGGCTCCCCCAGGAAGTACTGCCAACACTGCCAAAGCCAAAGCCGCACCCGTCATTGCTTATTTCCTCTTTTACTGGTTCTACCAGAAGGATAAAATCTTTTAGTGTTCATGTCAAAATTTAAACTCGTATCAAACTTTAAACCCACCGGCGACCAGCCACAGGCAATCGAGAAGCTTGCGGCGAATTTACGTGCCGGCGTGGAGCACCAAACACTTCTGGGCGTAACGGGTAGCGGCAAAACGTTTACTGTGGCAAACGTAATTGAGCGGGTGCAGAAACCGACCCTCGTCATCTCTCACAACAAAACTCTGGCCGCCCAACTCTATCAGGAATTCAAAGAATTTTTTCCGGCGAGTGTGGTGCATTATTTTGTATCCTACTACGACTACTATCAGCCCGAGGCCTATATCCCGCAAAGCGACACCTACATAGAAAAGGACGCCAAGATCAATGAAATGATTGATGCCCTGCGGCACGCCTCAACCGCGTCGTTGCTCACCCGCCGCGATGTTATTATCGTTGCCTCGGTATCTTGCATCTACGGTATCGGAAACCCAGAAGAATATCAAAAAACTTCTATCGAAATAAAACCCGGCGAGAAAATCTCGCAAAAAAGCCTTATACGGCAGCTAGTGCTGCTTCAGTACACAAGAAACCCCATTGATCCGCGCCAAGGACATTTCCGCACTCGAGAAAATGTCATAGAAATATATCTGCCGTCGGGAGAGAACAAAATCTCCATAGAGATTGCGTACGGGAGAATCGCAAATATAAACGAATCAAAAGCTAATTTTGGCGGATCGCGTATCGAGATCAGTAAATGCCGGATTTATCCTGCGAAACACTTTGTAACTCCGCAGGAAAAACTGGGGCTCGCAATAGAAAATATAAAAAAGGAGCTTAAGGAGCGCCTGGCCGAACTTAAAAAACGGGGCAAGGTCCTTGAAGCCGCGCGCCTGAAACAGCGGACAGAGTTTGACCTTGAAATGCTCGATCACACGGGCTACGTCAATGGAATTGAGAACTACTCGCGGCATCTCGATTTCCGGAAATCCGGCACTCCTCCCTTTACGCTTATGGATTACTTTCACCATGCGCACGGCGGTAGTTTCCTTACCGTAATTGATGAGTCGCACGCAACAGTCCCCCAGATTCGCGGAATGTACAACGGAGACCGTGCTCGAAAAGAAGTACTTATCGAGTACGGATTCCGTCTCCCCTCCGCACTCGATAACCGCCCCCTCAAGTTCGAGGAGTTCAATAAAAAAGTGGATCAAGTAATTTACGTTTCCGCGACTCCGGCGCCGTATGAGCTCGAGCGGTCAAATGTCGGGAGTCAGATGTCAACTGTCGTCGAACAACTCGTCCGCCCGACAGGAATCCTTGATCCCCAAACAGAAATCCGGCCCACCAAAAACCAGATTAAAGACGTCATTAAAGAAATCAAAAACCGTGTTGCCAAAAAAGAGCGATCGCTGGTGATGGCGCTCACCAAACGCCTGGCCGAGGATATTGCGGAGTATCTTACCGAGGCCGGAATCAAGGCCGAGTATCTGCATTCTGAAATCAAGACCCTTGAGCGCCCGGAGGTTTTGAAAAAATTAAGAACCGGCGAACATGACGTGGTCGTGGGAATAAATCTCCTCCGCGAGGGGCTCGATCTTCCGGAGGTTTCGTTTATTGCGATCCTCGACGCCGATAAGGAGGGATTTCTGCGAAACGAAACCACGTTGCTTCAAATAATCGGCCGCGCTGCTCGCCATACCAACGGAAAAGTTATTCTTTACGCTGACGCGGTCACCGGCTCCATGAGGGCGGCTATCAAAGAGACCGATCGGCGCAGAAAAATCCAGGAAGAGTATAATCGCGAGCACCAGATAACTCCTAAGAAAATCGAGAAGGCGATCCGCGAGTCGTTGCTTGAAGAACTTAAAAAGGAAGGTGAAGTTCCGCTACCGGAAGGGCCTATCAAAGAAATCGTGAAGTCGCTGGAGAAAGAAATGAAAAGGGCGGTACGCGAGCTAAACTTCGAGCTTGCGGCGCGTATCCGCGATAGGATAAAACAATTGACATCGCGCTAGTAATTCTCTATCCTACGTTCATGCCCATAACTAAATCAGCCAAAAAGGCCCTGCGCCAGTCCCACAGACGGCGCGCACAAAACCTCATAAAAAAAGAGGCGTATAAACGCTTGGTAAAAGAGATCAAAAAGCATGTTACCTCCGGGAAAATGAAGGAGGCGGAGAAACTTCTTCCTCAACTCTATAAGGCGCTGGACAAGGCGGCCAAAACCAATGTCATCAAGAAAAACAAAGCCGCGCGTCTAAAATCGCGTTTGACTAAGCTCCTCCAACAAGCAACGAAAAAGTAATCATGGGTATTAGTTACATAAAATTTCCGACGATCTTCGGAAATTTTATGTAAGAATCATTTTGGGTGGAAGTCCGCTAGCTAAAACGTTGGCGCCTACTTTCTGTTCCTCTCAAGTAACATGGCAAGCAGCGAATCCTGCGGACGTGAGATGCCGGTTTTAATCCGGTGGTCTTCTTCAAAGAAGCGGCGGAAAAAATAATGAAGCTGCTCGCGAGAAAATGAACGCACCATCGAAACGGCCTTTTTGGCAACATAGGGATGAATGCCGGAGGAGGCCGGGACGGCTTTTCCCTGCTCGTCGTATGATTTTATCACCAAAAGTTTTCGCGCGTGGTTAGCCAGGTAGGAGAAAAGATTAAAATCGTCGTGGCCCTGCGAAATAAGTTTCAGTAAATTCCGCAACGCTTCCCGCTTGGCTACAAAAAAAGTGTCGCCGAGTGCGAATACCGAGGCCTCTTTTCCGCCCGAGGCGGACCCGCCTACGGCGGAAAATTCCTGAACTTTTTGACAAAACGCACGCAATTTCTTAAGCTCCGGCCCTTCAAGCTCGCGATCCCAAAGAATTATGGTGGCTTGCAGATCGTCCTTAAATGTCTCTAAAATTTTATAAAGATCTTCCTGGTACGGGCTGGCGGAAAAGTATTTGAGAACAACCAGTTTCTTCGCCGCAAAGAGGGCGCCGGTTTGAAGCGCTCCTTTTATCTTGTCCGGCGATTCCTCTTCCGCGTCAAAAATATAGTAATTCAAGTTCGCTCCCGCGCGCGACCGGAATTCTTCAATAATTTCATTTAGTTTCTCGCGACTCCGCCAGGTGCCGCTTCCGTATAAAAGGTAAATCATTTTTGCACTGCGATAAACTGGCGAATAATCATCTGGTTTCTTGATTCTAAATATTCGCCCGTGTAATCAAACCAGACGCGTAAAAAATCGTCCTGTTTTAATTTTCGCAGTTTACCGATTTCGGGATCTTGAAGATAAATATACTGCCGGTCAAGCCCGACCACAATAGAGTAATGCCCATCGGCCACAGCTGAATTTGGATAGTCGCGTCGGCCGCGAGTAAACCAATTTACTATCACTGGAACTCCGCGCTTGGTATATCTTTCAACGTCCTTAAGTGATGCATTATTTTTAACTATTGGCTTAAGCTCAAATTTTCGAACTACGTTTATAATTGTTTCGTCGCTCGTGCCACCTATTTTTGTGGTTCTGGCAAGTTTCGCAAGTTCCTTCTCGGATTTATTAATGCCATAATATTGCAAAACCATTTTTAGCACGGCTGGCCCGCAGTAACCACTATTTAGCGTTTCCTGAAATGGTTTTATTTTTAGCAGCTTCATTTCTGGTGTCTGGGACAATAATGCGCCGATCTTTGCCCAATTACTATTCTTCTAATAATCGCTCCGCAACGGGAGCACCTCTCTTCCGCCCTTTGATACGCCTTGCGGATTTTATAATATCCGCCCTCGCTACCGTCCGGTTTCCTGTAATCCCTTGAGCTCGTGCCTTCTTTTCGGATGGCCAGATGCAGAACCTTTTTTGCTGCCGAATAAAGCACTCGACTTTCTTTTTCGGAAAGCGAATCGGCACTCCGGGTTGGTTTTATTCCAGCATACCACAAAATTTCATCCGAGTAGATGTTGCCGATGCCGGAAATTATTTTCTGATTGAGAAGCAGGCTTTTTACGGCGCCGCTCCGGAGGCGTATTAAACTTTCAAATTTTTCAAACTTGAGTGCTAGGGCATCCGGCCCAGCAAGCTTATGGGGCGCAGAAACTATCCGGCACCAGCCGAATTGCCGAATGTCATTGAATACTAGCCGCTGTCCGCCGGAGAGCTGAAAAATCAACCTATCATGTGGGGCTTTTTTTACGGGATCTAAAAACAACCGCCCAGTCATCATAAGGTGCAGGGCAAAACATGCGCCGCCGGAAAGCTCGAAAATTATATTTTTCCCAAGACGCGATATGTTTTTGATTCTTCTTCCGGCAACAGATTTTACGAATTCTTGGGAATTTTTGTGGTACCTTAAAACGCGCCTGCCCCTTGTTTCAACGCTCAAAATCCGCTTACCGCGGATTTTGGGACGGAGATAGCGAACTATCGTTTCTACTTCCGGAAGTTCTGGCATATGGAAAAGGTATCAAATCTTTTATGAAAATACTACAGCCCCACACAAAAAGGTGGGGCTCGTTGGTCGCCTGCGTGCCTGTCCATAGTACTAACGTTTGGATGGGCCAGCGCTCTCTCTGGCTTTAAGGATGTGTGCTTCGAGTTCTTGAATTTGGTTAGATAATTTCAACTGTTCGTCCGTGGGGAGCGTTGTCATCAATACATCGTTTTCGGAGAGTTTTGTAGCGCTCAGCCGCTCCAGCAACGTCCTCCTTTGCTCTATTAAATTTCTCACATCTGGGGGGGCTTCCGCATCAGCCGCAAAAAGTGCCTCTCGTGCTCCCTTCAGTTTTTCGATTGCTCTCCGGACCTCCTCGGCCTTATCGTATTTACCGGAAACAATTAAGAGTTCCTCCCTTTTTCTTAATTCCTTTAGTTGCTTCTCTATATCTTCAAAACGCAAGGCCGGTCCCGTGGTTTCTACGGTCCCTTCAACGGTCGGTTGCGGTTGTAAAAATTCCATGCCCATAATAGATAATGCCTATTTTACTCTTCCCAAGAATACCACTTGCAGCACGGTCGTGCAACCCGACGCCGCATTAAATCTTTCCCTGTTCTCCCCAGTTTGCCCCCGCTTTCACGTCCACGACGAGCGGGACTTTTAACTCGGCAGCGCTCTCCATAATTTTTTTAATCATTCGTACGCCTTCGACAGGCTCAGGCAATAACATTTTTTCATTGACCTCAAACAAAAGCTCGTCATGGACTTGAAGAAGCAACCGGACATCGTTCTCTAATTTTTCTTTCTTAATCCACTCGTCAACTTTAATCATGGCGATTTTGATAATATCTCCGGTTGCCGAACCCTGCACAGGCATATTAACAGCCATGCGTTCCGCCTCCCGACGCAGTTGCCAGTTCGGGGAATGGATTTCGGGAATGTAGCGGCGCCGTCCAAAAATTGTTTCCACATATCCCCGCTCTTCAGCAAAGCGCTTGGTCCGCTCGATATAATCTCGGATTCCGGAAAAATCTTGAAAATATTCGTCAATGAATTTTTTGGCCTCCTCCCGCGACATGCCGGTTGACTCGGCAAGTGCTTGCGACCCCATTCCGTATAGAATCCCAAAATTAAGGGTCTTCGCGGCCCGGCGTTGCTCGGCCGTTACTTTTTCAAGCGGGATGTTATAGATCTCGGAGGCGGTCATTTTATGAATATCGAGTCCCTTTTTGAAGGCCTCGATCATTTTTTTATCATCCGCCAAATGAGCCGCGACCCGAAGCTCAATCTGCGAATAATCGAACGACACTAGTTCGTATCCCTTCTCCGCCACAAAGGCCTTTCGAATCTCGCGCCCGACCTCGGACAGGACGGGTATATTCTGAAGATTGGGGTCGGAGGAAGAAAGCCGCCCCGTTACCGTGCCGGTCTGATTAAAAGTGGTGTGCACCCTTCCGGTTTTTGGATTTATAAGCTCGGGGAGCGCATCAACATAGGTAGTTTTTAACTTCATTAATTCGCGATAGCGAAGAATTTCTGCGATAATCGGGTGCGTTTCGCGAAGTTTTTCTAGCTCGGATTCACGGGTGGAAATAACTCCTCCTTTTTCCGTTTTTCGAAGCCCTAGAGTTTTTATTTTGAGCCCTTCAAAAAGAATACGCGACAACTGCTGAGACGAATTGATATTGAATTCTTCTCCCGCAAGTTTGTAAATTTTTTTAGTGAGGTCCAAGAGTTCACTATCTATCTTTTTTGCGAGCCGCCCCAAAAAATCCTTGTTGATAAGAATTCCGCGGTCCTCCATGTCGGCGAGAACCCTCGCCACCGGAAGCTCGATCCTCTCGAGCACCTCCCGAAGTTTTCCGGAAGAAAGTTTGGTTTCGTACGATTTCACGATTTCAAAAAAATGCGCGAATTCTTCCCGGACGTCGGGCGCGAGAAGCCGTCCGAGCTCTCGCACGGCGATCGCGGGGAACGAGAAATCGCGGAAAACCGTGCTCGTAAGATAGGCCGCGGTCATGAGGTCAAACCGTATTTTCCCGAGTTCGATTCCGTAGGCGCGAAGAAGGTGGATGATTGATTTTCCGTCATGCACGAAAAACTTCTCGCCCTCCAAGCCCTTTTTGACACGCGCCTCTCGGAAAAGCCGTGGATCAAGGATAAAGACCCTTTTTCCTTCCCGGGGAATCAAAAAAAGATCCCCGCCTTCAAAAATAAGAGCAGCGTCCTGCCACGCACTATCGCCGAGGCGTTTTTCTATATTCTCCGGCACGAGCTTCTCGATTTTTGCTTCCCCGATCTCCGTAGACGAAATAAGGGCCGGCTGAATCATTACCTTCTCTTTTCCCCCCTCGAGGCGTTTTAATAAACTGAAAAAACCGTATTTTTGAAAAACTTCCCGGATTTTCTTCTCGTCCCCTCCGTCCTTCCAGCGAAGTTCGTCCAGGCGGAAGGTTACGGGAACGTTGGCACGAATAGTGACAAGTTCTTTTGAAAATTTGGCGTCCTTTTCCCCCTCTTTCAATTTGGCCGCGATTGATTCCGAAACCTTTTTGGTCCCTTTTTTCAGCGCCTTATACACACCCTCAACGGATCCGAATTCGCGGATAAGTCCCGCTGCCGTCTTCTCCCCTATACCCTTGACTCCGGCGATATTATCCGACGGGTCACCTTTCAGCCCCTTAAAATCCACCAGCTGCGCGGGCTTAAGGCCGTAGCGCTCGACTACTGCTTTCTCGTCATAAATAACGGTCTCGGTGATGCCCTTTTTCATTGAATAAACCTTGAGCCGCGGGCGGACAAGCTGGAGCGCATCGAGATCTCCGGTGACCACAACGATTTCCGTGTCCTTTTGGCCGAACAATTTTTTAGCTATGGTTCCGATGATATCATCCGCCTCAAATCCCTCTTTTTCAAAAACCGGAATTCCGAATGCGTTCAGCACCTCCCGCACCTTGGCAAACTGGCTTGAGAGATCAGTTGGGGTCTCCGGCCTCTGCGCTTTATAGCGCTCGTAGGCGATATGGCGAAAGGTCGGCCCCGGCAAATCAAAAGCGGCCGCGATGTAGTCGGGTTTAAGTTCGCGCAAGACCCGCAAAAGCATCGTCGTAAATCCGTAAACTGCGTTCGTGGGTTCGCCGGAGGGCGAGGTCAGGGGCGGAAGAGCGTGATAGGCGCGGTGGATTATGGCGTGGGAGTCGATTAAAATTAAACGCTTCATTTTTCAGACGAATAGCCGCGAATCCTTGACGAATGAACGCGAATCGCGAATCCGCGCGGATCCTAAATAATCATTCGTGATTCGTGAAAATTCGTTGGTCATTCGTGCAAATTCGTTTTAAGTATACGTTCGTGAAGATTCCTGCCGTGTTTAAATTTTATCCAGAGCGCAGATTTGGGTATCAATTTGCGAACATGGTTTGCCCACTCGATAGGAATTATGGCATCCCGGTCTTTCAATAAGTTTTTGAGCCCGAGGTGTAGTAAATCTTTGGGAGAGTTGAGGCGGTAGCAATCAATGTGAATTAAGTGTCTTAACTTTGGGTTTTGGGCTTTGGGCCCCGCGCCAGAACCTATGGTTCGGTGCGGGGCATGCTTTGGACTTATTTGGTAAATCTTCATCAGTACAAACGTGGGGCTCAAGACATTTTCCTTTACTCCCAAGGCCCTGGCAAGTCCCTGAACAAAAGTCGTTTTTCCGGAACCCAAATTGCCTTCAAGGGCCAGTACCAAAGCCGACGATCTCGGCTGCATTTTAAGAATCTTTTTGACTAATAAGGCCGCTGTTTTTTGGGTCTCGGTCGGGCTTTTCGTTTTAATTTCCAGCATAATATTCTCAGCGTAGCAATTTTTTCGGGAATTGAGAACGCCCGCTCCTTGAAGGAAACGGGCGTTTCTACTGCGGCGATCTGCTACCACCTGCCCTGCGCCATGCGCTGGCGGAAGTAGGCGTTGCCGTTCTGCCAGGATCCCTGGCAGGTCGACCAGAGCTCGGGGTCCGCGGAGTAACGGTCGCAGGCCTGAATCATGTGACCCGCATTGCCTGCGGCGTATCCGAACTGGTGAGCGTCGTTCCGCATGCTGGCCCGGATCGCACCGTAGTCATACACCGGCTGTGAGTACACAGGCGGGTAGTACACTGGCGCTGGCGGGTAGTACGCGGGTGTGACCGGGTAACAGCCGGGCATGAACTGGTTGCAGTGGGGGGTCATGGTGCCCCGGACAACGGTGTAGAGGGCGTCGGTGGCGATGTTGCCAGCCATATTCGCGAGCATGAGCTCGCCGAAACTGGGGCCCCTTCGCCCACCTGCCTCAGCCTGAGGCACCGGAAGAGCGATCGCCAGGACCGCGATAACCATGAGGATCGAAAGAGCGAGCATGCTGATCCTTCTCATTGCTTGTCCCTCCTCAGGGTGGTGATTTCGGTCGGTTTAGGTCGATAGATACGCTATCATTAGGCCTTGATACCTTCATTCTATCAGAAATCGAATAAAAAGTCAAGTATCTTAACTTATCCACATATTTAAATTGACTGTGCCTAAATAGCGCGCTACGAATGAGGCGAAGAACGCCCATCAATAAATACACGAATTTTACCGCGCACCAATATCACGAATAGAAATTCGTGCGGTTCGTGCGGAAATTCGTGGACAAATTCGTGGCAATGGACATCCAAAAAGCCGTCGAACTTCTCGAGCGAAGCGCGCACGTAGCAGTGATCCTGCCGCCGAATCCGGATTTTGATACTCTCGCCGCGGCAGAAACCCTGCTTCGGGTGCTGCTCGCGCAAAAAAAGAAGATCGGGCTTATGACCGTCCAGCCCAGAGATCAAACGATTGTGTCTCTCCCTATTTTAAAAACGCTTCGCGAGAATCCCCTGCTCCCGCGCGAATTTATCGTCTCCCTTGATACTTCACGCTCGCCGGTGGCCGAGATGCGTTACGAAAAGAGCGAGAGGGGCATAGACGTTATTTTTTCGCCCCAATCGGAGGAGCTGACCAAAGACGCGGTCTCCTGCAAACCAGGCAAGATGCTATGCGACGCCGCGCTTGTACTCGGAGTTCAAGACATAGAATCCCTCAACGGCTCGCTGGGGGTTGAACCGCAATTCTTCAGCGAGACCCCCCTTATAAATATTGACGTATCCGCCGCCAACCGAAAATATGCGGAAGTGAATCTGGTCGAAGAATCCTATCCGGCAATTTCTCAAATCGTTTATCATCTGGCCTCCGCGCTGGTTGACGGCCCCCTGAAGGAAGAGGAGGCAACGCTGGTCTTGGCCGGAATTTTCGATAAAACCGAACAATTTCACTCCTCCAATATGCAGGCCGATACCCTGCTGGCCGCGTCCGAGCTCGTACGCCTGGGCGCGCGCTACAACGAGGCAACGACTTTGGCCATGGAGAAGGCGCCGTTAGAACTCTTCCAGCTTTGCGGCAGAGCAGCGGTTCGTTCGAAACTGGACGAAGAAAAAGGAATTCTCTGGTCATTCTTAACCGCCGAAGATTTTACTAAAACCGGGCGAGGGCTTCGTGACGCCTCGAGCGTAGTTCGGCATCTCGAACGGAACTTCCCGCCGCGGCGCCTGGTTGCCCTTCTTTCGCAGGATCCGGAGAAAAAAGGTGTCGGAGTCACGCTGGCAGGAGACGCCGAGCTCCTTCGCTCCATACAAGGAACGGAGGCGGGCGAATTTCAAAGCCCGCATCTTAAATTAACCGTCCGGTTCTCTTCGTTCCGCGAGGGGGAAGAGTTTATTACCTCACTCCTTACCCGCGTTCTTTAAAAAGGATATAATACCATCAGGAATAACAGCACGGGTTAGCTGCGAATTACTAAAAATGGCATTCATGCCGTTCGCGCCGTATTCATGCTAAAACTTTGTGGTCAAGCCACAAGAGGAAAAAGCCGAGCGTAAAATTGAATTCCTGCGGAGGAAGGAAGAGGAAGAGAGCGTAAAGATGCTCGCCGCCAAATACAAAATTCCCTATCTTGATCTTGCGATCTATCCTGTGGAGACCGATGCGCTACGCATAGTGACGGAGGAGAAAGCGCGGATGGGAGAACTTGCCGTGTTCCAGGTGGCGGGAACAAATATTAAAATTGGCGTGAGAAACCCCTCCAAAGAAGAGACCGGGCCCGTTTTAAAGCGGCTGGAGGAGAATCGCTACCGGATCGAATTGTTTCTGGTATCCAGACACGGCCTGGAGCACGCCTGGAGTTTCTATCGGAAGGCAACGGAAAAAAAGACGGTCGAGACCGGAGTCATCCAGGTTTCCAATGAAAAAATAGCGAGTCTCGCCAGGGAAATCACCAACGTTACAGAAATAAAGGACCGCATAGCCAAGACCTTCTTCGGAAGAACCACGGAGGCCCTTGAAATTATACTCGCCGGGTCCCTCGCGGTCGACGCCTCGGACGTTCACGTTGAACCGCAAAAAACAGGAGTGCGGATCCGCTTCCGGCTTGACGGCGTCCTACAGGACGTTATCGATATCCCGCCCAAACTTTATTCGCTCCTGCTTTCTCGCATAAAACTCATCTCCGAACTAAAGCTAAACATCCACGATAAAGCCCAGGACGGGCGCTTTACCATAAAAACCGACTCAGCCGACATAGAAGTGCGCACCTCGGTTCTCCCGGGCCCTGATGGAGAAAATATCGTCCTGCGGATACTCAACCCGAAAACCATACAAGTTCCCTTTGAGAATCTGGGTATACAGCCCTGGGTAATCGAAACGATGGAGCAGGAGCTTAAAAAACCCAATGGCATGATTCTAACCACCGGCCCGACCGGTTCCGGAAAAACAACGACCCTTTATGCTTTTTTAAGAAAAATTCACTCTCCTGCCATAAAAATCATTACCCTCGAGGACCCGATCGAATACCACCTGCCGGGCGTCGAACAGACCCAGGTTGATCATGCGGCAGGATATGATTTTACAACCGGTCTCCGCGCGATTTTACGCCAGGACCCCGATGTTATACTCGTCGGCGAGATAAGGGACATGGAAACAGCAGAAACCGCCATGCACGCAGCGCTTACCGGCCACCTTGTGTTCTCGACTCTCCACACCAATAATGCCGCTGGAACCGTGCCGCGGCTTCTCGACCTTGGAGTAAAACCGGCTATTATCGCGCCCGCGATCAACGTATCCATGGCGCAGCGGCTTGTCCGCAAGCTCTGCCCAGCATGTCGCTTTCCGGCGAAGCCCCCCAAAGCCAAACTTAACGAAATAGATAGGGCTCTCGCCGGCCTTCCGAAAGGAGTTCCAAGGCCCGCGGCAAACGCCTGGACGATATACGCAGCCCAGGAGAACGGGTGTTCCGCCTGTAACAACACGGGTTACAAGGGCAGGATCGGCCTTTTTGAAATCATATTGGTGGACGAGTCCATAGAACATCTTATTTTGAAAGAACCTTCGGAATATGAAATACAAAAAGTGGCGCTGGGTCAGGGCCAGATCACCATGGCGCAAGACGGACTTCTCAAGCTTCTTGCCGGCACCACAGATTTTGCGGAACTAATAAGGGTTCTCGGCGTCTGAACTAGTAACTGGTTACTAGTTACTGCCTTCTGGGGCCGTGGGCAATTACTCCGGTTTGGGAACACGGAGGCTAGAATTTCTCCCAGGCACAGTTCAGTAACTGGTTACTAGTAAACTAGTGACCAACCAGACTGCCCTGGTTTAAAAATCCCCATTAAGGTCTGAGTCCTCACACCTTAATTGCCCACGGCCTCAGCAGACAACCGGTTACCAGTTACTGGCAACTAAAAAGAGGGCGCTACCCCTCCTAGTACCTATACCCAGTAGTAGTCTTCGGCAGTAATGTTAGGCGGCCCCGAATTTATAAGTAGAACACGGGTAACTCTAATAAGTTCTCGCGGTGAACACGCCCCTATTCTAGCGGCAAAGCTGCAGCCGAAGAGTTACTCCCGGGCATAGAAAATCTACAAAAACTATACTAAATTATCCGGGTTCGGCCGAGTCCTGTCAATATGCTACTTATTATAACAAAATAAAAATATTATGTCAAATGCTCCCTTGGTGGCTCCGCACCGCGAGAAAGAAGATGTGGTGCTGGACCTTACCCTTCGCCCACAGCGTTGGGAAGAGTACATCGGACAGGAACGCCTTAAAAAGAATTTGCGAATTCATATTGACGCGGCCAAAAAAAGAGGAGAGCCGATAGAACACATCTTATTGTCGGGGCCGGCCGGCCTTGGCAAAACCAGCATGGCACATCTTATTGCCCGCGAAATGAATACCAATATCCGTGTAACCTCCGGCCCGGCAATTGAGCGCGTGGGGGACCTCGCCTCCATTCTCACCAACCTCCTCCCCGGAGACATTCTTTTTGTGGATGAGGCGCATCGCTTAAATAAAATGGTGGAGGAGGTACTCTACCCAGCCATGGAATCGCGCACGCTTGATATCGTAATAGGTAAAGGGCCGTCGGCGCGCACCATACAGATCGAATTACCTCCTTTTACCCTTATGGCGGCGACCACCCGCATCGGGTTACTTTCCAGCCCCCTTCGCTCCCGCTTCGGCGGGTCTTTCCGTCTGGATTTTTATACCCGGGGCGAAATCGAGAAAATTATCGCGCGCTCCGCCAATATACTCCGGGTAGAAATAGAAGCTTCGGCCATCGGGGGCCTCGCGCGTGCAGCCAGATTCACCCCCCGCGTAGCCAACCGACTCTTGAAGCGCGCGCGTGACTATGCCGAGGTTCACGGGAGCGGAGCCATTACCGAGGAAATAGCGGGGCGTGCGCTTGCTCTTCTTGAAATTGACGCCTCGGGCCTCGAGTCTATGGACCGCAGGATTCTCGCGGTCATAATCGATAAATTCGGGGGTGGGCCGGTAGGGCTTGCGGCCCTGGCCGCGGCGTCCGCCGAGGAGGAAGAGACGATTGAAGAAGTGTATGAACCCTATCTCATGCAGCTTGGTTTCATCGAACGGACCCCAAGAGGAAGAACAGTCACGGAGCTCGCGTATGAGCACCTGGGGCGCGCGGTCAAAAAACAAAAGCCCCTGTTGGCATAACCCTTTTTAGACATGTTTGCTATCTCTTCCATTATTTTTATAATCTTCTCCCTGCTTTTTGGTTTATTTTCGGCGGCGATTCTTTATCACTTACGGGAATACACGCTCCCGGGACACCCCGCGCCTAAAATTATAACTGGCTCTTATTTTTTTCTCTCGGCCCTTTTTTGGCTTTTTGCACTCTACTTCTTATTAAAAATGCCCTTTTAAAATGCTCAAGTTAAACGAAAACGAACGCGTGGCGCTGGTTATCCGCAAGTACTGGTTCGTCATGGCCGGGCCGGTGATTACTTTCGTCCTCGCCCTAATCCTTCCGTCCGCCCTCCTCACCCTGTTGCCCTTCCTCGCCCCGGGGCTAGACCGAGAGATCATTGCGCCTGCGGTGAACTTTTTTCTGTCGCTATATATCATGGCACTTCTGGCATTTCTTTACCTGATCTGGGCGGATTATTACCTGGATATGTGGATCGTGACGAGCCAACGCATCATTGATATTGAACAGCGCGGCCTTTTCAGCCGCGATGTTTCGGAAATCCCCATTGACCGGGTACAGGATATTACCATCGAGGTTCACGGATTTTTTGAAACCATGCTTAAGTTCGGTACGATCCGCATTCAGACCGCAGGAGAACGAGAGTTTGTGATCCACAACGTTCCCCGTCTTTATGAGACGAAAGATGCAATTTTGAAACACCAGGCCGCTGCGAAAAATCCCCCACCCGAGATCCCGGGTAGGCTCTAATTCTTACCAACTTTTTAGTTACCGGTTTTCAATTGAGGATTGTCCGCCAGGGCGGATCCGCCCTGGCGGAAAAATTGAAAATTATAATTGCATATGTCCGGTCATTCCAGGTGGGCGCAGATAAAACATAAAAAAGCACTTACCGACGCTAAAAAGGGCCAGCTTTTTTCTAAGCTAGTTCGAGAAATTATGGTCGCCGTTAGGGCCGGCGGGGCGGGCCTCGATACGAACCCGCGTCTTCGCTCGGCAATGGAGCGCGCGAGAAGCATCGGCTTACCTAAAGACAACATTGACCGCGCCGTCTCGCGCGCATCTGGCGGGGAAGATGGCACGACGCTACAGGAATTTCTCTTTGAGGCCGCATCTCCGGACGGGGTCTTGCTAATTATTGAGGGGATTACCGACAACCGGAATAGGGCCCTTGCCGAGATACGACACATACTCGCCGGCTTCGGCGCGAAACTGGCAAGCCCCGGAAGCGTTTTATGGAACTTCGAGAAAGTGGGCTTAATTGAACTCGCGCCCGGGACGGGCGCTGCCAAAACCGAGGAGGAGGCTGGGCTTGCCATCATTGATGCGGGGGCGCATGACTTTAAAGTCGCGGATGATTTATGGATTGTCGAAACGGACTTCCACAATAGAGATCGCGTACACAAAAACCTTGAAAAACGCGGTCTAGAGACAAAAGGGGTCGGTCATGATTATAAACCGCGCGCCACCGTATCGCCTCCGGAAAACACGAAGGGCCGGACAGAAGAACTATTAGACGCCCTAGCCGAACATGAAGATGTGCAGGAAGTGTATACTAACCTCCAAGAGGAATAGTCTCCAGTTCCCAATTATCAATTATTAGTAAATTTTCGATGAACCAGTTTTCAATCAATTGAAAATTGAAAATTGAAAATTGAAAATTGTGATTATATTAGGTATTGATCCCGGAACTACGTCCATCGGCTACGCAGCCATCGACGGGGAAATCGGAGAACCGCGGCTTCTTACTGCAGACCTAATCCGTATTCCCGGCGGTTCCACGCCCCAAAAGCTGTTAGATCTCCACGAGCGACTGGCCGGGATTCTGAAGGAAATGGGGCCCGACCTCGTGGCCGTTGAGCGGCTATTTTTTGCAAAGAACCAAAAAACGGCCATGGCCGTTGCCGAAGCGCGCGGAGTAATCCTGTTGACAAGTTCCCTTGCACGAATTAGGGTACTTGAGTATACTCCGCTTGAAGTTAAAAAACTGGTTGCCGGATACGGAAACGTGGACAAAGCCCAGCTTAAAAAGGCCGTTATCCTCACCCTGCCGCAAGCAAGAAATATTAGCGGGCCGGATGACGTGTTTGATGCGATCGCCATCGCGCTTGCCTGCTTCTACATGGAACGCCGGAAATTTTAATAAGCCCCCGGCTTTCCACGGGCCTGTCCGCGAGTTAGCGTAGTGCGCATATTTAAGTGATGACACCGAGCCCCTTCTTAACTCTGCGCACGGGCGTATGGCCGGCGGGGTATTCGTGAGTATAAAAGATAAATAGTCGGCCCCCTTCTTTGCAGCGCTCTCCCGCCAACCCCGGTACGAGAAATCCTTCGGATTTCCGTACGGGGCGAGAAATAATGTTACTGATGTAATACTTTACATCTCGTCCCGTATCCTCCGCGTGTAACGAGGAGTGGTACGGGATAAAACGGGAGAGCTTACGGGCGAAGCGGCGCCGGAGAAAGGTCGAACCGTCCTTCGACAAGCTCAAGATAATATATTTGATAGTGAGCGAAGTCGAACCATATAAACCACTATACCTACAGGAGAGTTATGGCCCACATGTACTACGATCAATTTTCTCTTAACCAGGAACCAAAAGAACTCGGCGACGTGGAGGATGTAGATGCGGATGACGCCGCAGGAGGTGCCGTCCTTGACGAGGAGGAGGAGGACTTGGAGGATGAGGACGAAGATGCCTAAGCATGCCCGGTATTAGTCTTCGACAGTAATATTATGCGGCCCCGAATTTTAAAATAGACCACATTGATTTTGTGAGGGCTTCAGAGCCGGCTCCGTCTATCTGCGAGAAACACCCTGCCGAGAGGGTCGCCAAAGGCGAACCGGTCGAGGTTGTATTTACGGGGCAAAGCCGCAGCCGAAGAGTTACTCCCGGGCGTGGATTTCGGCACTTGGCTCCACTTAAGAAATTTAAAAACCGTCCCGACTAGAGTCGGGGCGGTTTTTGCTTTTTGCTGGTACCGCGTGGGCGGGATTAAGTTATAACGGCGCCGGGGGCCTACACGATCCGCACAAACTTCTTTTTCCCCACCCGTACGACAGCCCCACTTTTTACGTCCCTCTTCTCGCCGGCTCGCAAAACTTTTCCTTCCACTTCTACCGCGCCTTGACGGATGAGGCGACGCGCTTCGGATTTCGACGGCGCAAGGCCTGAGGCCATCAGCAGTTCCATCGGACCCCACTCGCCATGCCTAAGCCGAACTTCCGGAATTCCCCCCGCTGGAATCTCTTTTTTTGAAAACAGCGTGAGAAACTTCGTGCGCTCCCGTAGGGCTACGCGCTGGCCGTGGTACCTTCGAACGAGGGCCGAAGCCAAGAATAATTTTGCCTCCATAAGGTTCTTCCCCCGCCCCAATTCCCGCTCCATATTTTCTATATCGGCGAGCGGCACATCGGTGTACGCCTTAAGATACGGAATAATCAACGAGTCGGCCAGCCGCATCGTCTTTCCAAATTTGTCCTGTGGGGAGTCTGCAAGGCCAATGTAATTTCCGAGCGACTTCGACATCTTCTCGCCCCCATCAAGCCCGGGCGTGATGGTGGTCGTAATTAAAACCTGCGGGGGTTGCCCAAATTTTTCCTGAAGGAGTCGTCCGGCCCCCTCATTAAACAATTGGTCGCTACCTATAATCGTGAGGTCGGATCCCAACATAACCGAATCGTATCCTTGGAGAATCGGGTACACGAGCTCCGTTAAAACTATCTCTTTGCCTGCCGCCATTCGCTTCTTAAACATGTCGCGTTCGATCATGCGCGAGTGGGTAAAAAAAGACATCAGCCGAAGAAGGTCGGCGGCCTTCATGCGCGAATACCATTCGGAGTTTTTACGTACCTCGAATACCTTTTTTCCCGTACGTAGAATCTCGCCCGCCTCGGCGATGAAGTTCTTGGCCCAAGAATCCACATCCTCCGGGGAAGCCTTGCGGCGCGCCTCCAGTCTGCCCGTGGGGTCTCCGATCGTGGTGGTAAAGTCTCCAATAAGAAAAACGACTTTGTGCCCGTAGTCCTGAAGCTCGCGCATCTTCCAGAGATTAACCGCGTGCCCAATGTGCAGGCTGGTGGCGGTCACGTCCGCCCCGAATTTAATTCGCAGCTTGCGGCCGCTCGCAAGAAGCTTCCCCAGACTTTCCGCCGTAATAATATTCTCAACTGAGCGGCTAAAAACTTCCGCACCAAGAGTAAGTTTTTCCATACTGCCATCCTAGCAGACCTCTCTAGAAATTTCCATAAATTTTTAGTACACTGGTTCCGTGATGTCTACTGCTTATCTGAGGAAAAAGAGAAACCGGCGGGCGGTTGTTTTTTTGATTTTAGTTTTTGTTTCGGCCGGATGCGTGTCCGCAGCTGCATATGCTTATTCGCTTTTCAAGGACTTGCCGGATCCGGCGCGCATCAATGAACGCATGATAGTGGAGTCGACCAAAATTTATGACCGGTCCGGCAAGATTTTGCTCTACGAAGTCCACGGCGAGGAGAAAAGAACCGTGGTGGCGCTACAAGAAATACCCACGACTGTCCGGGCGGCCACGCTGGCCGCAGAGGACATCGGTTTTTATCGGCACCACGGACTCGACTGGCGGGGAATTCTTCGTGCTGTTGTAAAAAATTTCGTCCGCAGGGACATCAGCCAGGGCGGATCTACCATCACGCAGCAGCTGATAAAAAACTCAATTTTGACGGGCGAGCAGACTTTCAGAAGAAAATTCCGCGAAGCGTTCTTGGCCATACTTCTCGAGAAAAAATATTCTAAGAACGAGATCCTTGAACTCTATCTTAACCAGATACCTTACGGCTCAAACGCGTACGGGGTTGCATCCGCCGCCGAAACTTATTTTGCAAAACCGGTCCGAGAGCTTACGCTTGCTGAAGCGGCCACGCTTGCCTCGCTCCCCAAGGCCCCCACCTACTATTCTCCTTACGGGTCGCACCGCGAAGAGTTAATAAGGCGGCGCGATTGGGTCCTAGACAGAATGCTGGAAGAAAATTTGGTTTCGGGCGAAGCGGTGGCGGAGGCCAAAGGGTCCGCTCTCCGATTCAGTCCTCCTAAGCAGTCCCTCCGCGCGCCCCACTTTGTACTCTATATTCGCGAGTACCTAAACCAAAAATACGGCGAGGAGTTTGTGGAGCAGGGCGGCCTCCGCGTAATTACTACGCTGGACTGGAGGCTCCAGGAGATTGCGGAAAAAATCGTGCGGGAGGGGGCCGGAGAGAACGAAAAATTAGTGCAGGCGGCAAACGCCGCCCTCGTTGCCGTTGACCCCCGCTCCGGTGAGATCCTTTCTATGGTCGGCTCCCAAAACTACTGGGGCAAACCTCTTCCCGAGGGCTGCTCTCCCGGGATTAACTGTCGCTTTGATCCGCATGTAAACATTGTTCTGCGATCACGCCAGCCGGGATCGGCATTCAAGCCGTTTGTGTATGCAACCGCGTTCAAGAAGGGATACACGCCCGAAACCGTGCTTTTTGACGTGCCCACCGAATTTAATCCAAATTGCAACGTCGATGGAACTCCGGGCCCTTTAATCAAAGAGGAAAAAGAGTGCTACCACCCTCAAAACTATGACGGGCGCTTCCGGGGCCCGGTCTCCCTACGACAAGCCCTCGCCCAGAGCCTTAATGTCCCTTCGGCAAAATTACTTTATCTTGCCGGGGTTGAGGATTCGATTAGAACGGCCTCCGACATGGGAATTACCACACTGACGGACCCCGCCCGCTACGGCTTGTCTCTGGTTCTCGGAGGAGCGGAGGTAACGCTGCTTGAGATGGTGTCCTCTTTCGGCGCACTCGCCCAGGACGGCGTACTTCATCCCAAGATCGGAATCTTGAGAATCGAGGACGCACGCGGCAGAATTTTGGAAGAAAAAAAAGAAACGTCTCTACCGGTACTTGATACTGAAATTGCCCGCATTTTGAACGACATCATGTCCGATAATGATTCTCGCGTCCCGATCTTCAGCCCCCGAAGCTCCCTCTATTTCCCGGGCCGCCAGGTTGCGGCCAAGACCGGAACCACACAAGACTTCCGTGACGCATGGGTAGTCGGATATACGCCCTCGATCGCCGCAGGCGTCTGGGTGGGGAATAACAACAACACGCCCATGAACCAGTCCGGCCTTTCCGTTATGGTCGCTGGCCCCATCTGGCATAAGTTTCTCGAGATAGCCATCGCCTCAACCACCCCGGAAGAATTTCCGAAACCGGAACAGGCCCGCCCCGAGAAACCGATTCTCCGAGGCCTATACCGCGCCGGCCCGGTAATAAAAATTGACCAGATATCAAAAAAACTTGCTACCGAATTCACGCCTCCGGAACTCATCGGAGAGATAAGTACCGGAGAGATAAAAACCATTCTTGCGTATATAGATAAGGGCACTCCTCACGGGGGGGTCCCGTCCGATCCTTCCTCCGATCCGCAGTATAAAAACTGGCAGGGCTCGATTGAAAATTGGCTTCGTGAAAATGCGCTTCCCGCGGGTGAGATACCGCTCGAATATGACGACCTCCACGTTCCGGAAAAAAGACCGCACCTCGCTTTAAAAAAACCGGAGGGTGCTGTGGTGCGGGCCGAGGAGCTGCCCGAGGTTGTTGTAGAAATCGTCTCTACTTTTCCCCTCCGGGAAGTGGCTCTTTTCCTCAATGACGAAATCGCGGCCTCCCGCACCGCCCCTATTCTCACGAGCGGCGTTTCATTTCCTTTAGAAATATTACTGACACCGGGCCCATACAAAATAAAAATAACCGCTTATGATGTGGTGGGGAATAAAGAAATACTTGAGCGGGAGATTACGGTGAGCGAGTGAGGGGCTGTCTGGGAAGTCCGTTTCGTCGCGAAATTGCAGAATAATGGCTTTCCGGACAACTTCTAAGGCCGCCGCCTCTTAGGACGCGCGTATGGGCATCACAACGTAAAGATACGATCCGCCGGATTTATTGCGCAGCATTGAGGGCGCGTTTTGAGAGTTAAGACCGAAGAATAGTTCCTCCTCGTCCAAAGCATTTAATCCGTCCAGTAAGAATCTGTGGTTAAAGCTCACGCTAATCCCTTTTCCGGTAACGGCGGCCGGGAGCTTGGTTTTGTATTCTCCGATCTCTGTATTATTTGAGGCGATCTCGAGTACCCCTTTTTTTTCTTGAATAGTGAGCGCCACCTCTTGCATTTTGGAGGTAAAAATGCTTGAGGCGCGAATGGTATCAATCAGACCTTCCCGTTTTAGAAAACACGTGGTTTCGAAATTTTTGGGAACAATGGATGAGTACTCGGGAAAAACCCCATCAATAAGGCGGGAGATCACCCGCAGGCCCCCGGTTTGAAATTCCACTTGATTCTCCCCGAGTGAAATTTTTACGTCGTCGTCTCCGCCCAAAATTCTTGCAAGCTCGGTGCTCACGCGTTGCGGCAAGATAAACGAAAAATTGCCCCCTTCGTTATTTTTTAGAATCGGCGCTTGGTGCTCGGCTAGCCTGAAGGTGTCGGTTGCTGCCAGCTGCAGACTTTTCTCTGTAATTTTAAAATAGACGCCCGCTAGCTCCGGCTTGAACTCGGATAAAGATACAGCCGGAATTACCCTTTCCAAGCCCCTTTTTAATTGAAAACTCTCCATGGCACATGTGTTCTTTTTTTTTATTTTGGGGAGAAGCGGGAAATCTTCCGCGGAAATGCCGTTAATTCTTATATCTCGCGCCGGGGTTTTAACAAATAAGTTCCCTTGTTTTTCTTCGAGTTCGATTTTTTCCTCTCGTAATGACTGGAGGAGTGAACTTATGATCTTGGCCGGAACGCTAATCTGCCCTGGGCGAACCCCCTCTCCTGGAAGAATAACTTCCACTGCATACTCAAGGTTAGTTGCAATTATCTTCAACGAATTTTTTTCTACCTCCAGCAGCACATTTCCCAATATGGGAAGGGTGGCATTTTTCCCGGAAAATCTTTCGGCAATCATCACGGCCGGGGCCAAATTTTCCTTCATGCATGAAAATTTCATAATTTTACATGGGACCCCATTTTAACAACAATAATAATAAATTACGTTATATTTAAATTTATTGTTATTATTAGAGAAAGACAACCTGTGGATTCGATGGATTTGTTAAGTAAGTAACACATTCTTGGCGCAAAAGCTGGCAGGTATATGTTGGGTAAACCCTGTGCGAAAAATAGAAAAGAGTAGGCGGCTCGCGATATCCCCTGGCCGCACCCACACTTTATCCATAGTAAACCTTATCTCTAACCAAGCGGATTTCCTCCTCCAGTTCAGTGTTTATTTTCAGCAAATTAGCAATTTTTTCACAGGAGTGGATGGCCGTTGTATGGTCACGGCCGCCGAATCTTTCGCCGATGGAAGGGTAAGAGCTCTTGAGTTCGTCGCGCATCAAGTACATCGCGATTTGCCGCGGCTTCACAATATCACGCCTCCTAGAATGACTGATGAGCTCCCGTTCTTCAATATCGTAAAATTCGGACACCGCCTTCAAAATTTTCTTAGCGGACGCAAACTTTTTGGCAACGGTTTGGTGATTCGAGAGAATTTTTTTTACGGCCTCCACGTCCACGGGGGCGGAGGAGAGTTTAGCCGCCATGACCACGCGGTTTAAGGCCCCCTCTAGCTCCCGGATGTTGGTTTTAATCACCTCGGCAACATGTTCAAGCACCGCATCCGGAAGAGAAACGGACTTGGCGGAGGCCTTGGTCTTCAGTATGAGAAGTCGGGTTTCAAAGTCAGGAAGGCCGATGTCCGCAATCATGCCTCCCTCAAACCGCGAGCGGAGGCGTTCTTCGAGGGTGGGGATCGCGCTCGGCGGCCGATCGGACGAAATAACAATCTGCTTATTTTTTTCAAATAACGAATTGAAAGTATGGAAGAATTCTTCCTGCATCTTCTCGGTCCGGGCAATAAACTGGATATCGTCGATAATAAGGAGATCAACCCCGCGGTACTTTTCTTTGAGCCGGCCCATTTCCTGGTTTTTTAACGCATCCACGATCTCGCCCATATACTTCTCTGAAGGAACATAGCGCACGCGTATCCCCGGAGTTTTCTTTAGAAGCTCGTTACCTATGGCTTGGATCAGGTGCGTTTTACCAAGGCCGACCCCGCCGTATATGAAAAGAGGGTTATAACTTGTGCCTGTATTTTTTATGACCGATTGGGAGGCGGCGTGTGCCAGTTCGTTAAAGGAGCCGACTATGAAATTGTCAAAAGAATACCGGGGATTAAGGTTGGTCTCCGGGTCGACCAAAAGCTCCCTCATGGAGAGCTCGTCTCCCTCGGATGGCGGCAGGGGCCCCACGCGTTTCCGTTTGGCCAGACGGTCTTTTAACGCCACGGCCACGCCTGCGCCTTCAGGTTTGCCGATAACGTAGCTCACGTCCTTGATCTCGGAGGAGATTTCCCGCAGGGCGTGAAGAATTGTCTTGTGGTATTTATTCTGCAGCCATTCCCGGGCGAATCCATTCGGAACAAAAACGGTGGCGATCCCGCCGTCCACCTCCGTAATTCCTGTCTCCTGAAACCAGGTAAGAAAACTAGGACGCGAAATATTAAGTTCGATTTTTGCCAGAACGGCTTGCCAAAGTTCGGTCTTTTCCATAAGGATCAAAAACACGGTTGTTTAACGCACAAGGTCTATTATACAATATATTTGCAACCCGGCCCCTATGCAGATTTGTGGAAAGGGTGTTGATGGCCTGTGAATAAAAAAAACGTTGACTGCCGGGCGAAACGTTGCATAAAAATTTGACTATAAAAACCCTTTATTGTATGTTTTGTTAATATGTCCGTTACCTATCAGCCGTCGAAAATTAAGAGAAAGCGCGCCCACGGGTTCAGGAAGCGAATGAGGGGGTCGACCGGGCGCCGAGTGCTTGCGAGACGCCGAGCCAAAAAGCGGGAGAAACTTAGCCCATGAAAAAGCTCTATCGGTTGCAGGGCCACCGTGAGTTTAGGGCGCTGCTTTCTCGCGGACGCAGAAGAGATGCCCCCCTATTTCGGATTATATTCAAGCAGAGCGACCTGGTTCATTCCCGATACGCCTTTGTTGCTTCGCGCGCAGTGGACAAAAGATCTGCAGCGCGCCACCGGCTCATTCGACGCGCCAGAGAATGGGCCAGGAAGCAGCCGAGCCGGGCGGCGAGCAAGTTCGACATAGCCATTTTTTTTAAGAAAGACGCGGCGCGGGCCCCGCGTAAAATATTTTATGAAGAACTCGACAAAACATTTTCCGAAATTACTCGCTGATCTTGCTGTATTTATTCTCCGTTTCTATCAAAAAACAATTTCGCCCGATCACGGAATTTTAGCCGGTGTTTGGGGAGGAGCACGGTGCCATTTTTTTCCTTCCTGCTCAGAATACGCGGTCGCCGCCATCCGTCAATATGGACTAACATGCGGGTCTGTGGTGTCGCTTAAAAGAATTGCGCGCTGTCATCCGTGGAGTGCGGGAGGGTACGACCCCGTAGTCTTAAAACCGAAATCCTAAACCCGAAATTCTAAACCGACCGTAGGTCGTCCTGAACGAAGTGAGGTCCCTAAGTCGCCGGAGGCGACCGGGATCCCGGCCGAAGGCCTAGGGAGAACTCGGGGCTCCTTCGTCGCTTCGCTCCTCAGGACGGCGTCCTAAGGGACGTCAGTTTAGGATCTAGTGCTTAGGATTTAGAATTTTGAATCCATTCAATTTTGTCTACACAGAATTTCTATGGCGCCCGTTATTTAACGGGCTCGTTTGGCTCTATGCGGTTATTCCGCCGCACGATCTTGGCCTGGCCATTGTTATCCTAACGGTCCTGATTCGGGCTATCCTCACCCCCCTGCTTCTTCGTGCACAGAAATCACAGCGCGACTTTGCGCGCCTTCAGGGCGAGATCAAGCAGATCCAGGAAAAATTTAAAGGGCATCGTGATGCTCAGGGAAAAGCAACAATGGAGCTTTACCAGCGTGAAAAGGTAAACCCCTTTTCGGGCTGTCTTATGGTACTTATTCAGGGCCTCGTGCTCTTTACTCTATTCCCGCTCTTTCGCCAGGCTCTGGACCCGGCCATGCTTGTCTTTCTTTACGCATTTGTGTCAAACCCCGGGCCGATGAATACCATAAGTTTCGGGGTTCTTGATCTTGCCCAAGCTAATCTATATTGGGGGGCGCTCGCGGCGGTAAGCCTCTATTTCCAAACCAAACTCGGCGCTCCGGCTCTTCCCGCCGCCTCCGGCCCGAACGATTTTTCCCGCATGCTGCAGAAGCAGATGCTCTACATGCTGCCGGTTATGATTTTCTTCTTTTCGATGAGTCTTCCCGTCGCCATCACGCTTTACTGGACAATTTTAAACATTCTTGGTATCGTGCAGGAGATCCTAGTACGCAAGTTCCAAATTCCAAGCGCCAAAGTACAAACAAATTCCAAGACCTAAGGCCTAAATTCCAGACACGTTTCGAAACCAGAGCGTTAGAATTTCGGTATTGTTTGTGATTTGGAATTTGTGATTCTGGATTTTAAGGAAGATGGACCCGGAAATTATAAAAAACGAAATTAAGGAGGTGCTCGACAAAATGAGTTACGGCGAAGAGCTTGAAGCGATTGAGGCCCACCAAGGCACCACCAGCCGTTTTAGTGTGCGCGTCCGAGGAGAGGCCAATATGCTGATTGGCGAGCACGGAGCGAACCTCGCGGCCCTCGAGCATGTTTTGAAAAAAATAATTCAGAAAAAATACGGCGAGGGCCACAAATTTACTTTGGACATAAATGACTATCGCATGAAGCGGCTTGAGGACTTGAAGCAAGACGTAAAAGCGGCAGCGAAAGATGTAAGATTGTATCGAAAAGACGTTCCGCTGCGCGCCATGTCGTCCTTTGAGCGAAGGATTGTCCATCTTCTCCTTGCCGAATACCCCGACATTACTACGGAATCAATCGGGCAGGAGCCGGAGCGCAGGGTGGTGATAAGGCCGTATCCATAAAATCCGCTGAATCATACGCGGATAGGTACGCTGAAAAGAAAAACGCTGATACTGATCAGCGTAAATTCGGCGTATTTATGCGTCTTATCGGCGGTTATTTTAATTTCAAACTCCACAATGTTCCGTCTCTGCGATCGACGAACATAAGCCAATCCTTATTTTTAGTTACTGCAAGCTCCGATACGTCAAAATTGCCCTCCTCGAACACCGAAACCACTTCGTTTTTGTCCGGTACTATGCGTACGATTCTGTCCGAAGTATTGATTTCCCCGCGCAAATAATCATCCGGCCAGAGTGCCGAGAAGGGAATTTCTTTAGGAACGGCGCAATATATTTCTTTTGCGTCGGCAAATATACATTTGGAAGCGATAGTTCGAATGCCGTCGAGGGGTGATAACAGCTTACCCGAGGAGTCATATAGCGCAAGATCCGGGTTTTTCCCGGCCAGGTCGGTTAAGGATACTAAAACTCGTGTCCCGTCATTGGACCAGCGCGACATAAGCCCCCGCAGGGGCCCCACGATTTTTGTGAGCGGCGTTGTCCGGGTGAACGTGAATAAAAATCCGTCGGCCAGGCCGGAGGGTGCGGTCTCAAGCGCAAATTTGCCTGCGGGTAGCGCGGAAAGCTCACCGTCAAAAACCGGAAGAGCGGCTATGGCCTGATTGTTTTTTCCGGAGGAAGCGACAATGACTAGTTTCATCCCTTCGCCATCGGTGAGAAGATAGACGGCGGTTTTTCCATCCGGCGCCCACGCAAAACTTTTTATATCCTGCGGCAGAGTGGCGACGGAGGAAGTTCCTATGTGCAGAAACCCTTTTAGCGTTTCGCCGTCAAGATAAAATACTGCGGCGCGATCTCGGGCAGGTGACCAGAGCGCTTCGGTGATTCCTACGATGGTCAGGTTGGATATTTTTTCCTGGGGTTGGCCGTTGGGGGCGGAGGACAAGAGGTCCCCGCCGTCTTTTTTATAGAAAAGTATTTTGTCCTCTTTGGCGTTGAACGAAGCGCCGATTACCGGAAAATCAGTAAGCCGGAACAATTTTCCTTCCAGGGTTTTCGGAATTTCAAATTCTACAGATTCTTCCCCGGCCGGAGAAGTGCCCGGCTCTGGGGCCCGTCCTCCCAAGGGCGAGGGCAATTTGCCGGCAACGCCACTTTCTTCCTGCGAGCCCCCCCGTTCGGTGGCGGCCGGCAATAAAAATTGATAGGCAAGAAACCCAAGACCCGCAAGAATAAGAATTCCTACCGCCCCATATATTATTAATTTTTTGCGTTGTAGCATTTCCATGGAAAAGTGTTTCTAAGGGCAGAACCCCGAAGCCGGAGCTGGCATGGGCGCCCCGGCCGGCTGGAGGCAGCGTAGATTTTGTACCCACCCGGCTCCGCCAACCAGGTCCGGGTTAATGGTGAACAGGATAAGATAGGAAAGCAGGGCAAGAACTAACCCCAATACGGCATTGCCCATATAATCGCGTGCGGTTTTGGCGCGCGACTCGCTGTCTCCGGCCGTAAGGTACATAATTCCTCCGATGACGAGCATGATGAGTGCGGAAATACCCACCAAACTTAAACCGAAGACATAGAGGCGGGCGAATATCTGTCCTATATCAAGCCCAACGTTTAGGAACTCAAGTCCCGGAACTTGCGCTTGCGCAATTGCGGCGAGTTCCACACAATGCCCTCCACCGCCGTTTCGGCAGGCGGCATCTACCCCAGAGCCATAAACGAATGCCGTAAAGAGGAGTACCGCGGCACCTAGATAAAAAATAGTTTTTTTCGTCATTGCAGTATTAGGTCTATTATTTTTTCCGCCGGAGGAGCAAAGGAATTATTGCGCCCGATGCGTAAAGTTACCGAAGTTTTTCTGGCGGGCTGATTTTGGGTATCCACCGTAAGAAGGTGCGCATTTTCCGGAGAGCCGCTGATCTCATTTCCTCCGACATCCCAGACATAAGTAAGACTTTTTCTAGAGGTTACCGGAAAGAAAAATGGCTCCGCGATAAAATCCACCAGACCCCTTGTATCCGACGCAAACGCGAAAATAGCTCGTCGCGTCTCAATGCCGCCAAGAGGCGAGGAACCATATATAACGGCGCGAGGGGTATAGGCGGGAACGAAGATTGTTTTTTCTTTGCGAATTCGCTTATTTGCGTCTTCAACGGTCAGACGGATAACGTGTGACGCGCCCGGCAAATCGGCCATTTGCACACGGAATATTTGTCTACCTACGCCAGCAAGCACGGGTTTTTGTTCGTCCAGCCCCCAACGGTAGATGAGAGTTTCCGGGCGCAGCATAACACCGCCCATTACAAATTGCGGAATTGCCGTAATCGCAACCACTGATCCTTGCGAAGGCAGGGTCCTGCCTTTGTACCACTTGGGAACGTATGTTTCGGCGGACCACGTAACCGCGAGGTCGGATACGCGGATGGTGAGCGAGGCAGAATTTATTGTACCGTCCGGCCGCGACACGCGCACGTTCAGGGTTTCGGCTGATCCAACCCCGCCGGCAGTAAGGGCAAAGGTGTGTTTGCCGGGCCCGGAGAGATCGGAGCGGAAAACGCCGTTTACCGTCCAGGAGAAAGTTGCAAAATTCCTGTCGTAGGTCGGCATTCGCGCTTCAACCGTTATGGTTTCGCCAGGGGAAGGAGAACTTGGCGTAGCGACCACCAAGAGCGGTTCCTTAAGCTCCGAGAGCACAGAAGGATTAAATACATCCGACGGGACAGGAAAAGCGCTGGAAGGAACCTGGGGAGAGGTAGTGCCAAAAAGAGCCGAAAAGTCGGGGAGGGTTTGGGCGGACACAGCAAGGGCCACCAGGAGTCCCGCCGCCGCCAAGGCCGTTATCCACGCCCCAGAAGACCACGGGCTTGCCCGCGGACGAGTGGGTCTTCTGGAGGCGGGATTCCGCCCCTCGGCCAAGCCTGCAGGGCCTGACCGTAACGCAGGGGCACCACGGGCTTGCCCGAGGGGCTCCATTTTTGAAACCTTACGCATGTTCATATTTATTATACTTCCAAAAAGACCCGGCGTCATTAGGCCTTCGCGCCGGCCGCAAATTCCTCTTTGGCCTTTTTAATAAGTAAAAGCTGGGCCGGGTCAGAGGTAATAATCTGGTCTTCGGTGTAGGACCCGATTACTTTTATCGCCACGTGCTTCAATCCGGCAAAGAATATTCCTTCCCCCCGCTCTGATTCAAGCAGGAGGAATTTTTCCTCCTCGGTCAGGTTGAAGGTTTGCATGACGAAATCAATGGTGGCGGGAGACTGCCGAAGAAGCATCTGCATGGAGGAATTGGTGATAATCGGTTTTCCGTAGGGAGAGTTAAAAAAGTCGCCCACGTCCTGCGTGACCGTGGTGAGCCCGAGATAGTACTTGCGTGCTCTTTTGGCAATGCCGAAAAGAAAAGATGCCCCGTCCTCGTGTTTCATCAACCACCAGGCCTCGTCCACCACGAGGATCCTTTTTTTCAGGCGCGTGCGTATCTCGTTCCAAATAAACCGCAAGATAAGGAATATTCCCACCGCCCGCAGTTCGTCCTCCATGTCTCTTACGGAGAACACCACCAAGCGATTATTCATCTCGATATTGGTCGGCTGGTTGAAGAAGCCGGACCAGGTCCCGGTGGTGTATTTTTTCAGGCGCATCGCAAGATTTTCTCCGCCGGCGGTTGAGGCCAGAATCAGTTCAAGATCCGATAGGATCGGCGGAGTGATTTTCGAAAAGTCGGATTCAGGCGTGATGTCCCGCGAGGCGTAGGTTTCAGTAATTGCTTGATCAAGTATGGCATCCTCCTCGGCGGTGATCCCCCCCAGCATAATCCGGAAAAGCCCGACCAAGTTTATGATGTTTGATCGGAGAACGTCTGACGGCGATTCATCCTCCCGAGGGACCGGAAGATCAAAAGGGTTTATGTGGTGTTTGGATGTAAGGGAGATGCCGATGTAGGAGCCGCCGACAACCTGCGCCAGATACTCATATTCTCGCTCGGGATCAATAACGATGACATCCGTATCCCACATAAGAGAGCGGATGATTTCGAGCTTCATCAAATAGCTTTTTCCACCGCCGGAAATCCCGAAGATTACGGAATTGGCGTTGGGCAACGAGAATCGGTCAAAAAGTATCAAGCTGTTATTGTGGCGATTGATTCCGTAGAGAATGCCTTTATTTGAAGTAAGGTCAAACGACACAAACGGGAAAGTTGACGAAACGGGTGAAGAGTTGAGGTAGGTGTTGATTCCGAGTTTGTCGATGTTTAACGGGAGGACGGACTGGAAGCCCTCGGTCTGTTGGAAGAGGGCTGGCTTGGTATAGACCAGGCGCGACTCAAAAAGGGATTTAATTTCCGATTCGGTTTTATTTAGTTCCTGCTCCGAATAGCCGTAGATCGTAATATATAGGCCGAAGTTAAAAATTCTCTCAGTGGCCTGCTGGAGTTTGTCGCGGAGCTCCTCAAGGTCCTGGTGGGCGGTGTCCAGTATGGGGTCGCGGACGAGGCCCTTCTCCTCGCGCGCCGCAATCTGGGAACCCACCTGCGCGACTTTACGGCGGAGCGTCTTTAGCATTGATCCGGTATCCACCGGATGGATGAACATAGAGACGTCGAATATTTTATCCAGATTTATAACGGGGCTGAACCAGGCCGTATGGAGGTAGCGCGGATAGGCGAAGATGAAAATGGTTCTGGCAAGTTTAGCTCCGAGGCGAATAAACGTCGGGTTGACTTCAAGCGCAGAGGGGGAGAGAACGTCTTTTAACGCAAGTTCGCCGGCCCGGTATATTTCTTCCGGGAAAACAGCAAAAATCTCCGATTCCGGATCTTTTTTAGTTTTAGTTCCAAAGAGTGAAACCACGAATATGTGCACTAGTTATTCACCAATAACACTAATTTACGACCTTTCTATATCCCGAGACCGTAGAAGAACCCATCTTTAGTTATCCTGAACGCAGTGAAGGATCTTTATTCCTCGGTATATCATACGGTTGAGGTGCTTCGCTTCGCTCAGCATGACATTTTGAGACTCTTTTCTACGGTTTCATCTTATCCCCGATCTGGTACATGTTCGTGGCTAGCTTGCGGCAGTTACCACTGCTTTCTCAAACTCCGTCGGGTTATAGAGCCCGTAGAATAGCTCGATCAGTTCCTCTGTATTCAGCGGGGCCGAGCGCACGCCAACCCGCTGGAGCCCTGCCACCACCGTATCTACCCTCTGCCAGAGCTGATTTTTGTGTTCTTCAAAAGAATCTCCTGTCCCGCCCGCCGTTTCTTTTTTGGCCAGGCCCAAGGCGGAGGTGAGTCCGCCGAGTATCCCTTTTTGTTCGAGCATCGGGGGGGTAAAGGGCACGACGGCGTAGAAAGTTTTGGACATGATGTTGGTCATCTCCACGAACGTTTTTATAAATTCCATGTATTCGGTAACCTGTATTTTTAAAAGTTCGTTGTCCTCCTCTTTCTGTCGTGTCTGTAGTGACTCAAGGTAGGGCGCGACGTTAAGGCGTCGCGAATGGACCACAAATTGCAGCGGAAAGTCGAGGGAATTCAAAAAATTCTGGTATTGGAAAATAATCGCGTCCTGTTCATCGCTTGATTTGAGAGCGAAGTTTAGCGAGGAGCACATAAGAATTACGCGAAGCCCGCCGTCTTTTAAGATGGCCGTGTCTTCCCGAACGGTTTCAATCGCCAAAAATTGTTGGGCTGATGCGCCAGTGGGCATACGCGAATATTAAACGAATTATTTAACGAATAAGAACTAATAAATTTAGGGACGGTGGACGATCCGCTTGTAACGGACACCGGTTTTCGAAAAAAGTGTAAGTATTCCCAAGCGCAGTTTCGCCGCCTTCAGATAGCTATAAATCTGCTTGCTGTCTTGTGCATAAAATCTGGACGCAACTTTTAATTCCAACACTATTTTATTTTCTATCAGAAAATCTAGCCGATACTTCCCCGCCTTTTTGCCTTCGTACTCCAGCGGGATTTCGATCTCTTTTTGGTAGACCAGGCCGAGTTTATCAAATTCGTGGGCAAGCGCGCGCTGATAATACTGTTCTCTATAGCCATGCCCGAGTGTATTGAAAACCTTGAAAATCGCCCCAATTATTTTATAACTTAGTTCTTTATACAAGATTTCGGGCATTTATTCGTTGGGATTCGTTTTGAAAATTAGTTCATTATTCGCGTCTTGGTTCTTGCGTTTTCTCTTTAATATCTAAACTCCAGGCCAGATCATTAAGTTTGGATTCCGAAAGCTTGGGGATGTTTTTTATAAGGACCTCCGGTTTTTTTAATCTTTCCTCCGGTTTGGCTTTTTTGGAGGGCGGCTCCTTTTTCCAGAGGTAGAGACGCGGGCGAATCAGATAGAGCGCCGCGCTTTTTAGAATTATCGGAAAGGGCTGCTCATTTAACTTAAGGAACGCGAGGGAACCGGCCAGCGAGCCGATGATAAGGGCTGTTAGGTAGAACAGGAACCCGGTGAAGAATCGCGAGGCGATGAAAATAAGGACGGCCCCGGCCCCGAGATAAAAAAACTGTTTTATCGTGAAGGGGCCGATAACCTTGTCCTCGACCGTAATAAATTGCGGAACCTGATACTGCCTCATAAGCAAACAAGAATATAGAACTTAGGTCTTAGAACCGGTTACGACTTTCTTATATTATCGCAGAGTTCCACGGGCTTGCCCGTGGGTATCTACATTCTCTCCGCGGCTATTACTCCATCGGTTCTTTATAAGGATCATGCCCGGGGCCCTTCTCGGTAAATGGACGCTGCTCTCTCTCTACTTCTTCCGGCGCTCCGGGCATTTTTGGCGCCGCCGTTGTCTCGGGTTTTTTTTCCGGCGCGGGCGAGCGGCGAAGGGCAGAGAATATGTCTTCTTCGCGTTTCAAGGGGTCGGGTGCGGCCGGTTTAGCTTGCTGCTGGTCTCTGCCCGACTGTCTTAAATCAAGCGGTGGAACTTTGGAGGCGCCAAAGGGAGACGGTGTTGGTTTTTCTTCTGCGGCGTTTCGCGTAGAGGATTCTCTGCCCTCGCGATACGGATCAAAACCCCCGTACGGAGATTTTTTTGGAGGGGGCGGGACAGCCGGCGTAACAGGAGATCCGGCTGGCTTTATTTCTTGAGCGGGGGGCTTGGGCGTCTCCGGCTTTTTTGGTACGGGCGCTGGAGAAGGCGGTACTGCTGTTGCGGCCGCGGAACTAATCGCGCTTGGTTTTTGCTGTCGCAGGTCAATAGGAGAAACCCTAGACGATGCTGGCGGAGGTTGCGATTCTTGGGTCTTTGGTGGCGAAACAACGGCATGCCTTACCAACACCTCGGACTTCTGTATTTCCTCCTCGGTCATCTCCACCTGATGAGCGGAGCGTAGGGCCTCGCGCAGGGGGTAGAAAATTTGGTGGTTTATCTCCGAGGCGATTTTTTTAGCCGTGTCCGCGTCAACGATAAGCGTACTTGCAAGCGCCTGGACAAATTCGCGGGGCTTGGTGAGCCCCATGATTACCAGCCCCGTCTCCCCGGCCGCGGCCCCCCGTTTTTCGGTGGTGAGCCCAAATTTCTTGCCGATTTCATATAGCTTATCTGCGCCTTCCACGCTTAACAAAGCGTCCTTCAGGACTTCGGGAAGTTTTTTAAATTGCTCTTCAAGCTCCTCTTTTTTGTAAGGTTTGTTTACCATTGGATTCGGGATTACTGTAACCGCTCTCTTAGGTTTTTAATGCGGGCTTCCAGTTTTTTCACCTCGACCTCTCGTATGTTTTCTGCTTCTCGCTGCCGGTTTTGCTGGTCGAGACTTCCGGCGCGCTCTTCCAGAACCTTAAGCTGGTCTTCTAAATCCCGAAGCTGTTCCACGCGTTTTCCTATCTCCTGCTCAACGCGTTCCTGAGCTCTTTCCGTTTCGCGCGTTTCTCTTTGTGCGGCCCTTTCCTCTTCTGCTACGATCCGCCCCGCTTCTGCCCGTTGCTCCGCCACTTGTTCACGCTGGACGGCTGTGGGCGGGGTGGCGTTTTCGGGAAGCGACAGCCCCATTTCCTGCGCGTAGTTTGAGGAAAGATAGCGGTAGGTTTCCGGCTTCATGTTAACCACCATCTGCGGTTCGAGCTCGATCCCATTCATGAATGCCTCTCTTAGCGCCGGATTTTCGCGAGCGATTCGTTTTATGTGCTCGGGATCCAGGTTCGGCACCAATATTCTTATCACGTCCATATTAAGTGCTCCGGTCGTGGGGTCCTTTATGCCCTCAAGGGACATCTTGGCCCATTCTTCGGGCTTCATTTTACGGGCCGTCTCTCTAATGGCCTCTTCTCTGGTCCGGGTATCAGGGACGAGATCGGGCGTGGCAAGATCGGGACGCGCCTTCAAAAGGTCTTTTTGCAGACCGAATTGAGTAGCCAGACGAAGGACCTGTGCTTGGTTGCCCCCGAGTTTCGAAAAGTCGCCTCTTTCTGAAAGAATCTGGGCGATGGCTACTTTATTTTCGGCCAAGGTGCTCTGGTTGAAGTCGGTTACGAGATTTTGGCTTGACCAGTTTTCGCGCCCCTTTCTTTTTTCGGTAACCCGCTGTTTCTGTGATTCAAGGTATCCGGTAACCTTTCGCGAGGCCGGTGCCGCCATCTTTCCAAGATACGGCGTTTGCGCGAGCCGCTCCTGCGCCTTGGTTATGGCGGGCGCCGCACGCCTGGCAGCCGCAGCAGCTGCCAAAGAAGCGCCGCCGGTGGCATAACCCAACCCAACAGCGGCGCCTGTTTTGGCAAGAGCTACGGCCGTATCCCCTATGGCAATGCCCATTTTTCTGCCGATGGTGATGGACGCCCATAAGAACCCGACGAATACAAAGAGGGGCAACATTAGAAGCAGGTTTCCCGCCAGGGTTGAATTTGTTCCCATGGTGGTGATGGGCCCCCGCGTCATGGCGTCAAGAATTAATAACGAAACATAAAACAGCGCGTAGAAGGCCGGCGCAAAGAATGCCCAGCGAAGTAGGGCGTTAAGCCATTTATTCCACCAGCCCATAATGGTTGGGTTGGGTATGGCAAAAGCCAGAAAGGCAAATGGCGCGAGAATGGCAAGAAACACCATGGCAATGATTCGCGCAAGAAGCGTGGCCCAGGCGGCTATGAATGCGACAATGACCAATAGAAAAAGGAATATGGTAACTGCCAATGTCCACGACATTTTGAGGAGAATTGCGGTAGAGAGAAACCCTTTTAAAAATGCGTCTGCTGCTTCGGCGGCATACGCAACAGCCGAGCTTGCGTTAATACATCCTTGCTGGGCGCCGGGACCCGTGGCGCTAGGATTAATTAACGCTGCCAAGCCGCAGTCAACGCTGGTGCTAGCGGGCATAGTAGGGACGCCGGTGGACACGTTGCTGGCAAGCTGTAATTTTACGCGCTCGGTAATAAATCCGGAAAGATCTCGAGGCAGAGCTTGGCGAAACGGAATGGCAATCGCATTGGCAAACCCGAAAACCGCAGAAACCATCGCCAAACTGAAATTTATCAGAAGCGCTACGATGATGATGCGGACAAGAAATTTTCTTCCACCAAGGTGCTCGATGCTGAAAATAATGGTAAAAGCAATCCAGAGAAGGATAAGAATAAAGAAAGAATTCGCAATGTCCCGCATAATCCCCCAAGCGTACTGCACCGCGGGCATATTACTAGGATTTAGCACAACCGCGTAGAAGAAAATGTTATCAAGGATAAAGGCCTGTATGATGAGTATGCTAGATACAATCAGCTTTACTATAACCAGCATTATAAACCACAAGAGGGCGGGTATGTTGGTTGCCAGCCCGGCTGTTGCGCCAATAATGCCCGATATCCATGCGCCGATCCCGGTCGTAGGAGGTGTCGGAGCTTGCGCCAAAGCCGCAAAGGGCAACAACAATATTCCGGCAAACAATGCGCGCGCGGCGATCCGTATCAGGGGGGCAGGTTTTTTAATAGAAAGAAGCGCCATAAAAATTTTATTACGGAAAGACCGCCGTTGTGAGACGGGTAACGAGCGCGTTGGCAATAGCCACAATTGCCTCCGAAAGCTCATCCGAATTTACGATAAAATCAAAATTGGAGCCGACCGCCTTTCTTAACTCGTCCGTCACTAAACTCCCCGGCGTTTGCACACGCGATTGTGTAGTGCAGCCAATCGGAGCCCCGGTGTAGCTATCGTATTCGCAGGTCTGATTCTGGGCCTGTACCCCCAAGAATCCTTGGCCGGTAAGGTATTGTTGGTTGATAGCGTCAGCCCTAGCTGCTTCAGAAAGAATCTTCTCCTCGAAGGCAATCAAATAGGCGGCGTACGGGTCATTTTGGGGACTTAGGTTGTAACTAATAAAGGCCGGCCAGCCGCCATTTTGGAAGTTTTGGAAATAGGCCTGGACGTTCGCCACAATCGCGGTGACGGTGCAAGTAAGTTTTTGCGATAGACGGCTGCCGCTACCCGCAGACCTCCGCAGGCCCCTATTAAGAAAGGACCCCAAATTCCCGCAAAGATTTAGTCCTGCAATTTGGTTTAAAAATTCGCCGCCCCTCTGATCAACCTGCCCCCGCAAAAAACCTTCAAAATCCTGCACAAAGTCCCCTCCCCCGCCCTGAATCCAGCCAATAATCTGCTGGGTGAGGAATTGGATCAGGGCCGAAGTTACAATGCGGAGCAGGAGATCAAAAAAGCCCTCTTTATCGCAGTTAAAATCAAGAATGCTACAATGAATCGGGACGGAGGCCGTGGCTTCGCGCGGAAGTACAAGGAGGGCGGCGGACGGCGCGAGCAAAACAAAAACAAGAGCCGGAACAACGAGGCAGTGGAGGAGCTTATTTTTAGAAAAGAAAGAGATCATTCCTCATTTTAAATTTTACGAACTGGTAGCGAGTAACCTCATAAATGTCATTCTGAGCGCAGCCGAGCGAAGCGAGTCCTGAGCGATAGCGAAGGAGCCCATACGAGAGACCCCTCACTGCGTTCAGGGTGACACTCCATGTCAGATTCTTCACTTCGTTCAGAATGACGATCGAAGGGTTCAGGACGACAACGTGTAAAAACGTTTACTCACCACCAGTTCTACAATTGAGGATAAAGCAGGGGGGCTTTGTCGCCCGGAAGGAAAACTATATTTTTTTCCCGGAGCCACTGCGGTATTTCGTTTCTGTGAAAAGCAGTTACTTCTTTTTTTAGTTCCGTACGCAAACTGACCAGAAGGAGAATAAGCAGGGGGTCATCCAGCGACACGTCTTTTAATAAAGAAAGTTGCTCCACCGTTTTTCTCATGAACCAAATTTCTTTTTTGTGGAAGACGAGAACCACCTGCGGCGCGGGAAGCAGAAGAAGTTCTTTACCGATACCCCCGGCCGCCGTAAAAAGGAGACCGATTTTCTCAAGCAGGGCGCTGTCTTTGGTTTGCAGAGCCCGGGTCATTATTTCCGTATCGTCCATGTCGCCCTTGAGAGGTGCCAAGTTCTTCTCATAAATTGCGGCCACTGAATTGAAATACGTTTTTACGGCACTGTTGCTTGAGTCGCTGGAGACGCGGACCTCGCTGTCGCTTACGGCATCAGCGGAAAATTTTATTGAAGCGCCCTTTTTGAACTCTTCAATATAAGCCAGGAATTCGGAAGACACTCTTTCGGCTCCGTCTTTTTGCAAAAACGACTGGACTCCTTCTTTTTGGGCGACTTGTCCGAAGAGGATCTGGGTAAGATTCCCTCCGGCAACAACCTCGCGGAGAAGATCAAGTGAACCGCCCTGCCCCAGAAACACCATACTCGCATCCGCCGTATCTTCGGGGCCCGGTTTCTTAGGATTTCGCTTTTGGGCGATCTCATCGCCATCCTTCGTGCCGTCGCCATCGGTGTCGGGTTTATTTGGATCCGTGCCGTAGACCGTTTCTTCCCAGTCCTTTAGCCCATCGTTGTCGCTGTCCAGGAGCGCTGGGGATGCGGATTTCCCTCCAGAGATAGCTGTTACACGGGTTTCGATAAAATCGTCCTCACCCGGAGTAAGCCAGAAAGATATCTTGAGTCCAGCCAATAAGATGATAACCCCAAAAACCACAAGGAACATACTTGCTTTCCACCGTGATTTTGGCAAAATGGGAATAGAGGATAATCTCATGCATCTAGTGTGGATTATACCATGATATCTTGTGTCCGGCCTGTGGATAACTCTGGGACCCAAGATGGATGCCACCAGCCAATCTTTTTATGACAATTTCGCGAAGAAATTTATATATACTCGGCGGCGCCGTTCTTTTGGCGGTCTTTGTGGCCCTCTTTTTACTGCCAAGGCCTTCCGGAGAAAAAGAAGCAGGCCAAGACGGTACACTTACTAAAGAAGGGCTTATTTCGTCTACCCCCCGCACCGTGGTGGGCCGTCCGGAGACCGGGCCTCCGGACACTCTTAACCTTCCCCCTCCCCCCCCAATTGAGAGGTTAGCACCGCCCTCCCCGTCGGTTAACGAACTTATCGGGGAGATTAGCGAGAGGGTCTTGGAACAAGCCCCGAATATTCCGCCATCACTCCTGTCACTTTTTGAGAATCTAAAACGGGCCCTTCCCCAGCCAGCGGCCCCGACTGTCCAGCTTTCGGAAGAAGAAATATTTCAAAAGATTTGGCCCGCGAACGTTAGGGATACGCTAAAAGATCTTGGGAACCTCGTAATTAAAGACGGGGTAATAGTAAAAGAGATTCCAACCTCTGGCGGGGAAAGTGGCGCGGGCGTCAAGGGGATTCCTATTCAAAATTGGTCTATGTCCGAAGGCGGCACGAATGAATTTAAAACCGACGTAGACATGTATAGATCTCTTGGCGCGCTTTTAGACGAGTCCCTTAAGCAGGGATGGATTAAAGACCAGGAATATAAAAATCTCAAGAAGGGTCTTACCCAAGACCTACCCCTTATAGTCGAAAAACAAAAAGAGGCCCTGCGTAAGTGGGGGCGATTTGGTGGATCAGCCAGCGGGTCCGACCTTAGCATGGTCCCCGCAGATCCAAAAAAACTTATTGGTGATCTCTTTTCGTTTCTTTCCAATTTGCTGCCTATTGCACCAGAGGCCAAGGCCTTTTGGTATACTTTCCCTGATTGCTACAAAGACGATATTCCGGTTTACCCCGTACCCGGCTTCAGCTTGTGGGACCCATTTTGTAACAGCGGCTTTTATTGTGCTTATGGGTGTACATTTGTATATGACTGTGGTTATCAAGGCGTATACTGCAATGTTCCTATCGGTTGCCTTAACCTAATTTGCCGGGCGTGGCCCAATGCCATATGGGATGCTGTCTGGTATCCGGGTACGGGGATTTGCGGCTGCGGCTAGCTAAAAACCACAAATATGCACACGAATTTAGCACGAATAACACAAATATAATTATGTTTCATTCGTGCGATTGGTGGGTGATTTGTGCATCAATTGGTGGGCTAGCTTTACCCATCCTTCAAGCGAGAGCTCTTGCGGGCGGGCCGTATCTTTCAGGCCGGCTTTTTTTATTGCCTCGAGCATGTGGTTTTTATCTAAGAGTTGAGTGAGAGAACGCGCCAGCGTTTTTCTTTTCTGCGAAAAAGCCCGACGAAGAATCTCAAAGAAACGTGCCTTATCTATGCTATTTTCTTCAAAAAATCGTCCCGAAATATCGGCGATTTTTATTATCGCAGACTCCACTTTCGGCTGTGGCGAAAAACAGGAAGCCGGGACGGTTTTTATAACTTCCGGTTTCCCAAAGGCCTGAACCGAGAGCGCAAGAAGGTTCATTTGGGGGGGGCGAGCGCACATTCTTTCGGCGACTTCTTTTTGTATCGTTAATACGATTTGATTTGGTCTCGGACCGTTTTCGAGGAGCAACCGGATTAGTCGAGAGGTAAGGTAATAAGGAATGTTGGCCACGACTTTGTAATCTGTGCTGCTATTAACGCCATCCTGAGCGCGAGCGAAGGACCTATGAGGTTCTTCAGTCCGGCTTCTGCCGGACTTCAGAACGACGTTTTTATGAATACGAAGAACGTCTCCGGGGATCACGGCGACATTATTAATCCCCTCTTTACGGAGGGAATTTTCTAATTCTTCGGCCATTCTTTCGTCTTTTTCCACCGCAATCACTTTCCCGGCGTGCTTCGCCAGCTCTCGCGTCAAGACCCCGGTTCCCGGACCGACCTCCAGAACCGTATCGTCCGAGTTTATATCTGCGGCTTTGATAAGAGTAGAAATTACCCACCGGCAGCGTAGAAAATGTTGACCTAGTCGGGCGCGCACCATAAAGCTCCAAACTACAACTGATCGATAATTCAAAATTTTACAACTCGACGTCTTCCATCTCCTCGTTTATCTCGATAAGGTGTTCCGGTATCTCCGAGATAAACCTAGAGGGCGGATTAACCTGAATTGAGCCAAAATGGGTGCGCCGGAGCGCAAAAGTAAGGAAAACTTTGGCCCGCGCCCGGGTAAGCCCCACGTAGCAGAGACGCCTCTCCTCTTCAAGTTCTGCCGGATTGAAAAGAGAACGGGAATGCGGAAATACCCCCTCTTCCATCCCGACCATGAAGACAATGGGAAATTCGAGTCCTTTGGCCGCATGAAGGGTCATTAAGTTTATGACCGGTTTTCCGGTTTCTATTTGGTCCGCCTCGGTCATAAGCGAGACGTCCTCGAGCATGGACTCAACCCCCCCCGGAGGCTCGGCGGCGTCATATTTTTTGGCAAGGGTTACGAGCTCTTTTACGTTATCCCAGCGTTCCTCGGCATTCGGTGAGCTGTCCTCGAGATAGTCCTGGTACCGAATTATTTTTATCAAGCCCCTTAAGAAGTCCACCGCATGCTTTTTTGAAAGCCCCTCTTTTAATTTTTCCACAAGCCCATCGAACTCTTTAATTTTTTCCCTCTCGCGCTCGCGAAGCGAGCCGAGTTCTCCGGTGGCCCTGGCAAGCAGCGCGCGCGCCCCAATTCCGCGGGGAGGAACGCTTAAGACGCGCTTTAGACTTTCGAGATCCGCCGGATTCAAGAGATAGCGGAGGTAAGCGAGAATGTCTTTTATTTCCTTCCGCTGATAAAATCTTACCCCGCCGATAATTTTATAAGGTATATTTTCATCAAGAAGCGCCTCTTCCAGCGCCCGCGATTGGGCGTTTGTCCGATAGAGTACCACCATGTCCGTTAGTTCGTAGCCGCGCTCGCTAAGATCCTTTATTTTATTAACCACGAGCCCTGCTTCGGCTTTTTCATCTTCGGCTACGCAAAGTTCCAGCTTTTCTCCTGGCTCGTTCTCGGTCCAGAGTGCCTTATCCCTTTTAAGGGTGTTTTTAGAGATAAGGCCGCGCGCCGCATCAAGGATTATCTGGCTTGAGCGGTAGTTTTGATCAAGAATAACGACCTTGGCTTCCGGCCAGTCCTTCTCGAAAGCAAGAATGTTTCTGAAATCCGCCCCGCGCCAAGCGTATATTGCCTGTGCGTCGTCTCCCACCACGGCAATGTTTCTATATTTTTTAGCGAGTTCCGATATGAAAATATATTGGGCGTGGTTCGTATCCTGCCATTCGTCCACGTTTATATAGCGAAAACGGTCTTGGTACTGTTCCAAAACATCCGGATGCAGTTCAAAAAGTAGACACACATTTCCGATAAGATCGTCAAAGTCCATCGCGTTTGATTCGCATAGGCGTTTCTGGTAGGCGGCATATGCTTTATGGATCGTTTTGGGAAATAGGTCTTCGAGTCCGGCTGATTCTCTATATCGTTCCGGTGTCAATAGTTCGCCCTTGAGCCGTGAAATAGTTGCCGAGATCGCTCCGGCCGAAAACTGTTTAGGATTGATTTCCTGTTCTTTCATAACCTCTTTGATCAGCGAAAGCGAGTCATCAGCGTCCATAATGGTGAAATTTCGCAGATACCCAAGTTTTGAGGCATGCGAGCGGAGAATACGTACCGCCAGCGCATGGAAGGTGCCGATGAGCGGAATTGATATCCCGCTCAAGAACCCAGAACTTAGCATATTAGAACTTAGCTCTCTTCCCGGAATCTTAGTTTCAAGTTCTAAGTTCTTAGTTCTTAGTTCTAGGTTCTCGGCGAGGAGGGATTTTATCCGAGCCGCCATTTCACCCGCTGCCTTGTTGGTGAATGTGACTGCCAGAATCGCCTCCGGTCTGACCCCATTATTTAGAAGATGGGCCACCCTATGGGCAAGAACCCTTGTCTTGCCACTACCCGGGCCTGCTAAGATTAAAACTGGCCCCCCTGTTGCAAGGACCGCTTCCTGCTGCTTGGGGTTAAGATTTTTGACGAAATCAGCCATAAAACCAGAATAGCATGTTTTGGGGCCCGCCCCGTTAGAAGCAAGACGCCAGAGGCGTCTGCCAATCCCGCTTTCGGCGGGACTGGGCTTCTAACGGGGTGTGGATAGCCCGGCTTGACTAGGGGGGTTTTCGGAGGTAGGGTGGAGGCGAGGCGATACACGCTGTTTTTGTTTGTCCCTAAGCGCTTTGCGCCGGGATCCCGGTCGCTTTGCGACTTAGGGAGAATTTGGTGTAAAGATAGGCCGAAATTGGAGTATGGGTCGCATATTTAAGTCATTTCTGCCCTAGTCGGGTCTTAATTCTATTCGCACTCAACCAGACATTAAATCGCCGATGCCAGGCGAATCTCCAAAAAATGTCATATCTTGGTCACTTTTCACGAGTGGCTGGCTTGTTTTAGGATGCATCGCAGTGTTTGTCGGCGCCTTTTTTGTACTGCCGTACTCGGCGAATGCAGGGCTCCTATCCAATATCTTCCGTTTCTTGACTGGCGGAGAGGAGAAAATCGTAAATGATACATCTGCGGCATATATCTCTTTCCCTCTCCTGGGAAGTCAAGTTCCCAACCTTGTCCCTCCTGGAGTCGGCGGACCGGTTGAGGGCCAAGATTCCTCGCTGCCGGTTATTCAGGACGGAGCGCTGGTCGCCACCCGGAATCCGCTTGGAATCTTGGCCGGCTCCGGACAGGACCAGATCCTTATTTATACAGTTCAGGAGGGAGACAATCCAAGTTCAATTGCCGCAAATTTCGGAATTTCTTTAAATACGCTTCTTTGGGCAAACAACATCCGGAACCCGAATTTAATTAAAGCCGGGGACGAGCTCGTAATATTGCCCATATCCGGCGTTAAGTATGAAATCAAGGCTGGTGATACTCTGGAATCAATAGCCAAGAAGTTCCGGGCTGACCCCGGAGAAATAATGAGTTTTAACGGCCTTGCTATAGGGGAAGTGCTTGTAGTTGCCAGCGTAATTATAATTCCTGATGGAGAGATTGCCCTGCCGGCCACTGCCGAGCCGCAGCGAACGAGCGTCGCCGGGCTCCCGGAGTTTCGCGGATATTACATGCGGCCCATAATTGGCGGCCGAAGATCGCGCGGCATTCATGGGTATAACGGCGTGGACCTTGCTAGTTCCTGCGGTCTGCCGGTGCTCGCTTCCGCCGAAGGAACGGTAATTCTTGTCCGCAGCTCCGGATGGAACGGCGGTTATGGAAAATATCTTGTTATAACGCATCCTAATGGCACCCAGACTCTTTATGCGCATGTAAGCTCGATCTTGGCACGCGTTGGTCAATCCCTGGCCCAGGGGTCACAGGTTGCCATGATCGGATCTACCGGAAACTCCACCGGTTGCCACTTGCACTTTGAGGTGCGAGGGGCTAAAAATCCCTTCTAGGAAACCACGAATTAGTACACGAAAGCCGCACTAATGACATGAATAAACGATATGAACATTCGTGTTGTTCGTGAATCGATTCGTGGTTTTATATTTCCTGTTTCGGCCTATATAGTAATGCTTCTCCGATATGGCCTTGTTCGATATCCTCCGCTCCGGCAAGATCCGCAATGGTGCGTGAGAGCTTGAGCACCCGATGATATGAGCGCGCGCTAAGCCCGTGTTGTTCGTGCGCCATACGCAGTACGGGCCTCAGTGAGTCCTTTATTTTAATAAATTGTTTTATCTCACCGAGACCCATTTCGCTGTTGGTGTGAATCAATGTACCCCGAAAGCGTTTCTCCTGTACCGCTCGGGCAACCGCGACCCGTTTTCGAACCTCTTCCGAGGACTCCGAATCCCCGCCTTCCAATTTCTCGTATTCAACCGCTGGCGTTTCGATGTGGATATCTATGCGATCGAGTATGGGGCCCGAAAGCTTTTTCTTGTATTTTTGTATTGCCCCGGGCAGACAGACGCAGTCCTTAACCGCGTTCCCGAGATTACCGCAAGGACAAGGATTCATGGCACCGACGAGCATCACATGGGCGGGGAAGGTTTCCACGCCCTGCACCCGCGTGACAGTCACCGTCCGTTCCTCAAGGGGCTGGCGGAGAGATTCGATTACCCGGCGATCGAATTCCGGAATTTCGTCCAGAAACAATACTCCGCGGTGAGCCAGCGTTATTTCTCCAGGACGCGGATAAGACCCGCCGCCGATAATTGCGGTGTAGGAGGAGGTATGATGAGGATTGCGGAAGGGCCGGGATGTAATATACGGCCGTTTTCCGTCGAGGAGTCCTGCAATGCTGTATATTCGGCTGACCTCAAGGGCCTCTGCAAAAGAAAGCGGGGGCAGAATTGAGGGAAGGGCGCGGGCCAGGATGGTCTTTCCCGCTCCCGGCGGACCGGACATCAGAATATTATGGTTCCCGGCCGAGGCAACTTCAAGGGCGCGTTTAACCATTTCCTGTCCCCGAATGTCTTTGAAATCAATGTCCGAAGCGGTTTCATTCCTCCGCATCTCCTCACGGGGTAGGGGCGCGATAGTTTTTCTTCCGGAAAGATATTCTATGGTTTCCTGCAGGCTAGCAGTTTCAATTATTTCTATTCCATCAAGTATGGCGGCCTCGGCTCCGTTTCCGCGCGGAAGAATGATCCGGGAGAATCCGCTTGCGCGAGCAACCATGGCGATCGGAAGAACGCCGGAAACCTTGCGGAGGGTCCCATCCAGCCCCAGTTCTCCCAGAATCAGGGTTCCGCGTGGCGCGAAGTTTATTTGGCCCGACGCAAGTAGATATCCTATGGCAATGGCCAAATCAAAAGCAGGTCCTTCTTTTTTGATGTCAGCCGGCGCAAGATTAATAATTACGCGTTGAGCCTTTTTATGCGGGGCAAGCGCCCCGAGGTTTTTGATGGCAGCGCCTATTCGTTCGCGCGATTCCTGGACTTCTTTATCGGCCAGGCCCACAATCGAGAAAATGTGAAGGCCGGACGTTATGTCAACTTCCACCGAGATCGGACGCGCCTCAAGCCCCGTCACCTGGGCAGAGTATACTGTTACGGCCATAAAAAAATCTGCCCCTCCCGTGCAGCTTATACGTTATTATAAAATTAAAAATCAGGGCGTGTGCTCGGTATGATATTCCGCAGCCGGATTCGCGCGGAGTCTTTCGGGAGGTACCTCCTTTTTACACCTCATGCATATTCCGTAGTCACCCCGCTCTATTCGTTCAAGCGCTTTGGTTATTTCAAGAAGCCGCGATTCTAAGCTGTGCTCGGCTTCAAGCCGTTCTTCGTATTCCTCCACCTCGTCCGCCTCTTCCTCCAGCGCGGCATGGGACCCTGACTCCGCCTCTTCAAATTTCGGGTATTCCGCATTCCAATTTCCCCCCATCTTGGGGTCGGCCTTGGCAAAGGATTTTAATTCGGCAACGAGCTTATTGTGCTCGTTCTTTAGCGCCTTCTTAGATTCATCCAGCAGGGCCTGGTCCATGGAGGGTACTTTAACAAAGTGGGTAAAAATTTTCAACCCCGTTAACTGTTTAACGCTTTCTCATCAGCGTACCTCAAATAAGCGGTCAACTGTTTTCTCTAGTGACTCGCGGGAGGTGGTGAGTATAAAAACGTCATGCGCCGGGAATACCGCGTAGGCGATGCCGCTCGATCCATCGGCGGAGAGTTTTAAGAATCGCCAGTCAATATTGCGGTAAGTCCGATCTTCGAAAGCGGACGCTTGCTCCCCGGGCTTTTCACCAAAAAAGAAAGGCCCAAGATCAATCAGCATGTTCTTCTCCCAGGCAAGAAGATTAAACAACGTTCGGTCGGCATCGCGTACTCGTGCGGCAAGGCCTAGCCGCCCTCCGCCGCCCCCATGATAAACAAAGGGCATAAACGGCTGCTCCACGCTCGAAAGAAAGTTTTGTGGAGGCCGGATGCGATAAAGGCCAAAGAAATCGGCAAGTGTTGCTGGACGAACTTGGGGGCCGTCCTCCAGGGCAATTGCGATTCGCGTTATTGTGCCCGCGCGTTCCCCCTGCTTGACCGCCGCTTCAATTGTTTGGCCAAACCTGATCCGTCCTGCGGTTTTTGCCGTAATTTCAAGCGTACGTTCGCTCGAGAAAAGTTGCGACCCAGAATTTTTATTTGTGGGTTCCAGGGGCGCCGAAGCCGGAGCTCTAAGCCACCAGGACAAACTCAATGCGATGGCCGCGGTTAGTGTGCCGATGAGCCCCACGGCAACAAGGGACCGGATCCAGCGCGGTCCGCCCCTTTCCTCTTTTCCGGTACGCGCCGCAATTTCCTGCCCCACGATGTGGATGAACGAAGGCTTGGTTTTTTGAAAAAGTTCCTGTATATCAGTTTTCATCGTTCGGATTGCTGGCGCGCGTCTCGGCACATTTGTTTCTCGAGCCGAAAGCTCTTTTTGTAGGTCTTGGATAGGATCGGACATAGAATGCCTTAAGTTAAAATCTCAAATCACAAATTTCAAATAACAAACTGACGCAGTGCGTCATCCTGAGGGAGCGAAGCGACTGAAGGAACCCTGAGTTCCTTCACTTCGTTCAGGACGACCTTCGGTCGGTTTGTAATTTGGTGCTTGGAATTTGGGATTTATATGGCCACCCTTATCATTTCTGGTGGCATAATCTGCAAGAGAGCTCTGGGGACCGATTAGGGCTTGGAGTTACCGTTGGTGGGGCCGCCCGGGTCTTCTGCCCCCGCGGGGCGCATAAGGCGTTCGTGCCCGTTCTTCCTGGCCGCGCGCTATCTCCTCTTCGCTGTAGCGTCCCGGTACGTCTTTTAGGGAAAGATTGATTCTCCCCTGCTCGTCAATGTTCCTTACTTTTACCGGCACAATATCTCCTATATTCACAATATCAGTTACTCTCTCCACGTGCCACGGCGCAAGCTCGGAGATATGGATAAGTCCGTCTTGCCTTGGCCCCACCTCTACCATTGCCCCGAAATCAAGTATGCGGCTAACCTTCCCCTCGAGAATCTCCCCGGGTTTTAGCTCCCGCGTAACTTGCTTGATAAGGGACATCGCTTTTTTCATCCCGTTCTCGGTGGTGGAGGTAATGAAGACCGTTCCATCGTCTTCAATGTCAATTTGCGTTCCGGTCTGCGCAATAATATCGTTTATCACCTTTCCGCCGGGCCCGATGAGGGCCCCTATTTTTTCCGGATTGATTTTGAGAATATTTACTCTTGGTGCCCAAGGCGAGAGTTCGGGCCTGGGTTCTTTAATGACTTCCTGCATTCGGTCAAGGATCTCAAAGCGTGATCTTCTGGCTTGTTCCAACGTCGAGCGAAGCATTTCCGGCGTGATGCCCTCGATTTTTACGTCCATCTGCACGGCCGTGATGCCGTCGCGGGTCCCGGCCACTTTAAAATCCATATCGCCGTGGTGGTCTTCCGGCCCTTGAATGTCGGTGAGAACTTTGTAATCTCCCGTTTCATTTAACATAAGGCCCATGGCCGCACCTGCCGCCGGTTTCTTAAGTGGCACTCCCGCGTCCATCAAGGCCAGAGACGATCCGCATACGGACGCCATGGAGGTCGAGCCGTTCGAAGATAGGGCCTCGGAGACCACCCGAATAGTATAGGGGAAGTTTTCTTTAAGCGGGATCAAGGGAAGGAGCGCTCTTCCGGCCAGGGCCCCGTGCCCTATTTCTCTCCTGCCGGGGCCTCGCATGGGTTTCGTTTCTCCGGTTGAGAAGGGCGGGAAATTATAATGGTGCAGAAAGTGCTTTTTCGTGCGTATTTCCATCCCCTCTATGATTTGTTCATCCCCCGGAGCTCCGAGAGTGAGGGTGGAGAGAACATGCGTCTCGCCCCGCATGAAAAGGCCGGATCCGTGAACTCGCGGAAGCATCCCCACGGCCACCCTAATTTCGCGAAGCTCGTCCGGTTTCCTTCCGTCCGGCCGCTCGCCCTTCCCGAGTATGCGCCGGTGCACGATTTCATTTATTTCCTCCTCAAAGAGAAAATCGGCGGCTGATTTTTGGAATTTTTCCGGGTGGAGTTCCTTGGCACGCATGACCCACTCCTCCCGCACGACCATCTCCGCATGCTTCATTGTCTTCTTCCCTTTTTGGTAGAGCGCTTCCTCAATGCGCGAGGAAAACTCCTTTTTAATGAGTGTGCGAAGTTCTTCCGGAGCTTCAAGTAGCGGAACCGGTGACTTTTGTCTCGGATTTTCGGCGATAATACGTTCTTGGAATCCGATAAATTCTTGCACGAATTTGTATCCCCACTCAACGGAGACAGCAAAATCTTCCTCCGAAATTTCGTTTGCGCCGGCTTCTATCATGTTTATCCGCTCTCGGGTTCCGGAGACAATGACATCCAGATCCCCCCTTTGCCGCTCCTCGTGGGTTGGGTTTAAAAGAAATTTTCCTTCTATTCTTCCAACGCGTACTCCTGCAATCGGGCCTTGCCAGGGAATGTCGGAGAGGGAAAGCGCCAGGGACGAAGCCAGAAGTGCTACGATATCCGGATCGTTCTCGTCATCCACCGAGAGAATAGTAAGAACTAACTGCACCTCGTTTCTCATGCGCATGTCGAATCTGGGGCGGAGGGAGCGATCAATAAGCCGTGCGGCCAGAGTCGCCTCCTCCGAGGGCCTGGTTTCGCGTTTGACGAAGCGGGAGCCAAGAATTTTGCCCGTGGCGTAAAATTTCTCTTCGTACTCTACGGTAAGCGGGAAAAAATCGCCGCCCTCCCGCGGGGTTTTATTCATGACGGCGGTGGCGAGTACCATCGTATCTCCCAGACGCACCAAAACCGAGCCGTTGGCTTGTTCGGCCCAGTTATTGAGCTCTATTAAAAAATTTTTCCCCCCTAACGAGTGCGAATACGTTTTAGTATCCACCTATCTTTTGGCGTTGGGATCGCGGAAGAAGAGAGCAATCGATACGAGATCATTCATCCAGCCCTCTTAGCTGTACGTAATTTATTCTGCCCCTAAGTACGCCTTAATATAATTATCTGGATAAATTATATCTCGGCGGCTTAGAGGGCTGGATGAATGATGTATCGCGTTTTAATTCCTTCTCTTTCTTCGCACTTCTCCCCACGCAATTTACATGTTAGATATCACATAATTTACCTAATCCTCATAAGAAATTTTCTTTGGTCGGCTCCAAGATCTGTAAATTCGTCGGTTGATTCCTGAAGTTTTTGCGACGCCGACCTCGCAAATGCCATGACTTCTACCCGTACGCCGTTTGCTTTGAGGTATTCAACCAGCGGCACGAAGTCGCCGTCCCCGGTGATAAGGACTATGGCGTCAATAAAGGTTCCGGCGAGGCGAACCGCATCAATGGCCATGCCCACATCCCAGTCCGCTTTCTTCATGCCCCCGGGGAAAATCTGCAGATCCTTGATGCGCGTCTCAATCCCCATTTTAGTCAGCGCTTCAAGAAACGGTTTCTCCTCTCCGGATTCGGTGCGAATGACATAGGCAAAAGCGCGGACAAGTTCCCTTCCCTCCACCGCAAAGCGCAATACCTCCTTGAAATTTACGCGCGCGCCGTAAAGATTCTTGGCCGAGTGGTACAGATTCTGCACGTCAATGAATACGGCAACGCGCTGGGCTTTGTGTTTTAATATGTTCACTTCGTTCACGAAATCGCCAATCAGTCTTGAATTAATTCGCGAATAGATAATTCGCAAGGGACTAGAGATTACCTTTTCAACCCTAGTTTCTTTATAACGCTATTATATTTTCTGATATTCGACTCCTTGAGATAGTCCAGAAACTTTTTTCTCCGCGCGACCATTCCCAAAAGCCCCCGGCGCGAGTGGTGGTCTTTTGGGTGGGTTTTCAAGTGTCCAGTCAGGCGGACGATCTCTTCTGTGAGCACGGCAATTTGCACCTCGCTGGATCCCGTGTCTTTATCATGGGCCCTGAATTTTTCAATGATTTTTGATTTTTCTTTTTGGGCCAGAGCCATACTTTATGACTCTATCACGCCCCTGGTCTTTTTGCAATACCTTCACGACGCCGCTGTAATCTGATATTTTAAAGAGAGTTCTTGTTGGAGAGAATATTATGAAATCACGCGCTCTTGTATTAAGAGAGCTTATTGCCCGTCCGCAGGGCGTTTCGGTGCCCGGCATAACCGTTCCCCTGGATGCGTATATAGCAGAGCTTATCGGCCTTTTGGCGGGATATGGCGGTGGATTCGCTCAAGCCGGCCAAGACGGGAAACCTGACCGTGGATTCATCTCTCGAGATGGTATGATCGGGCGCGCAAGAAGAATTGTTTCCGCCACTTCCCTTCCCATACTTTTCGACATTGACGACGGATACGGAGACGCCCTGATTGCGCGTGATACCGTTCGGGAACTTCTTGAAACCGTGCCCAATCTTGCGGCTTTTCATATCGAAGACCAGCGGTTTCCCAAGCGATGCGGACATATAGCCGGAAAGGACGTTTTGCCTCTGGACGAATTTCTGGGCAAACTTGATGCGGTCTTGGACATGCGAGAGAAACTGGGCAGGAAAGATGTCAGTGTAGTTGCCAGAACAGACGCCTTTAGCGCGGCCTCCGGAAAGAAGGACAAGAAGCTCGGCGGGGATATCCGTGAAGTCGTAAAAAGACTTTGCGCATATAAAAAACTTGGAGCGGATGTGGGATGGGCTGAGACGCCCGACCCTCGCTATAAAGTTGCGGAAGAAATCGCGCTTAGAGTACGCGATAAATTTCCCGACTTTCCGCTGGCTTATAATGTTTCGCCTTCGTTCTCGCATGAGGATTGGGAGCGGTGGGCGGATGAGACCTCTGACGAGCGATTAAACGATTTGGGCTACAAACTCCGATTTATTACCTACTTTTCTTTGGTGGTGCAGGTCTGGGCAGTGGAGAGCTTTATGCGGGTGTTTAAGGACCTCGGCGCTACGCGGACTCTCCGCGAGATTAAACGCATAGTTAAAGGGACCCTGGCTGAGAATATAATGAAATTGGTAGGAGTTCCGGAGGCCCTTGAACTTGAACGGCGTTTTATTCCGGGATCCGGCAAAAAACAGAAACACTCGGAGGGCTTCGGGGCGTAGATACGAAAACGACGGCCTCGCCGTCGTTTTTTAAATTCCGCCCGGCAGGATTCCGTCGCTCCGCTCCTAGAACCCGTCGCACTCGCTCAACCCGGTGGACTCGCTCGCGCTCCTTGAAACCTTGCGGTTTCAATACTTCCACTGCGGGAAAACTCCCGTTTTCCCGACCCCTTTCCCAGGTTCTCATCCTGCCGGAAGTTAAATTTCAAACCCGCTTTCAGTGGGTTTAAAATTTTACAATCCGCCCGGCAGGATTCGAACCCCGCACAGCAGCAAGACTGTATGCGGGGCAGGCCTGCGATTAACTCGACTGCGGCATTTACCCCGTACTAAATTTATCCGGTTCGTCCCCCGAGACTCGAACTCGGAACCGCCGCCTTAAGAGGGAGCTGCTCTACCAATTGAGCTAGGGGCGGACACAGAATCGGGACTCTACCGCTGAGCTATGCGCGGGTTTTGAAATTTTTCGCGCCCATCAGGACTCGAACCCCAAACCTCTTGGTCCGAAGCCAAGCGCTCTGTCTTCACCCTCCCACCTTTCTCGTCCCTGCGAGGACTCGAACCCCGAACCTCTTGCTTCGAAGGCAAGCGCTCTGTCCAGTTGAGCTACAGGGACAAAGGTGGGAGGGCAAGTCGAGCTATGGGCGCATCGAAGAAAAAATATCATAAAAGTTGAAAAATATCAAGTTTTTGATATAATAACAGCGATGGCCCAAAAAACTTCTATTCCAGATGCAGTTAAAGAGGTGGTTGAAAAACTGCAAAATGCCGGATTTGAGGCCTATATTGTCGGTGGCTGCGTACGGGATTTGCTGCGTGGAGAAAAACCCAAGGACTGGGATGTCACGACTTCGGCGCATCCGGAGGAGATTATAAAAATCTTTCCGGAGAGTTTTTATGAGAATAAGTTTTTGACGGTAACGGTAAAGACGGGGTCGGAGGACCAGACGCTTCGCGAAATCGAAATAACGACGTTTCGCGCCGAGGGGAAATATACGGACAAACGACACCCGGACGAGATAAGATTTGCCAAAACGCTCGAGGAGGATTTGTCCCGCCGTGATTTTACGATTAACGCAATGGCGATGGATGCGGAGGACAATTCAACCGACCCTTTTGAAGGACAAGCGGATTTGAAGAAAAAAATTGTCCGCGCGGTAGGAGAGCCGGAGAAACGTTTTGATGAAGATGCCCTGCGGATGATGCGGGGTGTGCGCCTCGCGACCGAATTAAATTTTACTATAGAGGAAGAGACGGAGCGCGCGATTAAGAAATTGGCCGGCAACCTTCAATTTATCGCCAAAGAGCGAATCCGCGACGAGCTAGTTAAAATTATCGGAACTCCCCACGCGCGGGAAGGTATTGAGCTGCTCCACGAACTCGGACTCCTCAAATTTATAATTCCCGAACTTGAAGAAGGAATCGGAGTTGAGAATCGTCCAAGGGTTTTTACCATTTGGGAGCACAACTTAAAAGCGTTGGAATACGGGGCAAAGACCAAATTCCCGCTTGATGTTAAGATCGCGGCCATGCTCCATGATGCTGGGAAGCCCCGCACCAAAGGCCCCATGAAAAATAACGAGTGGACTTTTTATGGGCACGATGTTGTGGGAAGCCGAATGGCGGCAGCCCTTCTCTTGCGGCTGCATTTTCCGCGGGAAACCGTAGAAAAAATATCAACGCTCATTCGCTGGCACCTTTTCAAGTACGACCCCGATGAGGGCATTACCGATTCTTCGATCCGCCGCCTGATCCGCAGAGTCGCGCCGGAAAATATGGATGATCTGGTCAAGCTTCGTATCTGCGACCGCATGGGCATGGGGGTTCCCAAGGCCGTTCCCTACCGACTGCGACACTTCCAATTCCGGGTTGAGAAAATTTTGCGGGAAGAAGAGACGCCGACACCAAAAATGCTCAAAGTGAACGGCGACGATATTATGAAAACTTTGGGAATCGAGCCGGGACCGAAAGTCGGACATGTTCTTGAGGTGTTGCTACAAGAAGTAATTGATGAGCCCGTAAAGAATAGCCGTGAAAGTTTAGAATCGAGAATCAAGAATTTGGGGAAGCTCGAGGATAAGGAGCTCGTGAAGCTTGCCGAAGATGCCGAATCGAAAGTGGAAATGGTAGAAGATGAGCGAGTTTCGAAAATAAAGCAAAAGTATTGGGTTAAATGAAGCTCCACGGGCAAGCCCGTGGTCTTCTGGCGCGTGGATAAAAAAAGCACCCGCTGGGGGTGCTACGTTACCATTTAATATTTAGCAAAGTCTCTTTTACGGCGTTAATAAACGGATCAAGCGCGTATTTCGTGCTATCAAAGTGCGCAATACGGATGACTTCGTCACGTGTTTCTCCCAGACCAGGCGCAATCTTATAACCTTTCTCTTCCAGTCGGTCAACCAGATCTGTAGCCCTCCATCCGGGGGGCACACGAAGCACGCTCAATCCTTCAACTGGTGTCGAGCGGGGGAACTCGCGGAACCCAAGTTTCAGAAGTTCATGACGGAAATACCGGCTGCGATTCTCATGCTCTATATACCATTGCTCCTCCCGCTGTAATACGTGGGCGAGAATCGCCTGCATTCCCATGATGAGATCTACGGGCGGAGTGAAGCGAATGGAGTTTTTTCTCACAAATCGCAGTTCGTCTCGTATGTCAAGGAAATATTCCGGATAGGCAAGCTCCTCGTATTTAAGCACTTCCATGGCCCGAGGCCCAATTAAGATAAAAGAAAGCCCCGGCGGCAGCAGAAACGCCTTTTGGCTTGCGCCAATAAGAATATCTATTCCCTGCTGCTCCATCTTGATCGGATAAAGACCTCCAGCCAGCACCGCATCCACCGCCAAAAGCGTTTTCGGGGAGAACTGCGCTAGTACCCCTTTCATGTGGTGGCAGCCGTTCACGACACCCGTTGATGTTTCGGCGGCCTGCATGAGGAGAAGTTTGGGTTGATAGGTCTTCAGCGATTGCGCGAGCACCGTAAAATAATACGTCTCTCCCCACGTACTCTTACACTCATGAACGGTGGCCTTGTAGCGTTTCGCAATATCGTACCAGCGATCAGCAAAAAACCCCGTATTGGCAATAAGAACTGGTTCATCGGGCCTGATGAAGTTTAAGATCGCTGCTTGCATCATGCTCGTGCCGGATCCCGGAAAAAGAAGCGCTTCGGTACGCGGTGCGCCAAATAGCTCCCGCAATTTTTCCCTAAGATCCGTCATTACATGCGCGAACTCTTGGCCGCGATGATACAGTGAGTGGGACTGCATTATGTTATAAAGCCACGCTGGAGTTTCGGTGGGTCCGGGAGTCAAGCGTATTTTTCTCAAAGAGCACCTCCTTGCTGGTTGCATCTTAAGCTAGTATATATAATAGTATTTGCGAGTCAATTGTTGCGAGAGATCAGTCTTTATGCGGGCCGTAGTATAGTGGTAGTACGCGGGGCTCTCCCCGTTAGAAATATCGGGCCATAGTGTAGCGGTAGCACGAGTCCTTCGGGAGGATTTAGCCCCGGTTCGAATCCGGGTGGCCCGAGGAAAAATTTCTAACGGGGCAAGGGACTCCGTAGACTGGGGCGAAAAGATCGATGATCTTTTCGCGGGCCGACCACCAAGTTAAGTGAGCTTTGCGAGCGTTTTATGAAGGTCGGCCCGGGAATTTGCGAGGAGCAAATTGATTCCCAGCGGCCCGAAATGGAAAATAAAAATATGCAGGCCATAGCAGATTTTGTTTATGAGAGTGGAATTTTGAGCAAAACCCCGCGCTCCGGTTTATGGTTTTTGGGAACAGGCAGTCAGAGTGTGGCCGAGCATACGCTCCGAACTGCTTTTATCGGTTTTGCGCTTTCTTTTCTGACCCCGAAAGCAAATAGGGACAAGGTGATTGTTATGTGCCTAATGCATGACCTTGGTGAGGGACGAACCTCCGATCTTAACTACGTTCATCAAAAATATGGCCGTCTGGCCGAAGCGCAGGCCATTGCCGACATAGCAAAAAGCGTTCCTTTTGGAAGCGGCATCAAGAAAATATATGAAGAAGTGGAAGAGAAAAAGACCATCGAGGCCAGGTTGGTAAAAGACGCTGATCAGCTTGAGTGGCTCGCAACGCTTCGCGAGGAAGAGACTAAAGGGAACACTAAGGCGCGCGTGTGGGCAAAAATTGCCCAGAAGCGCCTAAAAACTTCGGCCGGGAAGAGACTCGGGAAAGCGCTTTTGGCACTCCACCCGGACCACTGGTGGTTTGATGAAAAGGATAGATGGTTTGTAGACCGCAAGGTCGTAGATAAAAAGTGGAAAAGAAGAAAATAATAAGGGCCTATAGGTAAGTGGTATACCGGGTCATTCGCATTGACCAGTCGCCAGTTCGATTCTGGCTAGGTCCAAGGAACCTCCACGCAGCTTGCTGCGCAGAGCTAAAAAATGCAGAAAATAGTATTCTATTAAAATTATCCAGGAGCCATTAAATCAAAAAACGGCCCCCGAAGAGCCGCTTTCTTGTTTTAATCTCCCGTTTAACTATAAACCGTATTTCTTGGCTTCGTCTGGGTATTTATGAGTAAAGTCTCCTTTAGTTAAACCAAGGACTTGCTCCAGCGCTTTTCCTCCACCGATATTTTGACTAGGCTTAGTATTGGGTCGTCCTCCATCTTTTCGGATAAGATATCCTTCCTTGTCTAATTCGCCCGTAAACTCTCTTTCAAAATACTCCCTATCTTGTGTTTTCAGAAACTCTAGTGACCTTTCCTCAAGCATTTCTTGATACCTTGCATCACTATCTATATTTTCATATGAAAATTCAATTTTCCTCCGGCCTGTCCCACCAGCCTCCAAGTTAGAAGTTGGGCCGCCATCAACATTTTCCTCTTGTATGGGCGGAAGCCCCTCAAATCTTGGCATAGTGTAAACTTAGCTTGTATTTATATTTTGTGCAAGCGTCCGAAAACCCCAAACCGAGCCCTGGAAAATAATTCAAAAAGTTATAATGTCATTTCATAGTGCTCGGCCCTGAAATGAGACACGCCGTCAATACGAAAATCAACCCACACCAGTTTCAGTTTTTGATTAGGTTACTTTCACTTTCAATTTCTGCACTACCCCACGTTTTTTCTTTGGCAGGCGGATGGTGAGAAGTCCGTGTTTTAGCGTGGCCTCGGCCTCCTCCTCATCAATTTCTTCCGGCAAAATCACGGATCGAGAAAAAGTTCCCCAGAAGAGCTCTTTATAATAATAGTTTTTGTCGTTAACCTCCTCAAGGCGCTCTCGTCTGCCACGTATGGTCACCGTATCGCTCGTAATCGAAATATCAAGATTCTCCGGCGTAACACCCGCAACAGTTGACTGGATGACGATGGTGTCCCCCTTGTCGTAGATATCTACCGTGAGTTCCCCCTCCTCCTCAAGCGGCTCTTCTTCTTTCGAGATGGCCTCCGCTTCTTCCGCCTCCACTTTAAGGTGCATGGTTTTTGGCTCCGCCGCCGGAGGAGAAATTTTGGGGCGCTCCGCCAAGGACGAGGCTCGCCCCGGTGGGCGGCCGGGCCGGCGCGGGGTTTCTGACGCGATCACCACGGGGTTTTCCTCTCGGTCTAAAGCACTCGGCACGGAGGACTTCGTAAGTTTTTCAAAAAATGTGGACATGTAACGTTATACGTGCGGTATTTCCGCCTTCGAGCGTTTCAGACGCTCGAAGTCAATGAACACCATCACGGCCATTACGGCAAGAAGCAAAATGATATAAAACGGTCCCTCGGTGAGAACCTCTCTTTTAAGAATAAGGTAATTGAAAAATGTGTGCAACAGCGCGGCCATGGTTATCCCCAGGGCCAGGAAGTGGCGGCGGTGCGGGTGGAACCAGGCGCGAGCCAGAAAGAACCCCACAATTCCCGAAGAGAGGGCGTGAAGCAGGTTTGCTCCAAGAAACCGGTTGGTTGCGACATCCAAACTTGCCCAAAGAGTATCCGGAGCAAGCGGTAGGGCCAAAATTGCATTCTCGGCCATTTGGTAGAAAAACTGAAAGGAGAAAAGAGCGTTTTCTAACGAAGCAAAGCCGAGGGCGGCCGTCATCATGTAGACCATGGCATCCACGGGTTCATCAAAGTCCCTTCTATTTAGAATGAGGAATTTTACGGGCAGATATTTTACATACTCTTCAATAAAAGCAATTCCTAAAAAAAGAAGCCGCGGATCAACCATGGGCGGAGATCCTCCTCCGCAACTCCCGGATACGATAAAAATCCAGGCGCATTCTGCCGCAAGAGCAAGTACGGCCGACACCACTCCTCCGATGAAGGCCAGGATAAGCATCAATTTCGGCTCGGGATGCCTGTCTTCGCGTAAATAAAAAAGGAGCCAGAGAAGTGGCGGAAGAAACGTGAGAAGGAGATAGCTTACATTTGATTGGATGAGAGCGGCAGTCATATTCGCTTGCGCTCAAATTAAAAATTGAAAATGCAAAATGAAAAATTTTTGAGTTAGAATCTAAAACGGCCACTTCTCCACCAGTAGAAGTTGTTTATTTTCTATCGGGAGGTGGGCCCAAATCTCCTCGGTTATAAACGGAAGGAAGGGATGAAGAAGCTTGAGCGACTCGGCAAGAACGTATAGAAGAATTTGCTGAGTCGACCCTTGGCTTTTGACATCCGACATTTGACCTTTTGATGCCTCAAGGTATTTATCGCAAAATTCATGCCAGAAAAAGTCATAGAGCGTATGCAGCGCCGGCCCGAAGTCATATTTTTCAATCCTCGTATTTATTTCTTTCTTGGTTTTTTCGAGCGCCGTCAGAATTTTTCTGTCGGCGGCCGTTTTTGGTTTAGTTGGTAGTTGGTAGTTGGTAGTTGGTAGTTGCGTAAGCACAAACCGGCCGGCATTCCAGATTTTGTTGCAGAACTTTTTACCGGCGACGACGTGCTCTTCCGACCAGTGGATATCCTGACTCCTCATCGTCTGCCAGATAAGGCCGAAGCGGGTGGCATCGGCCCCGTAGCGCGAGATTAAATCCAGCGGGTCTATGCCCGTGCCGAGTGATTTTGACATACGCCTGCCTTCTTTGGTGAGAATGGTCGCGTGGATAATTACATCTTTGAAAGGGGCCCGCCCAACGAATTCAAGGCCTGAAAATATCATCCGTGCAACCCATAAATTAATTATACCACGGTCGGTTGAGAGCACCGAGGTTGGATAGAACGTTTCAAAATCTGTTTTTTGGGGTCTACCCGCCGAAACTTTAGCGGAGGCGGGCCACCCGAGAGCGGCCAACGGCCAGAGGGCGGAGGAAAACCATGTGTCCAGGACATCTTCCACTCCCTCAATCGGAATTTTATGGCCCCACCAGATTTGGCGTGAGACGCACCAATCCTTTACGTTTTTCAGCCAGTCAAAATAGACATTTTCCCAACGCGTGGGATGGAAACGGACCTTTCCGGATTTCACGGCCTCCATCGCCATTTTGGCAAGCTCGTCCATTTTGAGGAACCATTGTTTTGAGAGGAGCGGTTCAATCACGGCCCCGCAGCGATAGCAGATGGAGAGATTATGCATATAGTCCTCAGTCCGTTCCATGAGGCCGAGCTCTGTGAGGTCTTTTGTGATCTGCTCCCGCGCCTCTGCGACTTTGAGTCCCTCGTAGCGCTCGCCGGCTTCCGCGGACATCCTGCCCTTCTCGCCGATTACTTTTAAAATCGGAATTTCGGGATGCCTCTGATAAATTTCAAAGTCGGTTTCATCGTGCGCCGGAGTTACTTTAATGATGCCCGTGCCAAACTCGGGATCCGCGGCCTTATCGGCAATCACCTTGATTTTAATATCCTTGAGTTTTGGCGGCTGATCCCGCGGTATGGAGTTGTCTACGGACTGGATGACTATTTCTTTCCCTGCATATTTTTTGTACCGCTCGTCTTTGGGGTTTACGGCCAGAGCCGTATCGCCGAGCTTAGTTTCCGGGCGCGCGGTTCCTACGGTGAGCGGCCCGTATTTAATGTAATAGAATTTTCCCTGCTCCTCGCGGTGCTCAATTTCAAGATCGGAAAGGGAGGTGGCGCACCTCGGGCACCAGTTGATGGTACGCTCCCCCTGATAGATCCACCCTTTTTGGTAGTAGTGAAGAAACGCTTCTTCAACCGCTTTTTGGTAATCGGGATCCATGGTAAAGCGCGTGCGCGACCAATCCATGGAGGAACCGAGTTTTTTAAATTGATCCAAAATTATGTGGCCATATTTTTCTTTCCATTCCCAGACCTTTTCCAGAAACTTATCGCGGCCGAGGTCGTGACGCGATAGCCCCTCTTTTTTAAGCTCTTTCTCCACGACATTTTGTGTTGCAATCCCCGCATGGTCGGTTCCCGGAATCCATAGAGTTTTATACCCCTCCATTCTTTTTTTGCGGATCAAAATATCTTGAATGGTTGCATTCAGGGCGTGGCCCATATGGAGTGACCCCGTGATGTTGGGTGGCGGTACGGCAATGGTAACCGTTTTTTTCCTTTTCCTCGGCAATTTATCCGGATTAAAAAACCCGGATTCTTCCCATATCCGATAGATTTTATCCTCTACGTCTTTGGGATTATATTGCGGGGGCAGTTCCTTTGACATGAGCCTATCTATGTTATATTATCTATTTTAGCACAAAATTTGGATGGAAGAGGATATGGACACGTGCATGCGGTGGCCGCCCGTTGAACTTCTTTGGAGAGCAGAGAACCTGGCCCAAACCGCTCTTACGCAACCCCACATTACCGGAGTTGCTCTGACAGGTTCACTTGCCAGGATGGAGCCCCTGATTCATGATATTGACCTTGTGGTGCTTCACGACGGAACGCTGCCGGTAGGGGGAATTGGCGATCCGCCCACTAAGGCGGCCTACGATGAGGGTCTTGATCTTCTTTACAGTGCCATCTTCCAAACACAAACCGAAGAAAGATTAAGAAAACAGCGCGGGCCAGTTCCTGTTAATTATATTTGTGTTCCGGATCGTGCGCTTTGGGACCGTAAGACGCTGCAATCTCTGAAACAGCGCGAGAGGTTTACTGACTTTTATCTTCGTGTGTTCAACGATATACCCCTATATCTTCTGCGCCCCACAGATTGCCTTTTTGGACTATTTGATCAAGAGAGGTACAAAGTACTTGAAGTTACATCCATTGGGTGGCGAGGAAACCAGCCAATCCGGGCAGTCCGCTTGAAGCATTTATGTGGAAATCCTGGTTGTATTCCGCAGCAGGCGTGGGAACGATGCAGGGCGGAGATTCGGGCAAGAAAGCGCCACACGTGGCACGATTAATTAAGCCGTAAATTCGCATCAGCCCCGACTTTGTCGAGGGCTTTTTTATTCCCCACGAAATATGCAGCCAGCGCAATCATGAGCGCGTTGTCTCCGGTTAGACTGGTATCGGGTATTAAGTATTTGGTATCAAGTATTTGTTTTTTGATTTCATCACCCAACTTCTCGCGCAGCAATTTATTGGCGGCAACACCGCCGCCGAGGAGCACGGTTTTTGCCTTATACTCTTTGGCCGCGCGGATGGTTTTTTTGACGAGGACTTCCACCACCGCATCCTGAAATTCTTTGGTGATCTGTGGACGCAGTCGTTTTGTTTGTTTTTGTCCAAGATCCCGTGTAAGATACAGAACCGCAGTTTTTAGTCCGGAGAACGAGAAGTTATAATTTTTGGAATTTATCATCGGCCTTGGTAACCCAACTTCCAACCCCCGACTTCCCACCCCCGACTTTTCGGCAAGCCGAGAAATTTCTGGTCCTCCCGGATACCCGAGCCCCAAGATCCTCGCTACCTTATCAAACGCCTCTCCGGCCGCATCATCCAGCGTTTCCCCGAGGATTTTGAATTTTCCGCCTACCCCGTTAGGGGCAATGCCTCTAACGGGGCGCCCGCGCATGAGCACTAATTCCGTGTGTCCTCCGCTGACGAGAAGGGCGAGTGCGGGAAATTTGATACAGGCCATTTCATACTTCTCTTGGTCATCCCGGGGTCCGCCCTTAGTCGGACCGAAGGATCTCTGGGATTTCCCTAGGTCTTCGACCGGGATCCCGGTCGCCTCCGGCGACTTAGGGACTTCGTTTCGAGATCCTTCGTTCCACTCAGGATGACTATAGCCGGGCTGGAGTATAGCCGAATACAAATGACCCAACATATGATCTACCGGAATAAGCGGTTTTTCCCAAAGATAGGCCAGGGCTTTTGCAAAATTTACGCCGACCCAAAGTGCGGGTGCCAGCCCTGGTCCGTAGGTTACGGCAATTGCGTCAACCGGAGGCGGTTTGAGCGGAAGAATATATTTTTTGAATCGTTTAAGCAGTTCCGGCTCCCGCACTGTCCGAGCCTGTCGAGGACCCTCCTTAAGGTATACTTCTCGACTCCGCTTTGCTCCGCTCGAAGAATAAAGACCGGCCTCCCTTAGCGCCCGTAGTAAAATAGGAACTAAATTGCGCTGGTGTTCTCTTTTGGCCAAATTCGGCACTACTCCCCCGAATTTTGCGTGCAGCTTTACTTGAGAGGAAACGATATTCGAAAGCACGCGAATTGAGGTCCCCGATTTCGGTCCAAAAAATTCCGCGATCGCGATCGCAGTTTCATCACAACTGGTTTCTATGGCAAGAATACGCATGGAAAGAATATAACACGCGGCCCCGAGATTAAAAAGAGGCACCGAAGTGCCGTCTTATTTCCTCCATTCCCAGAATACGTCAGGGCGTTGTCGTCGTCCCACGGGATAAGGGTAGATATTAAATTCGAGGATGATCGGTCTGCTCTCTGGCAAGAAATGGCCGAATCTGCCTGCGATCTCAACGAGTGGACGCGGCGCATCTTCTGGAAGGGGTATGCCAAATTCTCTATGAAATCGCTTCAATTCCTCGGCTGATTTATGCTCTATGTTGCGCGGTGACTCACAGCCGTCCCAGTACTCGACCATATAGCTGATCCGGTCTTCCAGCCTAATATTACCAGTAAATCCTTCCTTCTCTTCCGGTAAGACCTCATTACAAAGGGTAAACCAGTTCTTGTTGTTTTCGGCGCAAAACGTCGCAACCTCTTTGAAAGACGCAACATCAAACTTGAAGGGGCCTTTAAAGTGTCTTTTTTCGTCGGCATGAAAAGTCCTACAGGACAGTTTTCCGTGTTTGTCAAAAAACTCTTTTAACTGTACGAGATCAAGCTCGTTTGGTGGGAAGTATATCCAGTCGGCGACATTGAACCCCGCCTCTTCTAATTGTTTAAGTCGTACGTTCTTAAGGGGATATTCAAAATCCACTTTTACGCCACCCCGTTAGTGTGTGTTGAACTAATTACAGTATAGACAGAAATATTCAGAATGCAAGTGCGCCCCATTTACAGTTTTCCCCACCCAAAACTTAACCCCGAGCGCATCGGGGTTTTTACATTGCCAGAAGCAACTTGTTTAGAGTTCTTCTTTTAGTACAATCTCCGATGACCCGAGCGTGCGGTAGCGCTTGACGGTGTCGTGCACCAATTTTTTATGCCCCTCGTACTCGTCACGCAGCACATAAATGTCTCCCAAAGTTATGTCTCTGTGGTAGCGCTTCAAAATGAATGAGTAGTCGGCCAAGGACGCCGCCGAAACCACCCCGAATTGTTTGCGTACCACCACCACCGGCATATTAAGAAGGCCAGCGGCAGAACTCTTTTGCGGCATGAGCTTCAAAGATATCCGATGCTGTTCCGGGAGATCAAGGAACTTACTTTGCGAAAAATATAGAAACGGCTTGACTTCATGCGCCGCAAGATCTTTTTTAAGTTTTTGAAAAGTTTTTTCAATCCCCTGTTTTTCTCCCCACACTCTGGCGATTCTTTGGGCAGGCTCCCTTCTCATCAGCCGCGCGGACCAGGAACCGGGGTTGGCATGGGCCGCGCGGAACAAGCTTTCAATAAGAGTTGCATCTCTCATCGCGGTATATGCTTCGAGCTCCGCGGGTATTGAATATTCGGTTTCTCGCTCATCTAGCGCCCGCTGGAAATAATACTCAAAGCACTTCACGGTTTTATGCATATAGACCTGAATATACATGTTGTAGCGGGCAAATAGGTAGTGCTCTAGCGCATGCAAGCCGGAATCCGAGATACTCATGGCATAGTGATTGTGATTCGAAATGACTCCGAGGTTTGAAATAAGCCATTGAAGATCGAAGTGGCCGTAGACGACACCGGAGAAATGCGAGTCGCGCAGAAGATAGTCCATGCGGTCGGCGTCAATGTCGCTCGAGATTAAGAGCCGGACGAGGTTATACAAACTTTCGGCATTAACTTTTTTTGAAAAGTGTTTCTCCCATGAGAGTGGCGGCTTTATTTTTTTATGATGGATGAGGGAGGCGATAATCTCGGCCTCCTCCGGATCGATGACCCGGTTTTTTCCTTCACTCATGGCCGCAAGCAAAAGGACGCTATAGTCCTCGTGGGTTGCCTTCCGTTCTTCCAAAGGATCGCGGAGCCAGTGCTTTGGAAGTTTAAGAGCCTGAAATGGCGGCATGGCTTTCTCTGCAGGATGCGAGAAGGGGGCGTGCCCCACGTCGTGGAGGAGGGCCGACATTCTTAAAATTTCGGTCAGGAATTTTTTTTCTTTCTCGGAGAGAATTTCTGCCAGCGCGGAATTTGAGTCATTGTAGAACATCTGCTGCGCTATTAGTCCGGAAACGTGGAGAGTGCCCAAGGCATGCGAGAAACGATCATGCGTGGCCGAAGGATAAACCAGCGGCACAAAACCAAGCTGCCGGATGAAACGGAGGCGCTGCATAAAAGGATGGTCAATGATTTCTTCTTCCCGCGGAGTCAGGGTTATAGTTTTATGGATTGGATCGCTGATTTCTAACATACCTTTAATTACGAAATAGAGAATATTGGCGCCTTATTCAGCGTACCGTTCAGCGTTCCATCAGCGTTAACGCCGATTTTACGCTGATTAGTACGCTGATATCACGCTGATTATTGTATTTAATAACTCAAGTAACACAAGTTAATTCCTGGCCAGTTTTACCATTGCTTCTAATGCAATTTTAATGCAATGATCCATACATTTTTCGGCGCGCTTTTTATCTATAAATTCGTCCGTAGACAGATTGTCTACTACGACGCAGATTGCCCCCGCGTTATAACCTAAAATTTCGTTGCCGAGACGAAACAAGGAGCTTGTTTCCATTTCATGGTTTATGATGCGAAGGCCCCGCGTACTAAAGGTGGACACTTCGCGGACAAATTGTTCGAGTTTTAATGCAGTTTTCATCCGGCCAATTGTTCGCCCCTCTGGCGCAAAAAATCCCGGAGAGGCAGTGGTTAGGCCGGAGAAAACCCGCGCCCCGTCAATTTTTTTTGCGGCACCCTCGAGCGCCGCAACCACTTTTGGGGATGCTGAGGCAACATAGGAGAGCGGATTTATTTTACCTATCCTGGTTTTCAAAAAATCCTTTTCAATCGTCCGCGTAACTGCGTCTTGTTTTTTTGGCGGATAGTAAGCGCCGAGGTTATCAAGGCCGATGGAGTATTTGGAAATCGTAAGGGCACCCCCGGGGATTTCTTTCAAAGATGTTCCCGCCGTGCCGATACGGATTATATTTACTTTCGCCGGTTTCCTGCTCCAGGTATCGCTTCGGTGGTTGTACTCAAAAAGCGCGTGCAGCTCGTTCATTATGATTTCGATATTGTCCGGACCTATGCCGGTTGACATTACGGCTATAGGAATATTTTTATATCGCCCGGTGATGGTATAAAATTCCGGCCGCGATTTATTTCGATGCCGGAAAGTTACGGTGTCAAAGTATTTGGCGATCGTATCCACGCGATCGGCCGCCCCGACGAAAAATAAGTTCGGCGGAATGCGATCCGCGCGTTTCAAATCAATGTGGTAGAGCGTTCCGTCATCATAAATGACAAGCTCTGATCCTCTGGCTTTGCCTTCCCGCATGCCTTATTCATATCACAAAAGATAAATCCAGCAAACTGTTAGTTGCTGGAGGATAAAATGAGGAAAATATGGGGATTAAAGCAGCGCTTTGCGCACGGCTTCTGCTTTACCGTGAGAAAGACCGAGGAAGTCGGCGCCGGCGTTTACGAACTGGCGGGCGTTCGTATGATCAATTTGGCCCGCGATCTTGATGAAAAGCGGAAGGGCGTGACTGACAATGTATCTTGCAATGGTTTCAGTGTATTCAAGTCTGGTCTTGACGCTCACGTCCAGGTTTTCTTCTTTCGGAAAGTTGAAGTTAAATCTGGTGGTCCAGTCTTTTATGCAGAAAACTCCGGCTTCGGGAAGAAGGTCCAGGAGCCAAGGAATCGCGTCGCGATCTTTCTGCCAGAGATACGGGACTTGTGAGATTAGCTTTACTTCAAGACCTTGACGGGCAACGGTTCGGCATTCGTCAATAATCTTTTGACGATTGCGTTCGGCAACGTAGCGAAGGTTGATGACGGGGTCCGCGCCCACTGCTCCGTCGTCTCTCGCCTGACGCGCTTCGGCTTCTTTTGCTTGCCAGCCGCCGAGGCCATCCGGAAAGTCAATGACCGCTTCGGGCCGCACAGAACCTCCTTCAAGAAGAGGCACGAGCCGTCGTAAATCCGCAACATGCACCATGGCGCAGCGTGCCGAAAATTTCTTGGCGGTATCCGCCAGTTTCGTAATATCCTCCGCGTTGCCGTTCGCAAAAAGATACGCCAGATCAAACCGCTCGGCCGGATCTTTTACTTCAAGGTTTGGCATAGTCCGCACCCGTTAAGATCTATGTAAGTAATGTACGCTCCTCCCCCGTACTGTCAAGCTCCCCCGCGCTATTTAAAAACCAGCCGCATGGCTTTGGCTGGTTTAATCTCAACGATCCGGAAGGCATACCTCTTTGTAGTACATAACAAACGAGCGGGGCCCGCGTTCTTCAAAATGACGTTTGCCCTCGAAGTGATAGATTTTGAAAGTAACGATTCCCGAAGAGACTTCAATCCGCGGGTACGTTGCCCCGAGATATACCGGATGCGGAGTAAACATCCATTTGTATGCGGAATCTGCAATTTCTTCCGGAAAGGCGGTCCCCCTTTCGAAGTATTCGCGGCGGGTGCTCTGGTAGAGAAGAAAGGCGTCGCGCAATGCGTTTGCAGTATCGGCCGGTTCGGATGATAGGCGCTCTTCAAACTTTCCGGCATCGCATTCGATAAAGATCTTGCGGTAGGCATCCAGGCTGTTCTGGTTCTGATAGAGTTTTTGCCAAAAGGCCTTTGGCGCTCCGACCTTGGTCACCCAGAGATTGAAATGGAGCATCGGCGTATCGAGCGTCGGGACCGCTACATATACGACGCGCTCGAGCTCTTTGCCCGCGTCCAGCGCCTGGCAAAAATCTATACCTGCGGCTTTCGAGGCGCAATAGACCGATCGTTTCTCTCGTGCAGAAATACCCTGAAACGATCCGATTTCGCAAAGCCGCAGCATTTTGGCGTTATCGAATCCCCTCTCTTTGTTGATTTCCATCACGGCTCTAAGGACATAGATATGTCCGACGAGATTCACGCCGAGGAGATTAAAGACGCTTTCGTGGGGCATGGCGTCGAGAAAGCCGGAATCGTAGACACCCGCGTTATTGTAGAGAACATCAATCCGGTTTCCGCCCATATATCCCAGCGCCGCATTTAACTTTTGCTGTAACTCTTCCTGAAAGAGTTTCCATGCATCGGGTCCGGCGCCATAGTTTAGCGGATTCAAGTCACACTGGATAAATCGCCCGCGCCATCCGGCATGCAGGGCGCTTTGGAGTGCCCAATTTGTCTGTTTATCAATGGCGATGATTATTGTTTCCTCGGAGGTTTGCAGTATTTTGGTGGCTATCGCTTCTCCCAAAGAAAAAGGTGCAGTACCCGTAATAACCACGACTCGATTCATAGATCTGCCCTCGTGGATGTTCTTCGTGAATATTGTATCCGGGCTCTCCGGCTATGTCAATAAAAAATCCGGCGCCATCAGCGCCAGGAGTTTCTAGATCAATTTTTTTCTCTTTTCTCTTGAGATACCTTTTCCTGCACGCAGCGAAACCGTATTTCATACATCCCGGTTGAGACAATGATGGACCCCGGGGTGTGATAGGCAGAATCAAGCCACTCGAGGAGCTTGAGCGCATGTCCTCTTTCGAGCATCACGCAATGCTGTGTTTCCGGAGGGACGTCCTGCCCTGTCAGAATATGGTGCATGAGTCCGTGTCCTATAGCCCACTCGACGTATCCGGAAATTTTCGTGCGTCTTGGATTATCATTAATGCGGAATATATCCCAGGATATATGCACCGTATGCGGGCGCTCCGCCGGATTGTAAACCTCGAGACTCGGCCGGTGCGGGTTGGGGCTCACTTGACGCGGCAGGTAATCAAAACTCACTATCGGCGGTTTCATACCCTCCCCGCCAAGCAAGGAACGCACAAATACCCAAGTTTTGTCTATTTCCCGCTTCAGCCAGTTGAAATCCACGTCCGGTACCCGCCAGTCGCGTTCATCAGCCGTAGGCTCGACCGTCACGACGGTTACATTATGATTCTCCGCGAAAGAAGGGGTGGCCAGTGCCAAAATAATGAGACAAAGAGCGAAACGCGACATGAATTGACTCCAGCGTGCTTTCAGTTAAGGTATCAGCAATTATTTCTTTTGGCAAATAAAAAATCCGGCGCGGGTGCGCCGGGTAGTTAAGATAATTGTTGCATCTTTCTTTGGATCCGCTCTTCCTGTCCTCTTCGCGCAAAATCATATTCTCCAAGATTAACCAGCATATATCCTGCGATTAAGGGATAAACTTTTTCAATCAGCCGGAATTTTTTCTGCACGATTTTGCGATAGTCAGGATGTCCCTCGGGAATGGAGCGAAGCTCAATCTGCCAGAAGGATTGCCGTAGGTTTTCCCACTGCTTGAAACGCAAGCGATGGGCCATAGTTACGCAGTATTGCGCAAGCAGAGGGTTTTTGCCGGCTATTTTTACGAAAAGGTCTTCCACTGGCTTGATGGCTTGGCTGAATTCGGATTCCAGCCCCGCCTCCGTGACTTCTTGCGGTATGTCATAGCCATGATAACAGGAAAAATACTGGCGCTGCTGCGTTAACATGCGATGGCGATGGAGATCTCGCCAGGCACCGATATTCATCAAAATCTCGAAGCGAAGATAAACATTCTCAAACGGCCTTCCGATTTTCTGCCACCTTGCGTTTCTTCCGGCAAGATATTTTTCAAGAACTTCCTTTTTCTCCTCCGGTTTCATTCCGCGAACGATCTTAAGGATTTTTTCAAAGGATTCATGGCTTCCAGGGGCGGAGAAAAGAATTCCGGAGACGACCTTGTCTTCTCCTTCCGCATCGTATTCCAGGAGCCGGACGCCCCCGTTTTTTTCAAGCGGAGCGTGCCTTCCTTCGTAAAGTTTGGTTACGACCGGCTCAAGGCGTTCATCCTTCCCGGCAAGATATTCCTGATACTCTTTGGACGCGTCGCTCTCGAGCCGCCGCAGAAAGGAGGGAATCACTTTCATAAGTTCCTCGTGCGCCTGCGCCGACGCCCAGCGAATTTCGCCGAGGCGATGCTTGGCCGAACGGCTTACTAGATACTCGAATGCCTGTCCGTTTCCGAAGAAGGCGACCTGCGAAAGGGTAGAAGTGGGAAGCAGGCCGCGCAGAGTATCAAATGCCTTTTTTTCGATGACCGAAGGTTTTTCCTCGGGGAAGCGCTCGGTTAACCAAGAAATCATTGCCGGGATAAGGCGCGCGTAGGTATCAGAGAGGCCATCCATTACTCGGCGGTATTCGTCGTATAATCCGAAGTCGCGTAGCGTCGGGTCGGTGTAGTATAAATAATTTCCTGCAACCCTTTGGGAATAGTTTACGTAGCGCGTTGATTTCTCAATTGGCGCCAGTCCGATTCGCTGATCCTCAAAGTGTTTTATAGCAACCTGCGATAGATTTCCGAAAACAAGATGCGCCCCGGCCATCTGCGCAATTGAATCGTCTCCGTATTGTGCGAGCCACTTGGTGTAGAATGAACGCGCTCGGGGGTTAGAAAAGAGATCAAGCATGGGGTGCTCATGTAGAAATTCGATGAATTTTTTTAGAGACGCGCCGTACTTTGTTTTTTCTTCCCAGTCAGTATCCGTGTCTTTTTCTTCGCGTACCGGCTCAACAAAAGGATAAACAAATTCGTGCAGGTAGATATGGCGGAGATCCTGCGAGGCGCGGCTCGTGCGGGAGCAAAGCGCTCCGATAAGTTCCGGAGCAACAATCAGGGGGACATACACCGATTTATCAAGGTTGGTGAAAAAGGGCGCCAAGTGCTGGCGGTCTTTTTCGGAGTAGTCGTCCGGGACGAAAATGGGAGCGAATTCTTCAATTAGGCGTTCTTGCATATACAGTTCCTTTAAAATAACCTCCTACGTAATACTACAAGAAGAAAATAACCATCAACCCCGTTAGAAGTTGCTTTATCTATAATACACCCGCGTTGGGCTTGAATCGTTGATTAAACTTCATCCCAACTTAGTTACCGCGCAGAAAAATTTAATCTAAATTTTTCTGCCCAAGATTTCTAACGGGGTCAAGCTCGCCACGTTAGAAACCCGTGGAGGCTTTATATTTAGGGCTATAAGCCCGCTTTTTATACGTATAATAAAGCCCCATTAAGTTTCTAACGGGGCGATGGTCATTTGCGTTTTCTCCAAAAGCGGTCTAGCCATTTTCCAGATTCGGTCATGCACCTCTTCAGGGGCTCCTGTGCCGTCGATGACCGTGATGTTCATTTGTCGGGCGACGGTTTTATTTTGCGCGATCTTGTGGTAGGCGTTTCGTACCTTTTCCATGAAGCCAAACTCGTCATGGAGTTCTTTTTTTACACCCTGCTTCTTCAGGGTCCGCTCATGGCCGAGATTCGTCGGTACATCCAGCATAATCATAAGGTCGGGGGCGATATAGTGTTCTTTAAGGACTTCCTGCTGCATATCCCAAAGGAGTTTGGTATTGATACCCGCGGCTTCGCCATAGGCAACCGAAGAGGGCCGCCACCGGTCGGTTACGACATGCACGCCCCTGCCGAGGTTGGGGAGTATGGTTTTTACGAGGTGCGAGTGTCCGTCGAACGTCATACCAAGTTGCAGGAAAATGGGGCGCTTCGTGTGATCTCCGGAGCGTATTTCTTTTGCGATTTTCTCGAAATGCGTAAGGTGGCGCCTGTGGGCGTCTTCGGCCATTTCCTTCGCGAGCCTGTACTCTTTATCACCGATACACTCGGCGAGTTTTGGCGGGAGGTCCTTATAGAGCGATTCGCATTCGTAAATAAAGCGGACAAGTCGTCCAAAGACGCTCTCTTTCGTAGGTTCCCTGGTTTGCAGTACCGGAAGTCCTTCGCGCTTCATGCGTTCGACGAGAAGCCCAACCTGCGTAGTTTTTCCTACGCCTTCCCCCCCCTCAAATACGATAAATTTTCCCGGATAAGGATTGGGAGTCATGTCTATTTATTATCCCCTAAAAGAGCGTGGTGTTTAGTGTAGAGGATTCCACGCCCTAGCTCCAGTCGCCTTTTTCCACAGCATAGGTTGATCAGGCACTTTTTCGCAATCGCTTTACTTCTTCGTCAAGCAGGCAGGCGGCAGTATTAGCAAAAAAAATTAGAATTTTTGCAGTTTTCCTATAGCGCCTGAACTTGGTTTTTACGATTACACGGCGCATGGGGGTTACAATCGGCAAAAAATAGGATGTCGTCCAGCGGACACCAAGTATTTTTAAGTTATACGTCACGCTGGTGATGTTGTCATAAAGATCCGCAAGCTTGACTAGGCGTACGGCTTCTTCCGCCCTCGTTACTTGCCGGATATAGCGCGGCTTTTCCTTGTCTCCCCACCAGTTGGTCATACCTTTAATGAGTTCAAGCCCCCGCACGCCAAATATTTTTTCTATCTCTGATTTTTTGGCATCGGTGTCCTCCAGCAGGTCATGCCCCAAGGCGGCAAGAGAAATCAAAAAGCGCTCTTGGGCGCTGCCTTCCTGTGTTTCCTTCAAAACATGCGCGAGGGTCTCCGAGACCCGCGCAAGATGATGCCAGGCAGGAACGCGGTTGGCGCGAAACTGTCCGGCATGCCTTTTTTGTACGAAAAGCAGGGCGTTTTTGTAGGCGGTCTTTTTATTCATACAGTTTTATTCTAAATAAAAAAGGGGTCGTTCGCAAACGACCCTTATGATTTTAGACGTTGGTCCAGTTTAGGTATTGGCCAGACACCTTTCATAGTATTTCGTGTGTCCAGAGAGATTTCGAATGGTGCTGTAATGTTCCTCCCGCGTTTCGAAAATTGGTAACCCCTCGGGCGGAGCAAGCAAGGAAAGCCACATTACGACCGCGGTGGAGTGTCTTCCGCAGCCGTCCGCCCAAGGATGAATTTGCCCGTCAATCATATAATCGGCCGTGGCAAGAAGTGTGGGTTTGTATACTGCTCCGGCCCTAGCCACCTCAATTTTCCAGGAAAAGGCAAAGTAAAAGCTGTCCATGGCGAGTTCCAGCTCCAGCGGGTTTAGGTTGAAAGTGGTATAAGACACTTCCCAGACGCGGTACCTTTTATTTATGCGATACGGTTTGCCAGTTTTTAACTCAAGGTACTTTGCATCTTGGGAAAGTTTCTCGAACGCCTCTTTATATGCGTCCTGCGGCTGGAGGTTGAAATTTATGATGTCGTACCACTTCTCAAACAGGGCGCGCAGGCCATCGGCATCCAAGCGGTGGGCGTCGCGTTCGAGCCAAACCGACTCGATCAGGCGCGAGGTATTTTCCTCGACCTGCCGCACGAGTTCCTCCCCCTCTTTGAGGAGTTTACGCTTTTTGGAGCTAGTCGAGGTGTCCGAGGATCCTTTAGCTGTGCGGCTTCTCTTTACAAGATTTTCGCGAAATATTCTAGAAAAAGTTTCTAAGTCCACGATCGTATTATTCATAGATCACCCCGCTCCTTCAGGCGAATTACGATTTGTTCGCATGCGCTTCCGACCCGTTTTTCAAGCACCGCCGCATCCTCGGTGTATCCGCCGTTATTCTCAACTATTAAGACATCCATTCTTCCGGAAAAGTTCCGCGGGATTTGAAGAAATTGCTCGCGGATTTTTATGCGGTTCTCGCGATCCCCGGACATCTTGCCGCCAAGGCCGATATCAAATTTCTTTCTCCGCCGCTCTCGATCCATGGCTAGGTCAACGTCCGCATCAACGATTATGGCAAGATCCGGCACGAGCACATTGGCGTAGTTTACGTAAAGATCCCAAACCTGTTCTTGGGTGTAGACGCCCGACGCCGTGCGGTAGGCCAGCGAGCTTACGAAAGACCGATCGCGTAGCACAAAATCGTTTTCCTTGAGTTTGCCGATGAGCTTATATTCCACCCGCGCATGATCCGCAACATAGAGTGGAAGTAGAAATACGTTCGGGTCAACTCCGTTCTTTTTACACCAACCAACCATCTGGGCGCCTTCGTCCCTAAGTTCGCAGATATGGTTATCTCGGACCACCTCTACGTATTTGCGTTCGGTAAGAAGGTAATTCTCAAGCCACGAGATTATGGCGCCCTTCCCGATTCCAGATCCGCCGTCAACCGTAATATAGAAACCCATTAGCCACCTATTTGTAAGAGACCCGTACCGAATGTACAATACATTCTTTTAGTTGTAAAGTTTACCCCCACACCAAAATTTTTGGTGTGGGGGTTTACAATCGCTGGCTAATTGTTAAAGTAGTTTCAGATTCTTTGCCAGAGGAATAACGAATGGAAGAGCGAGAACTTACCGATTTTGAACGTCGCGCGCTTCTTATCCGGGCCCATTTGAAACCGGATCTCCGGTATGATCTCTCTCTTATTCCCGACCCGTTTATCATTGAGTTCGCCGGTCCGGCGTCATCGGGAAAGTCGACTGTTATTCGCGAGGTCTACAAACTTTTTAAGCGGCAAGGGTACAGGGTGCGCAAGCCGGAGGAGGGGCCGGAAGTCGTCAATTACATCCCGCGAACCACGCCGGAGTATAATATTCGGACGGGCCATTACTCGGTTGCACTACTAATGGATTTTTCGTGGGGCCACCAGAACGATTTGGTGCTTCTGGAGCGAGGTGCGTTCGATCCGTACTGCTGGATGGAATACTGGTTTCGTAAGGGTAAACTCACCGAAGGGCAGATGCGGGAGCTCCAGAATCATTTTTTGATGGATTTCTTCACGAAAAAGATTGATGTTGCGTTTTTCTTTGTCTGCGAATCATCGGTTGCGATTGCGCGCGAGACGCGGTTTGAAATCGTCAAAACACTTGGTCAGACGACGAATCCGGAAACCATTGATCTTTTGAACGAGATTTATAAGGACGCATACCAGCGTCTTGTGCCAAAGTATCCGCAGCTTTCTTTGGTTGATACGACACGGCTTTCGGAAGTCGAGATGGTAAAGCTGGTGGCCGATGCGATCCTTGATACTCTTGAGAAAAAAGTAATAGCGGCATCTTCATGATGCCGTCTTTTCATGTAGCTGACCTCGTGCTATAAATGGTAAAGAACCAAACAAGAGGCAGATATATGAATCAGCATCTAATTATTGCAGTTGTCGGGCTCATAGGGTCTGGAAAAACTGAAGCAACGGCTAGGTTTGTTGCTCGCGGCTTTGCGCGAGTTGGGTTCAATGATCCTGTCTATGAGGAATTGGAACGTCGGGGTCTTGAGAGGAATGAAAAAAATGAGCGAATGGTGAGAGAGGGTTTAAGAAAGGAAGACGGCATGGGGGTCATGGCAATTCGTTCTCTGCCGCGCGTCGAAGCCGCGTTTGCCCAAGGTCAGAAGGTTGTCGTGGAGAGCTTGTATAGTTGGGAGGAGTATAAAATCATGAGAGAACGGTTTGGCGATCGGTTCCGTGTGGTGGCGATCTTTGGCCCCCCAGAGAAACGTTACGATCGTCTCGCCATTCGTCCTGTGAGGCCGCTTGACCGAGAGGCGGCTAAAACCCGTGACTATTCCCAAATAGAAAATTTGAATCAAGCGGGGCCCATTGCGATGGCCGATTGGCTGATTCCAAACATCGCCGATGATAAGGAAAAGTTTTTTTACCTTGTTGATAAGCTGATAGACGGAATTTTATAATAGAGTCAATGCTCCTGCAAGGAGCATTTTTTGCTTGAAAATATCCCGCACTAAATTTGCGAAATTATCCTTTAGCCGAAAGAAAAACCGCGATTGGATTATCGCGGCGAAATGAAGCTCTACGCGCAAGCGTGGGGTATCTTGCGTTACTGGGTTCCTCCCACGTTTGCGCGTGGAGCGGAATCCCGCACCGAGGACCACCATTCACCCACGGGCACGCCCGTGGTCCTCTGGTGCGTGGATTGAACTTATGTATGATTTCAAATTGTGTCTGCGCGCATCAATCTCCTGCGGAGTCATCCAGCAGAGATCATCTTCGAAGGCTCTGACTATTTGCTGACAAAGCTTTTTTGGCGGGCCGTGGTTATCAAGCAATATCACCCCCTCCCCGCTTTTTATTGAAGCGACGTGTTTGGCGGTTTCGTGCTCGTGCATTTTCTTGAATTCCTCCCAGGCCATTTCTTTTTCATCGGTTTTGGCGGTGGCATCGCTACGCTGGCGCGCGCGCTCGAAAGCGGTTTGCATGCCGCATTCTATGTAGAATAGCGCCGAGCGCGGAAATGACTTCACGAATTTCACGTCCCAGGGCATAAGCACTCCGTCAAAGACCCAGATTCTCTTTCCTGATTCCTCCCAGTATTTCTTGAGCCCACCGTGGAGGCACTCATTGCCGAGCCCTGAGGCAAGATCCATATAAAGATCTTGGCAGGTTTTTCGCGAATCCGGGTCCGGGAGATTGAGGCGGCGCGCGGTCGAGCGTAGGATCATGCCGCTGGATGCGATCGCGGTTTGATTCGGGAGAAGGATTTGTATGATTTTTGCGGTGGTTCCTTTTCCTCGGGATGGGAGCGCGGCAAGTCCGATTACAAGATCCGGGACAATATCCGGGGCCATTCGCCTATTCCCTTTTGGGTTCTAAGAAAATCTTAAACCCATAAAAACAAAATGTCGAGGTCTGTAAACCCCGACATTTTACCTTAAGAAAATTTTCACCAAGAACATCGGCGGTTGAGGAGATTTCTTTATCAGACAATGGGAGGCACGATTTGCTCGGATCGTGCAAGGCACGAAAATCGTGCCGACCCTTAGCGAGGCCGCCGCAGGAGCGGCCGAGTCGTGTCTGAAAAGAAATAACCGAAACCGCTATTTAACCTCTATGCCCATACTGCGGGCGGTTCCTTCAATAATTTTCTCCGCTGCTTCAATGGTTTCCGCATTCAAATCCTCCATTTTCCGCTCGGCGATTTTGCGGATATCGTCTTTAGTTACTTTTCCCACCTTCTTTTTATTTGGCTCTCCCGATCCCTTTTCTATCGATGCCGCTTTTCTCAAAAGATCCGATGCTGGAGGGGTTTTTAGCTTGAATTCAAAAGTCCGGTCCGCGAATATCGTAATTTCAACCGGCACAATATCGCTTCCCATCTGCGAAGTCGCGTCATTATATTTTTTCACGAAATCCCCAATATTAACTCCGTGTGGCCCCAGGGCGGTTCCGACCGGGGGGGCGGGCGTTGCTTTGCCGGCCGGGAGTTGGAGTTTTAGAACGGTTTTTATGGGTTTGGGCATTTTATTTTAAGCAGTATTTAAGAATTGTTATTCCTCCTCTTCTTCTTCCTCGTCGTGGTCATCTCGCGTTTTTTCGGTGGCGCTTTTCATTTCATTGCGTACCGAGTCGATTTGTTTTTCCGTCGCGCGCAGAACCCCGGTTTTATCAAATTCCGCTCCGCCCGCACGAAGATAACGAGCGGTTAATTCTCTGCCTTTGGTCGCAAGGTGTTTAAATTTTTCCTTGAGTTCTTGGGCCTCTTCAATCGTCTCCTCCTCCATGTCTTCAAATGCGGCCCAGACTCCAACGTTCCCAGCAACAAGATTGAGTAGCGACTGCGTTTCGAATAAAAACGCGTCGCCGTCTTCGTCCACCAGATCTTTATAGTCCTCCTCTATTCTTTTCAAGCGCGTTTCTATATCCCGAATTGCCTCTTGATAATTTAGTGGGTTAGAGCCGGTTAGCTTTTCAAGATCCGAACTCATAGTTTCGATCTGCTGCATCATTTTTTCTCTTCGTTCTTTATCTTCTATACCCTCAACACCGGCGGTGTGGTCTTCTGCGCCAGGTGTGCCTTCCGTTGCTTTGGGTTGTGGGCCTTCCATTGCCATATTTTTATTCCTAAGTTAGTTTATATTTTCTTGATTTGTAGAGAATCCAATTCAACCGGTGTATCTCTGCCGAATACGTTAACGAGTACTTTAAGCTTTCCCCGCTCTTGGTCAACTTCGGAGACTTTCCCGTCAAAATCTTTAAAGGGGCCGTCGGTAATTTTAACGGGATCCCCCACGCTAACCTCGATCTTGAATTTTGGCTCTTCCTGCCCCATGCGTTTAAGGAGGACGTCCATCTCTTCCGCGGATAGCGGGGCGGGCGTGGTTCCTGCGCCGACAAAGCCGGTTACACGCGGGGTATTGCGCACGACGTACCAGGAATCGTCGGTAACTACCATCTCGACCAAAACGTACCCCGGGTAGATTTTTTCTTCCACTACCCGGCGCTTCCCGTTTTTTATTTTTATTTTTTTCTCGATAGGAACGAGGACTGCGAAAATTTTATCCTCCATTCCCATGGATTCTATCCGTTGTTTGAGGTTTCTTGCTACCGCGTCTTCGTACCCCGAATAGGTATGGACCGCATACCAGTTCCTGCCGAATTCTGATGTTTGCTTTGGCATTTATCTATATTTAAGTTATTTTCTCTTCTCCTTTCCGCGTTGTTTCGAACCCTTTTTGAATCTTCTCGCGTCCCAACCAAAAGGATCTGCAGAAACAGGCCCTTGTTTGGGTAGCTTTTCTAAATCAGGACCCCTGGACTGACGAGAAGATAAGTGCGGTTTGTCCGTTTTAATTTCATGGAAAAGATGTTCTGGGTCGTCATGCGGTTCCTCGCCGCGCAGAATGGTTTGCTCTGTTTTACCAGATCTTAAGATGGCAATTGGGTTTTCGGTCCCATACTCATCATCCCAATCGTGCGAATCAGAGTTTTTCCCATCCTCATCCCCCCCACGCTTCCTCGTCCGCAAAAATTGAGTCCTCGGTTGCTATTTCCTCCTCCGGAATATCATTTAAGGAGACTTCTTCTATGCCGTGAGTGAAGGACCTTTTTCGCCCGCGCAGTATTCGCGGGTCCTCCTTTGTAAGCCGTTCTCTCTCTTCCCGCTCTTCCTCTGATTCTCTCCGCCCGAGCCCTTCTGGTTCACCGAATATATATGGCATTGTCGGTTTCTCTCTGACCATAGTGGTTGGTTATAAAACAAAAGTGTTTAATATGTATTGAAACAAATAATCCAATCCTCCGAGAAAAAGCGCAACTGCTCCGCTAATCACAATAACCGTTAGGGTATAACGGATGGTGTCTTCGCGCGTCGGCCAGGTGACTTTTTTTAGTTCAATTCGCGCCTCTTTTAAAAACGTAATGATGCGATTGAGCATGGTCTTTTTATCGTAGTTCGGGGTTTTTTAAAAGGCCCGCAGGCCCTTTTAAACTCCAGTATATAGATATACAATGATAGCTGTCAAGTATTAAAGTTCATTGAGAAAATGGGCGGACTATGGGGCTAAAACCTTTCCCACCTCAGTTCCCGCCGTTATTGTCGGTACTCGCCTTGGTTTTGTTTGTCCTCGGCCTTAAAAGGTTCGCTGCCCCATCCCCCGAAGACGGACACGGCTGGTTTATATTTCATTTTTTGCTTGTTGCGTTTGCGGCGGTGGTGGGGTTGTCAATCTATGGGTATTTTTTCCCCCGCATTTGTAAATGTAATCTTTACTACACAGAGGAAGAGGAAATAGACCATCGCGGCCTCCCCCGTATAAAAGAAGTGTTTTGCCGTAAACCCGCCTTTGGAAAAGTGCCCGTGGAGGGATCTATGGTCTCGGATCGATATTTTTGTGAAGAGCATGATCCGGAAAACGAATGGATGAAACTTTGGCTGAAAGCCAAAGGAATTAAGATTCTACCATCATGCGTAACTAGATATAAATAAGAACAATATGGTCCGCGGGTTGCGGGCCATTTTTAGTACGGGTCGGTTAGATATCAAGATTCTTTACGGCTTTCGCGTGGGTCTGAATGAACTTCTTGCGGGGGAACACCTCGTCTCCCATCAAAATATCAAAAATCCGGTTGGCTTCCGAGGCGTCTTTAACTGCCACCTGTTTTAATATTCTTTGCGCGGGATCCATGGTGGTTTCCCAAAGTTGCCCCGGATTCATCTCGCCGAGACCCTTGTAGCGTTGTATTTCGGGCCCTTTCATCGTAGAAACGGATTCATCCTCGGCAGTTTTGTCTTCTGCCTCTTTTATACCCTTGCCCCGAGCTTGTCGAAGGGTTGCGGCAGCCCGTTCTTTTCTGCTTTCCAGTTTTTGGTTTTTTAGGTCCGTAACTGCTTTGTCTTTTTCGTCGTCGGAATATGCATAGCGAATGGTTTTGCCGGATTGAATTCGATAAAGCGGCGGCTGCGCGATATATAAATAGCCGCTTTGTATGATGGCCGGAAAATAGCGGTAGAAAAGGGCGAGAAGCAGAGTTCTTATATGTGCGCCGTCCACATCTGCATCCGTTGCAATGATAATCCGATGGTAGCGCAGTCGAGATTCGTCAAATTCGTCTCCTATGGCGGCCCCGAGGGCAATGATGAGGGACCTGATTTCTTTGGAGGAGAGCATTTTATCGAGGCGTGCTCGCTCGACGTTAAGAATTTTTCCGCGAAGTGGCAAAATCGCCTGGAATTTTCGGTCTCTTCCGGATTTTGCACTGCCTCCGGCCGAATCGCCCTCCACCAGGAATAGTTCCGACTCTTCCGGATTTTTTGACTGGCAATCGGCCAGTTTTCCCGGAAGCATCAGGCCGTCAAGGAGCCCTTTGCGCAGTACGGTTTCTCTCGCCGCTTTTGCGGCCTTGCGCGCTTTTTGCGAGAGAAGGGCCTTGCCTATAATTTCCTGCGAATCGCGCGGATATTTCTCAAGCCACTCTTTGAGCGCCTCGCCCACGGCATTTTCCACCGCGGTTCTTGCCTCCGGGTTGCCGAGTTTGGCCTTGGTTTGTCCCTCAAACTGCGGCTCGCGCAGTTTCACCGAAATTATTGCCGTAATTCCTTCCCGCACGTCGTCTCCGGTAAGGGTTTCGTCCTCTTTTTTGAAGTAATCATTTTTTTTGGCGTAATCATTTAAGGCTCGGGTTAAAGCCGTGCGAAACCCGGTAAGATGCATGCCGCCCTCGCCCGTGTGGATATTATTGGCAAATGAAAGCTCTTTAGCTTGTATGTCTTCTGTATATTGCAATGCCGCCTCTACCAGAATTTTTCTTGAATCCATAGGCACCTCTTTTGAAACGTAGAATATGTTGTCATGCTTGGCCGTTTCGCTTCGGTTGAGGTACTTAACATAGGAAACAATACCCCCTTCAAAATAAAAGGAATAGGCATTGTGAATCACCGTACCGTCCTTAGCTTTGCCTCCATCCCGTTCATCGAATACCGAGATCCGCACGCCTTTGGTGAGATAGGCCTGCTGTCTAATGTGGTCAAGGATGCGGATCCAATCAAACTGGATTTTTTCGCCGCCAGAGGCGGATCCGTCTTTGGGGGAGAAAATTTCCGGGTCCGGCTCGAATGTAACTGCCGTTCCCGACCCTCCGCATTTCCCAACTTTCTTAACGGAATATTTCGGTTTGCCGCGCGAGTATTCCTGCGCGTATTGAGATCCGTCGCGGCAAACCTCGGCTTTCATCCAGATTGATAAGGCATTTACTACCGATACGCCAACGCCATGCAATCCCCCTGATACTTTATATGATTCCCCGCCGAATTTAGCTCCGGCGTGAAGTGTACACATTACGGTTTCCAGCGCCGATTTTTTGGTCTGTTTATGAATTTCAACCGGAATTCCGCGGCCGTCATCGAGTGTCATCACACGGTTTTGGGGAAGCAGGGTGACGGCAATATTTTTTGCGTATCCGGCCATGGCCTCGTCAATGGAGTTATCAAGCGTTTCATAGATTAAATGGTGTAAACCGTCCGGCCCGGTTGAACCGATATACATCCCGGGGCGTTTTCTTACGGGTTCGAGGCCCTCGAGAACGTAGATATCTTTTGCCGTATAGGAATCGCTTGCCCTTGTTGCGGTGGGCTTAGTTTCGGGCGCATCAACACTTCGCGGTTGTGGGCTCCGTTTTTTTGACGCTGCGGGCACCCTTTTCTTTACCGTCTTTCGGGACGCCTTACGCTTTATCGGTTTTTTATTTTTGGCTTTAGTTTTCTTTGGCATGTTAGTTGTTAGTTATTATCTCTGGCAGAGTATCCTGCGGCTCTGTTGCGGGCGTTGGTTATTCTCCGTCGTAGATATCATGCGGACCAACATCATAGTAGGTGGCTGTTTTCGTACCTTCAAAAATAAAAATGACCCGGTAGTGATAATCGACCGAGTACGCCCAGAACCCCTTAAATCGCCCGTGTAATTTATGCGCTTCTAACCTAGAATCAAAAGGATTTTTTCTAAAAATAGCATCGTGTTCCACTACTTTTTCTTTCAACGATTTTGGAAGACGCTTTAGCGATTTAAGGAAACGGGCACTGTGTATAATTTTAATCCCATTGCCGTTTGGCATATTTCTTCAGTGCTTCATCAATCGATCTGGCCGTAATAACTCTTCCCGCCCTAACGTCCCGTTCCCCCTCTTGAATAACTTTCCAGAGGCGTTTTTCTGCGGCGTTCATCTTGTCAATTCCACTCTTTGCGTGGGTATGCAGGTTACTTCCCTTAGGGAGGGGTATTTTTACAAGCAAATAGTTTTTGGTTTGTCTTACTATGGTGGGCGTTTTCATGCTGTTATCCTAGCATAATTTAGTAGTTAAAACAAGGCCCGCATTTAAATAGCTTGAACGTCTTTAAGCAACGAAAAACCGCATACTTTCGCGGTTTTTCTTATGGGTTCAAAACTCAAGCTTCTTTAATAATTTTAGCAAATTTAGAGAAGAAATTCAATGGGACAGAAGGCTTATAAAGTAATGAAACTTGAGTTCAGGAAGATTGTTATTATTTCTGGCAGAATACCCCGCCCCGACCTGAGTCGGGGCGGGGATGAATGCTGGCCAGGAGCGTAGGTCCGACTTAAGTCGGACCGAAGCGGAGGAAATAACCCCGAAGTTGTCGTCCGATTTCAGGACGCGTATTCCTTCAGGAATACCTCGCAGCTATGCTGCGAGGTCGGTTATTGTCACCAGTTCGCTCTTAGGAAGTAGTAGAGAAGCGTCGTTACCCAGCAGAAAACGAAAGTGGCAATGAGGGCGGTTAGCAATTCATTGTCATATTTTAGCTTGGAGAATGCTAAAAACGATGTCCACGCCGCAGTAACACCCAGAATGGCCGTTAAAAACGGATCCCCGGCTAAGATAAAAAAGATCAGCGGAAGGGCTATCAGAAGAAGGGCAAAAATAAGTGTATTTTTTCTCCCCAAAAAAATTCCCGTGCTTTGCATCCTCGCGCCTGCGTCATATTCAGCATCTTTTAAGGTCGAGCCGGCGTGGAAACCAATTAATGGCAACGTCAGCAAGAAAAGTTGAGGGGACAAGTCGGAAATAGATCCGTTTAGTGAAAAAGCAATTAAGATAGGAGAAAGATAAATCACCGGGCCGCCGATTATGGAGTCGAGAAACGGGATCTCTTTAAATCGAATTGAAGAATGAGAATATGAAAATGACGCCAAAAGGAAAACTAATACAAAGAAAACGTGTTTCCAGTTTCCAGAAAAGCCCGCGAGGATAAGAAAAGTGGCGGCTATTGCAAAGGATATCAATTTCACGGGCGCAATTTCGTCCTCTTTCAGTATGGCGCCCTGGAGACCTCCTTTTCTAGGATTTATCTCGTCGCTTTTCTTGTCGTAAATATCGTTTATGCCGTATAGGAAGAAATTAAGCGGAAAGAGAAAAAATAAAAATTCCGTCAAGGAGAAGGCGGTGAAGTTACCCACATTTCCGATGCCCACCAGGTAAGGAAGGAAAATCCACGGCCACAGCGCCGGGCGGCTAATGATAATGAATCGTGAGATCTTCATAGTCCGTTATACCTAACTTTTGCAATCGCAAATGTCCTATTTTCGAGCAACGAATATGCAGTATCGAATAAGTCCTCTCTGGGCCATTTTGTAGTACTCATAACTCGCGGTTAGGTTTGGAAATAATTTCTGAGCGTTTAGCGCCCGCACTATTAAATAGGGAATTTTACCGAGGCGATGAAGGCGACCAAATGAGGGCCCTACCTTTGTCGTGATATCCTGCGTTTCGATGTTTTTAAATCCGGCTGCTCTCAAAACACTCGGGAATTGGTCGTGCCGGAATTGTTTAAGCCCGAGCATTGCCGACCCCCCAATTACGGCGTCGAGCATTTTTTTCTCATGCGGGGAGAATTTATCATCCGGAGCTATTGTGTATTCAAAAAGCGCAATTCGCCCGCCTGGTTTCAGGATGCGGAAAAATTCTTTCAACGTTTTTATAACATCGGGAGAATGCGATAAGGACTCAGTGGTATAGACCTTATCAAAAAAATTATTCGAAAATGCAGTTTCCGAATAATCCATGAGCTGAAAGTCTATTTTATTTTCGCATTCAAATTCTTTTGCGCGTTTGCGGGCCTTAGCAATATGTCGTGGGACGATGTTGATGCCGATGATGCTGGACCCGAAGTATTTTGCTAAAAAACAGGCCACGGCTCCCTGGCCGCGCAGCCCGCGTCAAGAACGACATCGTTTGGTACGAGGCGCAATATATTGCCGACTAGCTTGTGATACTCTTTTTGCGCCTCCTTTTCTGAGATGGACTTTTTGTCATCGGGATAATAGCCAAAATGAATCGCGCCGCCAAGGAGATAATCATAGCCGAGGCGTGATCCCAAACGCTCGTAATAGTTGATGACCCTTTCTTTGCTTGACGAGCTCATTTTTAGAGAAAGCTCTCTATCTAATTTCAGCCCCGAACTGATTTTTGGTTTCCCGATAAATCTTATCTTGCAGGGGGCCTATTTCACTAGTCTCAAGCGTTCGCTCGTTGCTCCGGTAGATTATGCGGTAGGTGTAGCTAGTTTTGTCCGGACCGAATTTCTCTACGTTTTCGTATTTATCCAATAGCCGGACTTCTTCAACTAAATTCCCGCCGATATCCCTTATAAGGTCAAAATAATTATTGGGAATGAAATCTTTATCTACCACGAAGGAAATGTCTCTTGTGATCGGCGGAAATTTGCTGACTTCTTTGAATTTGTTTCCTAAACGGAGTTGCTTCTTGACGCGTTCATCCTCCGACCACAGTAATCTGATATCCGGCAGCTCCATGCTTGCAATCGCCAGGCGCTCCAAGCCGAATCCAAACGCCCAGCCATTGTATAGATTGGGGTCAACGCCCAAATTTTTAAGGACTTGTCCCTTTACCACCCCGCTCCCCAATACCTCAACCCACTTTCCATCTTTTTCTATTTCCATTTCCAAGCTCGGATCCGTATAGGGAAATTGGTCTTCGTTAAAGCGATATTTTACATCTTGGCCGAAAACTGCCTTCGCAATTTCTGCCAACACATTCTGCAAATCTTCGGAGGTAATTATTTTTTCCTCTTTCCGGCAAAGATACCATCCGTCCATCTGGTGAAATACGTTCATGTGGTGCCTATCTAATTCATCCTTGCGGTATACTTTTCCGTATGACAAAGACCCGACAGGCAAGCCATTTTTAATTTTTTCCTTGACGGCATCCTCCAGCAAATAGTAATACCACATAATCGTGGTATGGGTACGGAGGATATGGCTGTCGTCAATATAGTAAGTATCGGAATGGGAACGCGCCGGGTGGTCTTTCGGAAAACCAAAGAGATCAAAGCTTACGTCAGCGGGTACAATTTCGGGAACCCGAATAATATCAAAGCCGGCAAAGCCACGCAGGTTTAGAATGCGTTGGACGAGCTCGTTTATGGGGCTTCCGGACAATCGAGATAGGTCGGGCATGGCAAGAAAACGAACCTGCCTTTTACTTTCCGGGTCGTGTTTTTTTTCGAGCTCCTTCCTTAGCTTTTCTTCTTTTTCTGATCTGATGTTGATCTCCATATGCATTTGTATGAAAATTTCATGGTAGCGAAGATTGCGCTTCTCGGACTTGGCGCCCCACAGCAGCCAGCATAGATTCCTGCAGCGCCGCTGCTTTTTTGCGGCTATTGCCAATGGAAAGGCGAAGGTCGCGTATATGTGCGATCGCCTCCGAAGCATGGCGGCGAAGAGTTAAGAACTCTTTTGACCAATTCTTGGCCCGTTCTAAATCCACCCATTCCGGAAGGGCCAGTTTATTTAATCGGTTATCCTCAAGGGCCTTCTGTAAAGATTGTATCCGTTCCTGTGCGGCTCCCAGTCCCAAATTTTTTAAAATTCTGGATATATCCTCGCCCCGGCGGTATCTTTCCGCAAGATCTTGGGACATGCGCCCCGTAAGAGTCGCTTCTTCGTCTTTGAGAAGCGCACGGAGTTTTTGCTCTTTTGTCTCCGCTTCAGTCAGTTGGGGCGAACGCTCCAGGGCCTGAATTTTTTGCAGCATTTTCTCTTCAAACCCCTCGGCTGTCTCTTCAAATCCTCTTACCATTTCTCGGTACTGACTTAGGGTCCGGTTGCGGGGCGTAAGCGTCATAAGTTCCTCTTCTTTCTCCGATTCGATCTGAACGAGGCGCATAAGCTCCTCGCGCATACGTAGTAGTTCGTCCCCGGGCTCCAGCTTTTCCAGGATCTGCGGATTTTCCATGATTTCAGCCAGCACGTCGAAGCCCTGTATCATAACTCGCCGCATTTTTTTGTCGCGAGCAAGTTCAAACCCCTTTATTTCAAGGCGCATTACTTGTTTGGTGGATCCGGGTGCCAAGCGGGCAAAGTCGGGAACGAAAAAAATGTTAGCAAGTCCTCCCGCGGCAAGATATTTACTCTCAAGATTTTTTCTTAAACGCGGCGCGCCGACTGATGAGGAAACAATAAGTCCGGCTATTTCTCTAAATTTTTTAAGAGAGTGGATAAGGGGCGTATACTCTTTTTGCGAGACCGCGATGTTTAAATGAAGAGTTCCCATCATTTCGCCATGGAGTTGCTCCGGCATTTTGGTGAGATGCGATAGTTCTTTGGCATACTCCTCCACCAATTTAGCCAGCGACCCGGAGGATGTTACGGCAAACGACCGATATTCCCCTTCAGTATCTACCTCGCCCGCTATATCCGGTTCAACCTCAATGCCATAGCTTACACTGGCCTCCGGATCAATGGTAATTCCGAACGCCTTTTCCACGCCGCCTTGAAAGCGCTGGAAATCGCTTGGGGTGGCGATAAGGTCCTGCGTGGCAAAGCCGTCCCTAAGCAGAAAATAAGGGTTGGGGGGAGGAAACGGAAACTCCGCCATCTCTTTATATTGGCCTGGCGCTTCGTGGACCTCGGCAGAAGTGTGAAGATGGGGGAAGCGTTTCTTAAGATCTTCGTATGCCTCCGGGTAGTTGCAGGAGAAACGAGCTAGCGCTACGTCATGGTTCCGTGCCAAAAATCCACTCAAGGGACTGTGCAAAACGTCCTCCATCGCACCCGGATAATTATGGGAGTCTTGGAGCATAAACTGCGGCCACCTGCTTGCTGCTATATCTCGAAACACAGGATTGCGCAGTGCTTCCTCCGCCGTCCCAGGATAATTATAAGAGTAGGCAAGAAAAGGGAGCATTATTTTGTCTATGATTTTTGCAGGCAAAGTTTGATCGCGGACCAGGCGGGATAGGGCTTTCGGGTAGCTGTCGGATCTGGAAAATAACAGCGACACTTCCCCGGAGGACAGTTTTTCTAAAAAAGAAACAATTGTGTTTCTCTCGCCCAAAATCCGCTCGGCCACCTCGGGATACCTATGGGAGTAAGAAATAAAGAGGTCCCAGTGTTCAGCAAAATATTCTAAAAATCGTTCATTGGAGAAAAGAGTGCGCACCAGATTTTTGTCCTCTTCTTCCAGGGGTCCGCCCGGTTTCCAGACAGAATGCGTTAAGACCTTCTCAGCGAGCTCAAACATGCTCTGCGTATTAAGGGGGCTCGCGGTGCTGATTACGTAATTACGGGCCTCTTTGATCTTGCGCCGATGGGCTTTCGTGTAAAAAGAACGGGTGAGGAGTCCCAGCGTTTCTAATCCCTCCTCGCTTATATCCATACCGGTCTCTTTTGCGTATTCTGTGAAAGTCTCTGCGCCATGCAGCTTTTTTTGAAACGTTTCATTTATGCGCGAGTAATATTCCCGCGCCCTTGGATCCGGCTCGGTTTGTTCGGCGCCAACTATTTCTTTTGAGAGTAGGGTTTCCTTGGTCATGGTAATTTTCTAAGATTGTTTCAAAAATGCGCGATGCATTAGCGTCTCCGCGAGTTTTTCCGGAGATTCTTTAAATCTGGCCAATTCTTTAAGCCAATTGTATGAGAATTTCATGCGTGGTTTTTATACTCTCGTTCGAGAAGTAAACCCGTGGCCCTGTTTCTTAGAAAGTGTAGAAATACGCGCCGCGACGGCTCGATATCTACTCTGTCATCCCAGCGCCCCATTATGAACTGAGAATTATAAGTGCTGAATTCCTCTTTGGTTAAGGACCCGTCTTGGATTTTTTGCCACATTCTTAAATCTTCCTCGGAGATTTGAGACACATCAAAATTTTCGTTTAAGAAATGCCCAGTTTCTACTTCTTCGCGTCTTTCTCTCTCGACATACTCCCCCACCTCCCGTCTTGCTTCCTCAAGCCAGTTTTTATTTAATTCATGCGCACCTTCCGACATTAAAATTGTTTAAGAAATCTTAAATCTCCGATTTGGTTGCTTCATAACCAAATTGGTTCAAGCCCCTCCCTCGCGTTTCTGTCTTTTCAAGATCGCGCAGGGCCGGATGCTCTATTCGTAAAAGTTCGTCCATCCTACATTTTATTGTAGTTCAAAACGAAGTTTTCGGGAAGGCCGCGGTATGCGTCTACTGCCCCTTGCGTGTTTATTGAAAATTATGATAAATTGCCTGCAACCTTGGCAGAATGGCCGGAGAGAATCTTGAAAAAGTTTTTCTTAAAAGCGCTCCGTAAGCTAGCGGAAACGATCGGGCTTTTTATGCTGATAGCGATGTCTATGGTGTTGGGAATTGTTCTGGAGGCAAAGTTTAACGTCGCCTCCAACCACGCCGTACCCGTTCTTTCCCCGGCACTTGATGTCTTTCTAGGAAAACCCCTGGAAGAGCGCGAATTGCTCCAGTTTGAGTCAGAAATCAGGAACGCCGCGCGGGAAATAAATTACGTCGTGCCGCTTTGGTGGAAGCTAAAGTCGGCGCGTGACTCCGGTCCTGGAGGCGGATGGTTGCTTGAGAATACCGCCAGCGGTTTTCTTGTGTCTTTCCGCTCCCGTCTTTTTTACCTTTCCGTCGGACACAAGGATTTTATGGCGAAACCGGAAGATATTATCTATGGATTTGGTCCAGCGGGAACCATCACTGTAAAAACCGACGATGTATATTATTCAGAAATATTGGACCAACTCATTATTCGTTTGCCGGAAGGAACCACGCCTTGGGTTCGGCCGGGAGAACTCTCCGCAAACTTATCCGGTCTTGAAGTATTTAAAACCCCGCTTTTTATCATATGCAATCCAGAAATTCATAAAGCTTCCCTGCGAACCGGATTTTACCACGGAAGGACCTCTTATATCAGAAATCATCCGGGTGTTATCGTTATCGGTTTTCCAGGCGTTGGGGTCGAGCCTGGGTGCAGCGGCGGCCCGGTGATCGGCCTTGGCGGCGGCATCAGGGGGATGGCCATACGGCTTTGGCGAGCCGAGAGCGGAGTGCTCGGGTATGCAATTCCAAGCCCGACGCTCATTAAAGTAATCACCGAGAAATTCTTTGGAACATAAAAGCGGCTTGAAACCGCTTTTTAAAATTCTGGTAAGCGCAAGCCGACTCGCCTCGCTGAAGCTTTGGCGAAGCGGGCCGGATTCGAACTCCGCACTAAAATTTGTACTGCCCCAGGCAAACCAAAGGTGCAAATTTAGTGACGGGGCAGGCCGGCGATCTATGCCCCGTATACACGCTTTGCGTGTTGTACGGGGTCCTCCGTGACCCAGCATCTTTGTTTACGAATCGCGGCCAAGGGGATTCCTCCTCACCCGCGCTTTGCACGGTTCGCGATACTCACCGGCTTCGCGCTCCTTCGGAGCCCGGGTTTTCAAAACGTGAAGACATTCACGTTTTGAAATACCCTTCGAATCCCCCCAACATTAGTAAAATCAAAACCCCATGTATGGGGTTTTGATTCTTACAACGCGGCCAAGGGGATTCGAACCCCTGGTCTCCTCCGTGACAAGGAGGCGCTTTAAACCGGGCTAAGCTATGGCCGCATAAATTTTTTTCGCAAAAGGTGCGGGGCGGGCAGGGAGGAAAGTTGTTTTTTAAACAAGGCGCTCTTGCCCCGCTAAATTGCGGAGCAATTTGTGCGGGGTTAAGCTAGCTAAGCTACCACCGCATATGTTATTTTATTTTGAAACTACTCGGGATCCTATTTTCTCGCCCTTGATCAGTTTTTTCAAGTTTCCTTTCTTGAATACATCAAAGACGACAACCGGGACCTTATTTTCCATGGCAAGGGTGGCTGCTGTCAAATCCATGACCTTGAGTCCCCGTTCTACCATCTCAAGCGGACTGATTTCGGGCAAAAACTTTGCCTTTTTGTTCATTTTGGGATCGGCGGCATATACTCCCCGTACATTGGTCGCCTTGAGTATGACTTCGGCCTGAATTTCCAATGCGCGCAGGGCCGCGGCGGTGTCGGTTGAGAAATAAGGGCTGCCGGTGCCCCCCGCGAAAATAACAACCCTCCCTTTTTCTAAATGTCTCAAGGCTCGGCGTCTAATAAAAGGTTCTGCGATCTCGGTTGCCGTGATGGCACTCATAACCCGTGTACTCATTCCTAAATTTTCGATCGTACCCTGAAGCGCAAGGGCATTAATCATGGTTCCCAGCATCCCCATATAGTCTGCCGTGGCGCGGTCAGCCCCTATTTTCGAAAAATCTTTTCCGCGAACAAAATTTCCCCCGCCGACGACCAACGCTATTTCGCAACCCAGCTGCCGTGCGTCCCGCACCTCACGTGCAATATATTTTGCTGATGCGAGATCCAATCCAAGTTTGCCCCTTCCTCCTAGTGTCTCCCCGGAGAGCTTGAGGAGTATTCTTTTAAAATACGGTTTTGTGCGCATTGATGTTTTTTTGTTTTTAGATGTTTAAAAATTCTATCCGATGGCTCTGGGTGGAGTTGAACCACCTTCTGAGCGTTACTTGCCCTCCTACCTTTTTACATTTTTGCCGACGGCAGGGATCGAACCTGCGGCCTAGGGCTTATGAGTCCCTCGCTCTGCCACTGAGCTACGCCGGCATAAAAGGTGGGAGGGTGAAAGTGTTCCGTTCGTTTCGCTTCCTTCGGCGAAACCCCGGGTATTTCTTTACGCTCGCAAGTGCCTGGCACTGCTCGCTAAAATACCCGCCGAAGCCTATAGCTTCGGCCCGTTGAACTACAGAGCCAGAAATTTGGGTAGGTGAAAGTGCTGCGCTCTATCACTAAGCTACGCCGTCTCAATGCAAAGAATCATAAGCCAATTTTTTCCCTTTTGCAAGAACGGTGCTGCGGCGGTAGAACGTTTGGCGCCGGATTGCTTAAACATTCGGGCAATACATATTTTGCAAATTAAAAAGCGAGAGATGTTATCTCGCCGCTTCCCTAACTTGTTCCTCCAAAGACCTTAAATTGCCCGGACAAAAATCACAGAGGACTTCATATGCGCCAGTTTCATCAAGGCTTCCGCCAAGACCGCAAACCCGCATCTGATTCCCGCAACAGCGACAATGAATTTCTGCCTTTTCAGCAATGTATCGTGGTGTATCGCGAGGGATATCGGGAACCTGGCAAAATTCCCGCTGGTGATGAAATTCAGTCATGATAAGCCCCCGACGGTGCTGTAAAGATTCGTAGCACGAAGACAATACTTTGTCAACCCCAAAACCGTTTCAGCAAAGAAGTGATTTGTTGATGCGGAACTTTTCGAATTTGCCCTATTCACATATTGACTACGTGAAGGTAAATTGGAACCAGCTTATTATGGAATTATCTGCGTTTCAAACGATTTTTCGGGCTACTGTTGCCGGGGTCTAGACTTTTGGTCCTCTTTCGTCGTTTTCTGTTGGAACCCTCGGTAGCATCCCTCAGCCGGTGGGGGTGCTAATTTACAGAACCCCCAATTCTATTTTCCAAAATTTTCAATATACCCTCTTTAATCTGAGATCTCAAAAACCGTCCACGACTACAACCAAAATCGAATTCATACCGCATTAAAAATGCCTCCGGCGGTGTTCGCCGAAAGGCACTTTCAAAGGTCGAACCAGTACCTTAAACTTGTACGGGGGGCATCCTAAGGGGATACCTGCCAATCTGTTTCTCAAATTCCAGATTTTGGTAAAAGAAATAAGCGCCTCCGGCTAGAGCTAGAACTAAAGCTATAATTATGTCGATTTTCATATTTATTTAAGGCGCGGTAACTGTTAGCCGACTGTCGCTAAAGTCGCGAGCCCATTCTCCGCCCCAAGAAGTGTTCGCGCTCACTTTAACTCGGAACCAGCCAGTGAGATCAGAAGGTATGGTCCAGGTAAGGCTTTCGTCGGTGAACGCGCCGGTACCGATCAACATTATTTCCGGATACGATATCGCCCCCCACCAGCCCTGGTATTCATCGCTGATAAGGCTTGCCCTCAAAGGCAATCCGCGGAAGTAAGGTTGAAGAGGCGAATTTGGGTTATTTATTTTCCAGCGTATGGTTTGCGTGGAGCCAGCTTGCCACCTTTCTCCTCCGTTCGGCGAAATAACTTCAATGTTGGGGCTGTAGTCCAAGCGCGCCGCGCCGTTTGCAACCTTGAGCCTTACATATCCGGACCCAATGTATCCAAAACCGAGCTTGGGGATTGTGAAAGCGAAAACCTTTCCATCATCGGTTTTTACATTTAAGTTTATATCATCGTAGCTTACAGGAATCTTGGTTAGGTTTGTCCATAAGTATCCTCCCAAAACCGGAGCGGCCCGACCGGATATTTTTTTGCCATCTGCTTTCAAATCAAATTCGTAAGCAAGTGGCGTGTCGGTTTCTACAAGAAAATTAATACCCGGCCACAATTTATTGTATCCATAGTGAAGATTCGCTATTGAATTTTCCACAGGTACGCGCTTGGGCTCGATCTGCTTATCAATTGCGTCAACAACCCCGACAAAAGTCCCGTCGGCATTGCGGTCCAGATACATTGTTGTCCCCGAAACATAGCTGGAAGCAGAGACAGCGGCTTTTTGCGTCTTAAGGCCTGTCTCATCGGTATTCATTCCAAAAATATTTGTTGCGTTCCAAAAACTCGTCGTAAGGCGGTAAAAAGAAGTGCCGTCGCCTCTCGTGCCCGGATAAATTATGGTGTCTGGTGGATAGGTAAGATAACCGTTTGGCAGCGTGCGATGGGCGCCGGTGAATATATCCGTAAAAGAGGTGCCGAGCGCAATAACTCCCGGAACTAGCCCGATGCTAAACGGCGCCTTGCTTACGTTTCTGATATCCCCAGTGGGCCCGTGGAAAATGATCTCCACCGTATAATCGTTCCCCGCAGGCAATTCTCCGGGAACATATGTGTCATACACATATTGATCCCAGCTTTCATACTGATACATAGAAGTAGAATAAAGAGTACGTATCAATTTGCCTCCTTTGAGAAAGTTTATGGTCACTGCCTGTGTTTTTCGCCATTGATTGGTTTGCGAGATTACGTTATAAGAAAGATTACTTTCGTTCCAAACAAATGGCGCAAGAGTATTGCCTTGCCACCACTCGTCTAAACCGCTATTCGACATCCACCTTT
>CAZPDF010000004.1:0-99632 GCA_964585475.1 uncultured Candidatus Saccharibacteria bacterium
ATATGGCCATTTCTCCATGTTAGGAGAAAACCGCCATATGTGTGTGCACATTACCAAACTTGCTTGACGAAATAACACGGATATGTTATTTTTGTTGTGGTTCATAAGGAGGGGCCATGGTTCAGTTCTTTGTTTTAATTATTGTTGGGGTGGTCGCTCTCTACGTTGGCCTTAAAATGGCAGGCACTGCTGGTTGGCTTTATGCCATCATAGAGGGGTGGTGGTTACTCTCTTTCACAATCTCTACGGTTGGATTTGGACTCTTTGTCAGTTTAACCATTTTTCCTTTAATCAAACTCCTCATGTCCGTTCCATGGCCCATTGTTCTCGTTACCTCTACGCTCTCTGGCCTCCTTTTGGCATCTACCTCTACCTGGGCGTTCGCCAAATACTCCAGGTGGGAAATCGAAGCCTTCCGACAAAACCTAGAAGAGGCAAGCCGAAGGAACAGATCGGCATCCACATAAAAATCCACGCCGCATGGTTCGCCCGAGTCAAACTCGGCTGCAGCCAGCGGTATTTTTTATCCCAAAATCTTGCACTTGACAAAGTAGCACGATGTATGCTATGTTTGTTTTGGTTCTTACGGGGGTGTTCTCATGAAAACAAAGGCGGGTGTGTTACTCCAAGACGCCACAGGCCTATGGCATTATCAGTTTATGGTGGGTGCCGGTCACGTTAAAAGCGCCGCAATGGATGCGCTTGAGCACCGGATCGAACCGTCATGGTTTTGGTTCAACGGTACACCGGCGCCTATTCATCTTGGTGACGACGTAGAAAGTCTGGTGAAACGCTGGGAGGAATGGCGTGAGTATGATCAAAAGGGACGTCTGTTAGACAAACTTTTAGGACTCGTGCCAACTATCCAATAAGAGTTTAATTTGTATCCGACTGGCTCTGCCAGCGGTATTTTTTTATAAGTGCTATGTATCAATGTTACTAAAGTTTTGACGATCGTCAAAACTTTAGTAAATCTGTGTAAACAAAGCATATGAAGCTAAGCTTTGTTTATCTAAATTTTGGAGACTTTGGCGAACAAAATTTAGGAACAAATAAATACCCGGCGGTTTTACCGCAGGGTATCCTATGGCATGGCCAAAATATATATCTCAAGCTATATTCCAAGATTGCTATACGTACTTAAAAACTGTGGAATTATGAAGAATAGCCCAATCAAGGGCAAGATAATTACCGCAACAGAAATTATAAGCGCCCAAAGGAAATAATTCTTTAACTGCCGCACTGTTGCGGAAATTTCATCAAGTTTCCTCCCCTGCTCCTCAAATTTTTTTAAAATCTCCTGTTCCATTATTTTTTCTCCTCCACATTCACCCCGTTAGAAGTCCGTTCCGCTTCTAGCGGAACGGCATCCCGACTTTAGTCGGGATGACTTCTAACGGGGCTTACTTTTTTCATAATCACAGGTTCAAGCGGCCTATCGCTTCTCCCAACCGCCGCCCTGCCTATCGCATCCACTACTTCCTGCCCGCTCACCACTTTCCCAAAAATAGTATAGCTATGGGGCAGCGGGTTATCCTCCAGCATCACGAAAAACTGGCTTCCGTTGGTGTTCGGCCCGGCATTGGCCATGGCAACCACTCCTTTTTTATAGCCGATTTGGTAGGACTCGGTATTAGAGTTTAATTCATCCTCAAATGCAAATCCCGGCCCTCCGGTGCCATCCCCTTTTGGATCCCCTCCCTGAATCATAAATCCTTTAATCACACGGTGGAAAGTGAGGTTATTATAAAATCCCTTCTCGGCCAGGGTGATAAAATTCTTCACGGTTTTCGGCGCATCGGCGTCATACGTCATGAACTGAAAAGTGCCTTTATTTGTATCAATAGTAATTGTATGCATAAAGTTTTTGCTCTCCTGCGGAGCTGCTGGAGGTGAAACATTCTCCGCTGGAGGAATACTTACCTTGCCTTCCTCCGGCGCCCTGCCTCCGCCCCAAAATAGATGTAGGACAACAGCCACAGCAAGCAGACCGACGATAATCGCAATAGTTTTTACATTTACCATATGCTACTTACTATCTTCACTTTTTAATATTTTGTCCACGGTTATACTGCTTATCTTTTCCTCCTAAATATACGTTTGTATGCCGAGACTTGGTATCTTTGACCGGAAACCGTTTTTCGTTTTTTTGAATTACTTTATCTATTGCCGCATCAAGATCAACCCCATTTTCATTTGCTAAAATCGCGAGAAACCAATATATATCTCCAATGTTGTCTTCAAACTCATTATGATTCTCTACTAACACTCGCTTCAATGTAGCAGTGTCCTGCTCCCATTTCACCAAATTTCGAATTTCTCCAACTTCCTCGACAATGCCCAATAATAAATCCTTCGGGTTGTGAAACTGGCCCCAATTGCGCGCTTCGGAAAATTCTTTTATACGTTTTTGGAATGAATTCATACCGAATTTTTGCATAAAAACGCTTATTAATCAATGGCCCGGACACAATTGATTTCTACACCTAAATATGGTATCAGAAAATAAGAACTCTGCACAATAAAAGAGGCCAGCCGTGACACTGGATGACTACGTAAAGCAGGTTACGGGAAGGGATTGCGTCGGATGCAATAAACAGCTTCCTATACCCGCGGAAATTAAGCGTTCTCTGCACCCGGACGGATGGAAAGTTGACGGCTTTAGAGAAAGGCAATGGCTATACGTCGAGTGTCAATGCGGATACCAGAATGCTCTCTGGAAATTAGGAGTGGAGGGAAATATGAATCCGCTCCATAACCGTATCGCGAGAGAACGTAGGAGTGCACTCTTCCCGAAAACCGCTCCTCAAATGGAAATTGAAAAAGATTGTCTGGACGAACTTGACGAAATCCTGAAACAACTAAACGTGACTGCTGACGAAAGTGCCGAGGGGACGATGCTCTATTCCCACAAAGAAACTACCGGCGAACCGATTGAACTTGAGTGCAACGCGGATCTATCCGCAAAAGACATCTTAGAATTCCTTGAAATGGAAATCACCCAAGCCATACACCCTGCCGAAAAAAGCCAAACGTTCGTTCTTGGAAAAAATCTTTTTAAGCGCTTCACGGAGGACCTGGAATTTTTCATTACCGAGCTTATCGTTCACACCGACTTCAAAATCAATTTTCGTTTCAAAACGCGCGAGCTTATTGTCACAAAAGAGTAATTAAGAGCAATAGAATCAACCCCGGAAAGCCGGGGTTTTTAAAATTAAACAAAAAAGAACGTACCTATGCTATTTTCTCTATGCGCAGGCCGATAAGCCGGATGGATTTCTTCCGAGGATTTCCTCTTGAATCGAGAAACGGCATAAGAAGCTTGAGTGCCTCAAAATGTAGAGTTGCCTGGTTGCTCGCGGCATTAAGAAGGGTGTGTGAACGCGATTTCGAATCAAAATCGCTAAAGCGGACCGTGAAAACAATGGTTCTAAAACTCTGAAAGCCCGACCCCTGCATACGCTCAACCACATTCCCACACATGATCTCAAGACGCCCCATAATGAAGTTCGGATCACGCGTATCTTCCGGAAAGGTCTCTTGTTCCCCCATTGATTTTATCTCGTACGTATCCGCTACCGGAGAATCATCTAGCCCCCGAACTTTCTCATATAGATCAAGGCCCCATTTCCCGAGCATTCCATGAAGTTCATCACGGCCGAAACTCTTAAGATCGCGCACCGTCTTGATCCCTTTTTGGGAAAAAAATAAGTCAGTTTTAGGCCCGATGCCGGGGATTTTTCGTATGGGCAAGGGCTCAAGAAACGCTTCCACATCTTTCTCTTCAACAACCGTAAAACCATTCGGCTTTTGTATGTCAGAAGCAATTTTGGCAATAAGTTTATTCAGACCAAGGCCAATGGATGCCGTAAGATTTTCTTTCTCCCTTATCTTGTCTTTTATTTTATGGCAAATAGAAGTCGCCCCGGCAAAGGTTTCCGTAAAACTCAAGTCAAAATACGCCTCATCAATACTCGCTTCCTCAATAGAAGATGCAAATTCTCTTATAATCGCCATTATGCTCTGCGAAACTTCGGCGTAACGCTCGAAATTCGTAGCCAGAAAAACTGCCGGCGGCAGGCCTTTTTTCTTAGCTTCCTCCGATAACTGCCAGGCCCTGGAAATCGGCAATGCAGATTTTATGCCGTATTCCCTGGCTTTATAGTTTGCGGTTGAAACCACCCCTCGTCCCTTTCCTTCCTGGGGGTCCGCTCCGACCACAACGGGAAGACCACGAAGCCACTCATGGTCCCGCTCCTCAACCGCCGCAAAAAATGCGTCCATATCGAGATGTGCAATTATACGAGACACAATCAAATTAATAGCTTATAAGAGATTTGACATCATATCGCTTCAGCCGTTCCCGCCCGCCAAGCGAAAGCTCTAGCAAAAAACCTATGCCGAGAATCTTACCTCCTAACTGCTCCACAAGGTGCACCGCGGCCTCTGCAGTCCCGCCGGTTGCCAGCACATCATCAATAATCAAAACCTGCTCTCCTTTTTTTATCGCATCGGTGTGGATCTCAAGTTTCCCGCGTCCGTATTCCAAATCGTGTTCGCGGACAATCGTGTCCCAAGGCAATTTTCCGCCTTTTCGGATAATTACCATGCCTGCTTTAAGCAGATAGGCAACTGCTGAGGCAAGCAAAAAACCGCGCGCGTCAATACCGACGACTTTATCTACTTTCAAGCCCTTGAAACAGTCTGCAAGTCCGTCAATCGCCTCGCGAAACGCATTCTTATCTTCAAGTAGAGGCGTGATGTCCTTAAAATCAACGCCCTTTATGGGAAAATCTTTTACTTCCCGAATTTTTGCCTTGAGATGGGAATAGTTTTCCACTTTTTAATTATACCATAACAAAAAACCCACGCGATGAGGCGTGAGCTCTATTTATCTTCCCGGGCCCCTACCATGCCGTTCTCTGCTCGCCTTTTAGGAAATAATGCCGTTCTACAGCGACATCTGGAAATTCTTTCCGAATGAGGTCCTCCGCCTTCTTTAATTCTTCTGCATGGAACGTTTCTTCCTCTCTCGAATCACCAAAGGAATTTCCAGCCAGGCGATAGGCGCCGCAGTCTGAATGGTTCACCAAGACGATAAGACCAAAAGAGTGGACCTTTTTCGCATCGTGAATTTTCTGAAATATATGCTCGCGATACGCAGGGTCTTTTGGCGAAACAATGTCTTTGACGCCTCCAAGCTCCGGTATCCAGAAATAGCCCTTGCTGCCAAAACGCTCGTCAAAAGTTCTGGTGAGCGTAGGTTTGATAGCCGGATCTGCACAAGAAAGAACGTATGCAAAATTATACTTTGTTTGGTCCTCGCTCATTTTTTCTCCTATCCTGAAAGCAGTATCACTTCACTCCCCGGCCGTACCTCAAGAACCCCGCCGGGAAACGGAAGCGACCCATTTTCGTTCCGGGAATCAGTATAGCTGATATCTCCGGAATTTACCAGCGTAATCATCGGCAAATGGTTATCAAGAACCGTAATCTCTCCCATTGGTGTTGGAAGCGTGACACTCTTTACCTCACCCTCAAAGAGAGTGGATTGGATTGTATACACAGACAATCTCATAAATACCTTCAGCGCCTATTCAGCGTACCTATCGGCGTGGATTCAGCGGTATACCGCTGATATGGCGCTGATTACTAAGCTGATAGAACGCTGATTTGGGTTATTGCACTTCTTCAATTGATCCTTTCATATAAAACGCGTCCTCCGATTTTTCATCATGCTTCCCCTCGAGAATTTCCTTGAAACCTTTGACCGTATCTTCCCGTCTCACAAATTTGCCGGATCTACCAGTGAAAGTCTCCGCCACAAAAAACGGCTGGGATAGAAATCTTTGGATTTTCCGCGCGCGGTAAACAGTTAATTTATCCTCCTCGGAGAGTTCCTCCATACCGAGAATATTTATAATATCCTGCAATTCATTATAGCGCTGGAGGGTTTTCTGTACTTCGCGCGCAACCCGATAATGCTCCTCTCCGACCACTTTCGGATCAAGCGCGGTGGACCCCGAAGCCAGCGGATCCACCGCAGGATAAATTCCAAGCTCGGTTAGAGACCGAGATAGAACAATAGTGGAATCAAGATGGCTAAATGTAGTTGCCGGAGCAGGATCGGTAATATCATCCGCCGGAACATAGATGGCCTGAACCGAAGTAATAGATCCGCGATTGGTTGAAGTAATCCGTTCCTGCAATGCTCCCATTTCGGATGCTAAAGTCGGCTGATACCCTACGGCAGAAGGCATCCTTCCAAGAAGAGCTGATACCTCGGATCCTGCCTGTGAAAAACGAAAAATATTATCGATGAAAAGAAGCACGTCTTTTGATTCTTCGTCGCGAAAATACTCGGCCATAGTTAGCGCGGTGAGGGCCACGCGAAGCCGTGCGCCCGGTACCTCATTCATCTGTCCAAAAACAAGGGCCGTTTTAGCAATAACCCCAGATTCCTGCATCTCGTGATAGAGATCATTTCCCTCGCGAGTCCTCTCACCGACTCCCGCAAAAATAGAAGCGCCTCCGGATTCCTCGGCAACATTGCGGATCAACTCCATCAAAAGAACGGTTTTCCCCACTCCTGCTCCTCCGAAAAGCCCGACCTTCCCGCCTTTGATGAATGGAGCCAGAAGGTCAATCACTTTGATTCCGGTTTCAAATACTTCGGTTTTGGTTGACTGTTCCGTAAACTTGGGGGGGGAACGATGTATGGGCCAGGACGTCTTTGCTCCGACTTCTCCCTTTCCGTCAATCGGGTTACCTGTTACGCCCAAAAGCCGGCCCAAAACTTCCTTTCCAACCGGAACCGAAATTGGCTTCCCCGTGTCCTCCACCTCCGTTCCCCGCACCAGCCCGTCTGTCGGCAGGAGAGATATTGCTCGCACGCGCCCGGAACCAAGGTGTCGCGCGACTTCAAGAACGATTTTACGCGGTTTTTCGTCATTCTGAGGCGAAGCCGAAGAATCTCGGTGAGATCCTTCACTTCGTTCAGGATGACTCTGCGGAGTCACTTCAAGCGCATGGTAAATTGCCGGAAGCTTGCCTTCCTCAAATTCTACATCAACAACTGGGCCTATGATTTGTATTATTTTACCCTTTTTCATCATCTTGATTTTCTCCTTCAGAAATCTCTTCTACTTCTAATAAATCGACTACTTCTCCTCCAAATGTTTCCATATATCGTTCCCAGTACTCTTTTCCGAACTTCCAATTTTCACCCTCAGGTTTTACATATCGCATCCAGCGCGGCTTTTGATCCAGCGTTTCGAGCTCAACACCATCACCAAGATCAGTTTTTTTCGTATTCTTTTCCCAGCGATTTAATTTATCCCGATCTTCATTTTTGACGAAAACGTAATTATCCAAACGAATTCTTTGCCCTGCTGTACCGGATCCGATATAAATAGGGCCAATACGTTTGCCCAGGGCAATATCTTTCATCTGGTGCAGCATATCTCCAACATGTGGCGTTTGCCCTCGTGGGGTAACGGCTGCAACCAATTTTTGCGCAAACTCTTGAAACAAAGAGTCTTGTATTTCTCCGGCGGCTGCCTCTCGCGCTCGTCTGAAAAGACCGATAATTTCCTGAGCTTCCGCAGTCACCACTCGCTCCGGCCGCCTATGTAATTCAATGTCTTCAGTTCCCATAATATTTTATCCTTCAAGCGCTTCTTTACCAGCCGTTATTTCAGTAAGTTCTCTGGTTATATTTGCTTGCCGGGATTTATTATATGCAAGCGCCAATTCGCCGATAAGCTCTCCTGCGCTCTCCGATGCATTTTTCATCGCCACCATTCGCGCCGAATGCTCCGAGGCGTTTGACTCAAGAATTATATGATGAACATGCATCCTCAAAAGTTGCGGCACCAGTTTCTCCAAGATCTCCTGCGCTGACGGCTCAAATTTGTATTCGTATCTATATCGCTGATCAACGCCGATCTGGCTATGCGCTCTCGCGCGGCCGCTGATCTCACGCCGATCCGCAAGGCGACCTCGTTCAGGCAGAATACCAGCCACCATTTCTTCAATCCCTTCTCCGGTTACCGGAAGTATTTTTTTAAGCGCCACTTTCTGAAGAAGCGTCGTACGGAAATTCATATATACTGCTTCAACCTCGTCCCATTGCTGATCCAGAAAACCCCGCAGGATAGCGTCTGCAACCGGTAATGTGTCCTCTAAACGACTGTAGTCCCCAAAACCCCAGAAACTATTCGCAATAGGAGAGCCGCGTTTCGTAAAATAATCCCGCGCCTTTTTGCCGACCGTAACAAGCGCGTACTGGGCGCCGGATGATTTTTTGGCTTCGATCCATGCTTCGGCTTTCTTTAGCACATTAGAATTGAATGCTCCGGCCAGGCCTTTATCCGCCGACACCACCAAAAGTAGCGAGGTCTTCACCGGCCGCACTCGAAGAAGCGGCGGCAATTCCGGAGTTCTTTCAAGCAGGTTTCTAAGCATTTCAAGCGAAGCAGCGGCGTAAGGGCGCGCATGCAAAGCAAATTCTTGAGCTTTTCGCATCTTGGTCGCGGAAACCACCTCCATCGCTTTCGTGATCTGCGAAATATTCTTCGTAGATTTTATTCGCTGTTTGACTGATTTTATTGATGCCATAGTTAAAGTTTTCTAAATTCTTCAAGGATTTTCCCTAGCCTCTCCTCCACTTCAGAAAAAATCTCTCCCGATGCTTTAATCTTGTCTAAAACATCAGCGCGGTGCAATTTTTCAACATAGTCCAGAATTGCCTCGCATGTTTTCCCAACCTCGGACGGCGAGACACCATCCAAATGCCCTCGCGTACCGGCAAAAATCAAAACTACCTGCTTCTCAAACGGCATAGGGTTTAATTCCTGCTGTTTCAGAAGTTCGGTGAGGACACGTCCGCGGTCAATCCGTTTCCGGGTTGCCTCGTCAAGTTCGGAGGCAAACTGCACGAATGCCGCAAGTTCCCGGAACTGCGCAAGTTCAAGCCGGAGTTGCCCGGCAACCTTTTTCATGGCTTTGGTCTGCGCGGATGATCCCACCCGCGAGACCGAAAGGCCAACGTTCACCGCCGGGCGAATCCCTTGATAGAAGAGCTCGGGCTCCAAATAAATCTGACCGTCTGTTATCGAAATTACGTTTGTCGGAATATAGGCGGAAACATCACCAAGCTGGGTTTCAATGATGGGGAGCGCGGTAAGTGATCCACCGCCGCTTTCTTTATTTAATTTTGCCGCGCGCTCAAGCAACCGCGAATGAAGGTAGAAAATATCTCCGGGATATGCCTCCCGTCCCGGAGGACGCCTAAGTAAAAGCGATAGTTCTCTATACGCCCATGCCTGCTTAGTCAAATCATCATAAATCACCAGCGCGTCTTTCCCTTTTTCCATAAAGTACTCCCCGATCGCGGCTGCACTATACGGCGCAAGATACTGAAGCGACGCAGAAACAGATGCGGGGGCGGATACTACAATCGTATAATCCATGGCGCCTTGTTCCTTAAGTGTGGCCACAATTTTTGCCACTTTTGATTGTTTCTGTCCGATAGCAACATAAATGCACACCGGAGTCGAATATCGCGTCTCGCGCCCCTGATTTATAATTGTGTCTATTGCAATCGAGGTTTTGCCCGTCTGCCGGTCGCCTATAATCAATTCGCGCTGGCCCCTTCCTATGGGGATCATGGAATCAATCGCTTTAATCCCCGTATGAAGCGGCGTATTTACCGACTCACGCACCACAACCGAGGGAGCCAGGCGCTCCACCGGATTAAAAACTTCTTCTCTGCCCTCCGGGAAAATAGGCCCGCGATCATCCAACGGATTTCCCAAAGAATCAATCACTCGGCCGATAAGTTCCTCTCCTACTCGTATGGAAAGAACCCTGCCGGTCGGCTTTACCACGCCGCCCTCCTTGACGTGAGTGTAGTCGCCAAGAATTATCGCGCCGACCGTATCTTCCTCCAGGTTAAATGCGATGCCAGAAATAGTTTCTCCGCCGGAGGCGGATCCGCCTTCGGCGGAAAATTCAAGCATCTCATTTGCTCCCACTCCTGCCAGACCATAAACCCTGGCAATCCCGTCCCCCACTTCCAAAACATGCCCGATTTTTTCGGCTTTGATTTCATGCTTAAATCCCTCGATCTCTTTTTTTAGATTTTCGACAATTAGATCTTTCATAATTTACCTCTACGGTATTTCTTATATTTCTTCTCCACAACATTCTCACATTCTTAAGAATATGAGAATGTTGATCTTCCGTGGCACCTCTTATATTTCTTTCCTGAACCGTATGATCGACTACTGTTTTACTAACAATTTACCAAGCTGTCGCCTACCGCTTGCATCAATTAAAGTTTCGTCATTAACCAATAAAGTCATCCCTGCCAGAAGTTCCGATTTCACTTTCTCCTCAAGCAGTATATTTTTCCCGAGAATTTTCTCAATTTCTCTTTTAAGCTCGCCGGATAACTTTGCGGCGGATTCAATTTGCACCCTGCGCATACCGCGCTCATGCAATTCCTGCCTGTCTGTTTCTTTAAGAATCAAGGCAAGCCGTGGCATATCTCGGTTTTTGCGTAATAGTATCAAAAATCTCTTAATTGCCTCTCTCTGCTCCGAGTGCGATTTGTCTCCTAAGGCCGCAAGAAGCGCTTTTGCATATTGTAGATTTGAAAATTTAATCATTCCCCGCAACATACCAACATTCTCAAGTTTGTAAGTATGTTATAAGTATGTTGTAACTATATTGAGAATTATTGTTTAATGCTCTTTAGCTCCTTCATCGCTTCTTCAATCAATCCCCCGTCCCTTGCCCCGGCCGGCATCTTGCCAAGCACCTTTTCAATCCCCAAACGGACCAGATCTTTTGCGTCTGCATGCACGCTTTCGCTCATCTTTGCCTTCTCCTCACCGATAATCCGTTTTGCCTCCTCCACCACCGATTCCGCTCTCTTCCGCGCCTCCCCTGCTATCTCCTCCTTTCTTTTCTTTGCGATTTCCTCCGCTTGACTCACGATGGAGAAGGCCTCTCCTCTGGATTTGGAAAGGATTTGTTCGCGTTCCTGCCCTACTTGCACCATCCGCTCCTCCGCCTCTTTAGTAAACTTGAGCCCTTTCTCTATCTCCTCTTTACGTTTCTTCAATATCCGCATTATGGGACCGTAAGCAAAACGCTTGAGAAGAAATAGCAAAATAAAAAAATTCACCGCCTGTGCGAGGAGGAGCCGCCAATCAATACCGAAATGTTTGATGAGCTCGCTCATTTCTTTACGAATTACCAATCAGTACGAATATACGAATTCGTACATTCGTAAAAATTCGTAATTAGTAAAGTTATACGAATTTAATAATAAGCGCCACCACCAAGGCATAAATTGCGATGGCTTCGGCAAATGCGATTGCCAAAATCATCGCGGTCTGTATTTTGGGCGTCGCCTCCGGATTCCTACCGATTGCTTCAAGCGCTTTTGCAGCAAGAAGGCCGATCGCAACAGCTGGCCCTACGGTCCCGAGACCCATGACGAGAGCGGTCGCGAGTAATCTCATCGATTCCGACTCCATGACTGTTTTATCACGAATCATAACTCTAATTTTTGCCCGAATAATCCCTAATTCTTCGAGATTATTCGCGTTAATGATTCGCGATTGATTAGAGATAATTAATGCTGTTGTACCGCTATACTTATAAACACCGTTGTTAACATCGCAAATACTAAGGCCTGTACGAACCCGACGAATAGTTCAAGTGCCAGAAACGGCACGGGAATCAGATACGGGACAAGAAACGCTGTTATAACAAGCAAGACCTCGCCCGCAAAAACGTTCCCGAATAACCTAAATGAAAACGATATCATCTTAGCAATTTCTGAGATAAATTCAAGTACGCCCACGAAAAAATCAAGGGGGCTCCGAAAGGTGAAGAATTTGGAAATATGCCTCCCCAGACCTATGGCCGCAATCCCTAAAATATTGACTAGAAAAACGTCGGTGATGGCGAGGGCGAGCGTGAAATTGATATCGCTTGCCGCGGATCGTAAGATAGGCACAAATACTTCTTTCCCGTCGTGTTCCTCAAAAAAACCCACCGATCCGATCCCTGGAAGAATCCCAAACCAGTTGCAAAGCAAAATGAAAAGAAAGAGGGTCGCAATAATGGGAAAATACTTCTCGGCGGTTTGTTTAGAGCCGAACACGCCTTCCATAACTCCAAGGAATTTCTCGACGAAAAACTCCAAAATATTTTGGAGGGTTGCAGGAACGATATTTATGCGCTTCATCACCAAATACGCAAGCAGCGAGAGAATCAGAAGCACGATCCAACTCGTAAGAAGGGTATTGGTTATGGGCAATCCTAAAAATGAAAATATCTTCTCAGCTCCTATCTCTATGCGAGGCATACATCCTAATAGTATAGAAGTTAATTCTTCAGAGCAAGCCCCCTCCTTGTAATCTGGCAGAAACTTCAGGCAAGGCAAAACAAATATCCTGGGTATTTGCCAAGTACAATCTAGGGACACCAATTCTAATATCTAATCAGTGGCTTCTAGAAATTTTCTAACGACCCCTGCTTATTTCTTAACTCCATGTTTAGTAGAATTGGTGTGGGGGCAAGATGCTAGCTTTAGCGACTAATCACAATCATTACCTTCTCTATCGCAAAAATCGCCTCGTGAAATCCGGTCGGATAATCGCGGATAGCCCCTTCCAAAATGTCCTCACGATACCTAAAACCCTCGCCATGCCGAGTTCCCGGGTCATTGGTAATAAATTCTCCAGTCGCAGGATCATATCCTCGTACCACAATCATATGTTCTGCCGGGCCCGGCGGCGTATAAAAAGGATTATTAAGCATCCTGCCATCTACCGGAACAATAACTAAATTCCCCTTAACCAGTACCCTCTTTATGTCATTCTTATTTATATTGCGCCTCATTTCGACGCTATTGTATTGATAGTAACCCTTAAAAATACGCAAAACAGTATCTTCTGCTGAAGTGTCGCGGAAGTCGCTATATGTTTTTCGCTCATATTCGGAGATAGCAATAATCTCCTTTTCCGATTCCTCATCCGAAAAATTCGGGCCTCTCACCCACCGGATAGCCATAATGGCTGAGGCTTCCTCGCAACCATTCTGCTGCCTTGGATCAAACCAACGTCCAGAAGGAGCCTGAGACGTAAACGGTACATCCAAAAAAACTATACGTGTAATTTTGAGGTGCGCACGGGGAACCGCCATACTTGAGACAATCGCACCCTCAACCTCAAATTCCGCACCCTTAATTTCTGAAAAACAAAAAAGGGCTGACGCGGTAATGGCGCTAGCCGCAAGAACTACGTAAAAATAAATCCTTTCTCGCTTCATCAAGTATATTCAACAATAATTCTGGGCCTAAGTCCAATTATTTCCCTTAGCCGAAAACCCCGCCCTTTAGGGCGGGGAAGCGGTTATTAAGCAAAACAAAATATCCCACGCATGCGTGGGATATTTTGTTTATCAAAAATTCTTAACAACACTTGCACTTACCCTCCATCATTTTCATCACTCCGGCAACGATCACGAGGACCGGCCAGCCGGCGTTTACGACGCCCCAACCCAACCAACCAAGATTGCCGCCAAGAAACAGGAGCCCGAAGAGGATTACTAAACCAGACATCGTTTTATGATGCGGGCATTTACAGAGATTCTCGCTAGATTTCATTCCTTCATCCATAATAAAAGTTTTTACCTGCTTAAATAAAACGACCTTTGGTACTATCCTGTGCCCACATCTTATCACATCTTCCTCCAAGCCCCCTCATGGTTATCTGGAATAGCCTTGGTGCAAGGAAGAATAGGTAAGTCGGTACGCCATCTTTACTGGCATAGACACCAATTCTACTGCACTATTCACTATTACCCTCCAATTGCCCAGCTGTCTTTGAAGTAGAATTGGTGTGGGGGCAAGCCATTACCCCGGAGGCACAAAAATCCACTATCCCATCTCGACAAAAAGCTTGTCAATAAGTTTCCTCAGCCCCTTCTGGGCTGCCTCCTTTTTAGCCGGATCGACATCCTGCAGATCACTAACTATATCCTCTGTCATGGAATTGACAAATTCCATCCGCGTCGCGCGAAGTTCCTCAATATCAAGTAGGGCTGATCCAACCGCGGCTTTATGTATCCTACCGAAATAATCCTTATTTCCTTCGGGTCCGCCGATAACATTTACGACCGATTCCTTCCCCATAAACTTACATTTATACGCAACGCCTAACGCTTGCCAAGCTCTTTATATGCTCTGCCCGCTTTCTTAATTGACGGAGCTATAACCTCTTTTCCGTCATCCCAACTTGCGGGACATACCTTTCCAGGATGTTTTCTTACAAAATCAAGCGCCTTTAATTTACGCAAAATTTCACCGGCGCTTCTGCCAATGGCATCGGAAACAATATCAACCGCGCGCAAAACCCCTTCAGGGTCTATAATAAATGCCGCTCGTTGGGCCATGCCTTTTTCTTCATCATAGATTCCAAGCTCCTTGGAAAATTTGCCATTATGATCAGCGGCCATTGGATATTTAATGCCCTTCAAAAGCTCTTCCGTTTCAAGCCAGACCTTATGGGTATAGACCGTATCGGTACTTATCGTCATCACCTCGGCTTTCAATTTTTTAAAATCGGCATAGAGACGATTTAACTCTGCAAGCTCAGTCGGACAGACGAATGTAAAATCGGCCGGATAGAAAAGCAGAACCAACCATTTGCCCGAAAGATCGTGAGAAGTAAATCGCTCCACATCATCTTTTTCAGGAAGGTATACCTCAAGCGAAAAATTAAGAAATTTTTGGTCAACTTGATACATAAAATCCTACTTCAAATATACGACTTATTAACCTTAGGTTTACATTTACTGGTCACCTTTATCAAGCGCCTTGAAGTCAAGAATCCCGGTATGCTTCATCCTGCCGTGCGCCGGTTATTTTTCTGATCTCACGCACCACCTCATACGAGGTAGGATCCTTGGGTTTGTATACTGCAAAAATATCAGGCATCGGCATCATGTTTTGGGTCCGGGGAACCAGCGCCTCAACATATGCTCTTCATCCCGTTAGAGATGTCGTATTCTCCTAACCAAGATTTGGATAAAAATCTTCACGTTTGCTCAATAACTTATTAAGCATGGCTTAGATCTCTAATGGGACTCATAAATTCTTCTCCACCAATACCTCCCCTGCCAGAATCCGAATAATATCCCGCCGATGAGAAATATTACCGAGCCGATATTATGAATCATAACCCACGTATTCCACGGCATACCGAATCCGTACCTCGGAAAATTACTCAACAGCAATCCGATATACCAAATCTCGATCAGGGCATGCGCGAGAAATTGGAGCAAAATGCCCAAAAACGTAAAAGCAGCAGTATAAAGTACACGCTTCATATTACTCATATTTGTCTTGTTAGCCTAACGCAAATCTTTCGTCTCCTCTTCTCTTTCTCCGGTTACGTTGCCGTGCTTCCCATCTCTGCAGTCGCATTCCGTAAGCGGCTTGCCGTGTTTATGACAATTTTCGGCTTGGCAAATGCCGGGTCTATCCGATTCGCCCTGACACCCGCCCGTACAAATATAGTGAATCATAATAATAACAATGCTTACTGACCGATATCTCTCTTCCTCTCCTCAAACTCCCTTTTATCAACCTCGCCTTTCGCGTAGCGCTCTTTCAATATATCTAACGCTCCTTTTCCGCTGTCGCTTCCGCTGCCTCCCTGTCTCATAATCCATTTAATCAGGGCAACAATACCGACAATTATAAAGACCCACCAGAGAATCATGAATAGCCAGCCAAAAAAACCGAAACCATACCCAAAGTTCATCATATTGTTCATTGAATTAAATCCTGAGAACCCGCCCCGAGCCCCGTCGAGGGGAGACGACCACCCTCCCGTCATCATGTTCATCATGGGCATCCACCCGCCGCTTCCTGCCGGAAATACTGCAGAAGCATCGCATCCGGAAAGGCGTTTACCCATGACAATATGAATTTGCTCCTCGCCCTCTTCGCCGTGCATCTGCATCATCATTGCGTTCATCGCGGCATGCGAATCCCCCATCATTTGACCCATAAAGTACTCGCCGAGTACCCCAAACTGTTCACCGCTCAAATTCTCGCAAGCGACCTCTTTGGCTTGAAGTTTATCCCAAAGCTCTTTTCCTTCCTGTTCTTCACGGGCAGTGTGCTCAACGACTTCGTTCCAATCAACTGCCGTGTTGGAAAATCCGCCCATCATTTGAGCGTCTGCATTCAGAACAAGACCGCTTAAGAGAAAAATGTTTATCGCGAAAATCAAAAGTAGTTTTTTCATCATTATTTTTATCCGAGCCATTCGCGCAACTTAGGGAACTTTGAACAAATAGGCAAACTTGAGCACCAATTCTCGAGTCCCCAGACGCGACCGGCTCTTAAACTTGCGAATAAAATCAAAACAAAAATAAAAATAATGTGCTGGTCAACTAAAAACGAGTTGGGGTTGGGATATGGGAAATCCAAAATGGGAAAATAGTAAAGAAGCATCAGTACCGCTCCGAGTATTGATGACAGCCGCACTCCAATCCCCAATATGAGCGATACGCCAAGAAGCGTTAGTCCCCATTCGTTTACAAAATTGGTGATCGGAAGAATGCCGGGGTTGGTCAGCCACTGATAAAACCAGACAACAGTTTTCGCGCCTTTAAGATACCCTGCGGCGGACCACTCGGGGTTGATTACTTTCGTAATACCGGCATAAAAGAACATCCATCCTAAAGTCACGCGGAGAAGAAATAAAGATAATTTTTGGGCTGATGTCATAAAATAAAAGTTCAAGGAATAAAGTAAATTTACGAATAATATTTAACGGCCTTTGTCTAACTTCTTCTGAAAAATCGTGTTTATAACATCGGGGAGATGCTGAAAAATATCGCTTGCCAGAACCCCTTCACCATAAAGCCGGCAAGCTCTCTCTCCTGCGAGTCCATTGGCATAAGCGGCAAGACACGCCGCGCGAAAAGGTTCAATGCCGCGGGCAAGAAATGCACCGCATATGCCGCTTAGGGCATCGCCGAACCCGCCCTTGGTCATAAAGGGCGAGCCGGTTTTGTTTAAAAATACCTCTTTGCCGTCGGAAACCACATCAACGTGGCCTTTCAAGAGAATAACCGCGCCTAATTTCCCGGCCCATTTTTTTACTTTTGCGACCCGCTCCTTTACGTCTGGCATGACAACCTCTCCGGTCAGCACACGAAATTCTTCCGCATGCGGCGTGAGGATGACGCTTTTGTCAACCAAAATATCTTTGTCTTTGGCAATAGCCCGAATAGCTTCAGCATCAATGACGATGGGTTTATGCGACTCTCCCACAATTCTTCGAATAGCGCGGTAAGTGTCCTCGGAGCGGCGTAATCCGCATCCTATGACGAGCGAATGGTATCTCTCTAGTTGCTCAAGTATCGCGGGGGTATGCTTCAATACCAGCTCCCCGTCAAGCGGATAAGTTAGGATGTCCGGCGCAAAGCTGGCGGCAATATTCATGGCTCTTTCGGGTCCCGCAACAATTGCCAAATCGGCGCCGCTCCGCAAGGCCGCAAGGGCGTTGAAAACCGGGGAACCAGAATGAATACTACTTCCGGCAACAATAAAGACGTACCCGTATTGTCCTTTGTGGGACCAAGCCGGACGCCGCGCAAAAAGTTTTTTGTTTCCGCTTTTCATTAAAGCCCCTCGGCAACTTTACCTATGAATATTCCCACCATAATGGCTATGCCCCCTATTATAAACATCCTCGCGCCGCTTCGAAAAACGTGAGTCCGCGATAACTTGCCTCCGGCCGCCCCCAAAAGAAACAGTGCCCCCAAAGATACGGCTATCGAAACATAGAATGCCATAACGCCACCAAACACACTAAACTATCCTCCACGCCGAAAATAAAATTGCGAAAATAAGAAGCGGCATTGGCTCCCGGACGCATTAACATGCGGGTATTATAACATTTTGGCCTAGCGCAGCCAATCCCTCCAAGTCACCGGCCATCCGCGAAGAAAAAGAAGTGCCAACGGCGCTCCCCAATTCGCCCAACGCTCCACGAAATCCCAAATCGGCATGCCGACCAAAGGCCTCAAGAGCGCCGTCCAAAGACCCCAGAAAACCATCCAGAGCAGAACCGCTCTTACCGGCCTAATCAACACAATCAGCGCGGCCACAAGATCCATGAGACCAATGAAAAATAGAAGCTGTGCGGCCGTGCCGGCATCGGAAACTCCGAAATTGGAAAACCAGCCAATCCAATCCTTTTTGCCCTGTAGGGCAAAAACGCCATGCCCCACAAACTCTCCGGCAACCGCGATACGCAAAACCCATTCAATAAGTTTTGTATTCATGTCGATATTTTTCAATTACTTTTTTATTCGACCTTTTGAAAAATCTCCGGCTGATCAGACCCCTCTACAATTAATTCGCCAAGCGCGCCTTTATCAATAGCTCGCGAAAGGCTGTGGTCCACCAAAAGATATTTGCCGGGTACCTCGACTTTGAACTCTGTCATCATGGCGCCTCCCGGCGGCACGATAGTGGTTTGCACATTTCGGTGGGGCGGAGAAATAATATCTCCTTCGGGATATAGTTTATCGAGTATCCCGCCGATGACATGGAAATTCGAAGCAATGTGCGAACCGACGCCAAAGAATATGCGGACTGTTTCGCCGACGTTTGCCGTGAGCGCATTCTCGCCCGTAAGCGCGCCGACCCGGCCGTTGAAGACAAAATACTCCGGCCGCTCCTGTTGTAGTTTTTCCAAACTGAATGCTTGATGGCCTTTCTCACCAACCTTGCCCGCCGTGTACCATTCGCCCTGCATGATATAGTATTCGCGGTCAACCTGCGCGAGTCCCTCTTTTGGTTCAACAAGAATCAAACCATACATTCCATTGGCGACATGCGTTGGAATGTGAGGGCTTGCGCAGTGATACACATAAATGCCCGGACGCGTCGCCTTAAACTGGAATGCGCGCGTTTCCCCGGATGCGACTTGCGTCAATACCGCTCCGCCGCCGGGGCCTTCAACGGCGTGCAGATCAACGGAATGTTTGCCGTGCCCTGCCTCGGCATGCTCGTCCGATCCTTCGGCATGGTCGCCGCCGTTCGCATATGCGGGGAGAGCGACTAACGCATTAACAGCAAACGAATGGGAAGGCGCTGCGGAATGTTGATCTTTTTGGCCATGATTCAGGCGTATTTCTACAGTATCCCCTTCTTTCACGCGAATGAAAGGCCCGGGAACGGTGCCGTTGTATGTCCAGTATGCATAAGTCACTCCGGGCGCAAGTTCGGCGACTGCTTCTTTAGCTTCGAGTTCTACGACTACTTTTTGGTTTTCTTTTCTCGTAATTGGCGCTGGGAGATCAATGGCGCGACGACTAATGTCCTGGGCCGTAACTTGTTTTGCCGGCGGTGTTGACGGAGAACTTGTCTTATACCAAATTCCAACACCGACAACTGCGATTATTACGCCGATAAAAATCCAAAGCCTTTTCATAATGATTTATGCTTCCAAAAATCGTGGAGAATCCGGCAGGGTTCCACAATCCTTGGATCGGTTATTTTGTAATACACGTTAAGTCCGTTCCGCCGCACGGTGACCAAGCGCGCATGGCGGAGTATGGATAAATGTTGCGAGATATTTGCCTTTCGAATCCCCAACGCTTTTACTAAGCGCTCCACTGACAATTCCTTGATTTTCAGCATATTCAAAATTTCCAACCGTTTGGAATTGGCGAGGATTTTATAAATCTCGGCGTTCCGCTCGTAGGTTGCCCTTGGAAATGGTGATTTCATAGTTTCGAAACCCTGAAACTATTTTAACAAATTTCGTGCATACCGGCACTTTCTTTTATCCACAGCGCGCAGACCCGTCATCGAAAACTTTTAACATAATTATTTACACCAACCATGACGGGCAAGGCGACCTAACCGCTAAACGCCGGGTTGCAACCCAAGCAAAAAGCCGCGTGAAGCGGCGTAAACCTCTAAAACAACAAATAAACTCCACTAAGAAACGCGACCGTCCAAATCGGCAGAAAGAGGTACGAGGCAAAGAAAACGTGGGTCTTTTTCATCCGCGCTATACCAAAAGCAAGCTGGACAAGAAAGAGAATGAGGGCGATAACGGCAACCGCGGTATGAAACTTTAAAACCCCGGGATAGGCTGAAAAAGCCAAGCTGTAAGATGTCCGCACAAACTCCATCCCGATCGTGGCCGCAATATCAATCGCGAATGCGGCTGAAGCCAACGCAATATGCGTTTTAAAGAACCTGCGCGCGGTAAAGAATGAGAGAAAATAGAGTACGAGGGCAACGCTCATTGCCACTTTGATTAAAAGAAGCATCGCCTTGCCTCAAAAATAGACCCTCTTTCTTTTTACCCCGCTCTTGACCCTGCGGTCAACCCCGCCCTTGCATACAAGAGCGGGGTCAAGGGCGGGGGGGTTACTACAATCGGTCCTCTTGAGAAGCCCAACATACTTTCGAGCTTAATGCTCTACCAATGAAAAATCGCCTGCAGGCCGTATGCCCCTGCAAGTGCCGCTCCTGTATTAAAAACTACGTTACCAAGGCCCAGCGGAATCATAAGCCGCCAGTAAGGAAACCTGGCAAGGCCCATGGAAATCGTTATAAAATCGTTTGAGAACGGCACCAGCGCTCCGTAAAGAAAAATAACCGTTGATGCAAGCCAAGTAGGATGGGTGAGGCACCACCCGCAGAATCTTTGGAAAATTTTCTGGAGACGGGAGGGAACTATGCCGTGTCCGCGATATCCTATAAGATAGGATATCGAATCTCCGAGAAAAATTCCTGTCCCCGCGGCAATTCCAAGAAATAACGGGTTTAAGCCGCCTGCCCCAAGGGTCGCGACCGCCAGATGATATGGAACGGTAATAAACGTGGAGAGTCCTCCAAAAAAAGCAAGCACAAAGGCAAGAGCGTATCCGTTTCTTATGCCAAGCGTTTCAACCGCTTCTGCCGGCGGGAAGAAATAAAGGAAAAATGTCCAACCGATGAGGACAAGTAAAAGAGTGATTGCGGGCAGATGTCTTAAAAATTTGGTCACTTAGTTATTATGACCGTCAAAGACCAGGCTGTCCAAAAACTCGAAAAATACCTCTTTTAGTCATTCTGAACGAAGTCGAGCGGAGCGAGCCCTGAGCGAAGCGAAGGGGCCCCTGAAATATAGAGGAGATTCTTCGGCTGATGCCTCAGAATGACGTTTTCGGACAATCTGGCTTTGAAGTCGAAGTGCAAACTCCTCTTGAGGCGACCTCCCTCTCTGCGGCTAAAACCGCTTTCGACGTCCGAAATGGCGCACGCCCTTTAGATGATGCGCCCTGCGGCTGCGTAAATCATACGATTCGTCATGCAAAGAGCGGGGTTCAACCACAAGATTTGCCGGCAGGCTCAGGCGCTCTATTTTTTTGCCTAAAACCCTTTCTATATTTTGGATATCCCACTTTTCTTCCGGCATCACGAATGTAGTTGCTATCCCGCTCTCCTCTACCCGGCCGGTTCGCCCCACGCGGTGAATAAAACCTTCCGCCTCCCCCGGCATGTCGTAATTTATGACGTGAGCAATTCCTGTGACATGGATGCCCCGTGACGCAATATCGGTTGCCACCAGCACCCGATGCCTGCCGAGCTTAAACCCCTCGAGAGCCTTAGTGCGCTGGCCTTGAGTCTTCCCGCCATGCAGAACAGCTGCGTCCAGTCCCCGCTGTACCAATTTTCTGAAAACCTTATCCGCTCCGTACTTGGTGCGGGTAAATACCAGAAAAGTCCCGGTTTCGGTTTCAAGGAGATGCATAAGAAGTGAAAACTTTTGTTCCCGGGCCACTTCAAAAACTCTTAAGGCCACCGACTCTGCCGGTTTGATGATTGAACCGACTTCAATGCGGACGGGATTTTTTAAATATTCATGCACCAGATGCGCAACCGATTTTTCAAGGGTTGCCGAAAAACACATGGTCTGGCGTTCCCTGGGGATACCATTCATGATATTCCGCATCTGCGGCAGGAAACCCATATCCACCATGCGGTCCGCCTCATCCAGCACCAGAATTTTTACCGTCTGCAAATCAACCAGTCTTCTTCTGACATAGTCATCCAGCCTGCCGGGGGTTGCAATGACAATGCGCGCTCCTCTTCGGATTGCATCAATCTGCCGCGATTCGGAAAGTCCGCCCACGACCAAAACCGCCGGAATGCCCGTAGCATTCCCAACAAGCTTCAGCGTCTCCAAAATCTGCATGGCAAGCTCTCTCGTCGGAACCAAAACCAGCGCTTCGATCCCGCGGCCGTGAGCCCTGTTAGAAATCTCGCCCGCCTTCGGCGGAACAACAGGATGAGCATGCATTAGGCGCTGCAAAATAGGTAGAAGAAAAGCCAAAGTTTTTCCCGTACCGGTCTGTGCGGTGCCCAAAATATCCCGGCCTTCGAGCGCCGGACCCAAAGCACGCGCTTGAATCGGGGTGGGGGTTATAAATTGCGCCCTTTCCAGATTATTTTTAAGCACCGTACCCATTGCCAATTCAGTAAATGTCTTTACCCCATTAGAAGTCCGTTCCGCCACCGGCGGAACGGCACCCCGATTACTGTCGGGGTAACTTCTAACGGGGCGAGCCCCGGCGGATAACTTCTCAGAATCATTGACCACCATAATTTTGCTGCATAACAAAAAGCATCCTTTATCTAAAGGCTGCTTTTTGTGGCGTTACGCTCGTTTAACATTTGTCGCGCTAAGACCTTTCGGGCCCTCGGTCACTTCAAATGTCACTTTGTCGCCCTCCCGAAGGTCTTTAAATTCCACGCCCTTTAGCTCATTTGAGTGGAAAAAGAGGTCTTTTTCTCCCTCGCGGGCGATGAATCCGAATCCCCTATCGGTAAGCCGGGCAATTGTTCCTTCCTGCATAACCTTATAAATTAATTTGGTAATCTCTAGGCCAATTGACTGCTGCAGGATAAAACCCGACGACGCTTCTCGTGCAACAATTCTTTCTTTTGGCTCGGTTTTTATGCTATCACACTATGGACAATATAGCAACCCTCCCCCGTTAGAAGTCTAAGAAGGTGCTTTGCTTTGATCCTACACTGAAAATTGAAATACGGCAAGATTTTCGTTATGCTACATTCATCCCGCTAAAGATAAGAGGAAAACTGTGTCGGCCAGAATATTGCCAATGGCCGGAAGCGAAGAACCCCATCCTTATTTAATCTAAATCTCTAACGGGACTCATGCCAAGAGCAAATTTTACATCGGGTTTTACGTAAAGGCGATTAGGCACGGAAAAAAGAGGATGGATTTTTGAGCTTCTTTTCCGCCTTTTGCCAATCAAAGACTCCTCGGACGGCGCGCCTAGTGTCTCTTTCGCCTGCCGGGATGACTTCATTTTCCATTCCTATCTCATCCCCGTAATAAATTACCGGCCTGATGGGATATTTTTTGCAAACTTCGAAAAGAAGCGAAAAGGCCTTCTTTATCTTGGCCGGATTACCGCGAAATGCCGTTCCCAAGCGCACGGACACTCCTTTGCCAAATCTAAAAACCCCGTCCGGATCCAAAGCGTAGAGAATCTCTTTTCTATCTTTTAAAGAAAGAGTGGCCAGCGAGAGATCATCGTGATTTCGCAAAAACCCAAGCCATTGACAATCTGCCGGTATTTTAGAAACTCTCTTGGCCATTTTCCAAAGCCGCTTTTCGTCGTTACGGAGGATGGCCAGAAAAAGCTCCTCGGCCAGCGAAAAATTATAAACCAGTTGGCATTCGTCCCCTAGACCGAAATACGCTGCGGATTTTTCTAGGGATTCATGCACCTCCGCCAGCAATGCGATATCTCCCGATTTTGAATCCGCGTATCTCCGTATGCGCTTTAAAACATCGTGCGTCTCGGGAAGACTTTCTGAATTCGTTCCTTCTTTTTTTATAAGATGGGAAACCGCGTCCAGGCGAAAGGCCCGCACGCCTAAGCCCGTCCAAAAATCCAAAACTTTCATCATTTCGGAAAATACCTCCGGGTTTTCCCAATTCAAATCGGCCTGCTCCGGATAAAACGTAGAGTAATAAAAATCTCCGCGCCCTTTATTCCGAACCCACACGCTTGGCTTGATTCCTGAAAACGCGTTGGTTGAACCTTTTAATTCTTCGCCCGCCTGACTCCAAATATAAAAACCGCGCTTGGGATTTGACTCACCCGATCTTGCCTCCCTAAACCACGGGTGCTCTCGGGATGTATGGTTTAGCACAAAATCAATCATTACACTCATCCCCCGCGCTCGGGCATCTTTTGTAAAATTCTCAAAATCCTTGAGAGTCCCGAGTCCCGGCCTTATCCCGGTGTAATCAGAAACGTCGTAGCCGTCGTCCACCATCGGCGAAGGATAGTGAGGAAGAACGTGCACGCAAGTAATTCCTAATTCGGCGAGATAATCAAGGCGCCGGCGGAGGCCCTTAAAATCACCGGCGAATTTATCGGTATAAAGCTCATAAAACACCGCTTTTTCCCACCATTTGACGCTGGCCATAGCTTATATTTTAGTATATCATGATACCAATGGGTATTTTTAGCCCTGTGCCAAAATTAAAAATTCTTTTTGTGGCTCCGGAAGCGGCGCCCTTCGTTAAAGTCGGGGGTTTGGGAGAGGTTATGTTTGCCCTGCCCCGGGCCATAAGGAAACTCGGCTACGACGCGCGCCTTATGATTCCCCGGTACGCCGGAATAGACCCGGAAAAATTCTTTTTGAAGATGGCGTACGAAGAATTGATGGTCCCCACTGACTCCCAAGAGCCGGGCCAGCCCAAGCATCTTATCTGTAACGTTAAAAAATATGAGTCGGATCCCCAAGACCGCCGCGCTCCGGTTACAACTTATTTTCTGGAAAACCGCGAGTACTACGAGCAGCGCGCGAACACTTACGGCTACGCCGACGACGCGGTCCGCTGGGCGCTTCTATCCCGAGGCGTTCTTGAATTTTTGGTCGCATCGCGCGAGTGGAAACCGGACGTGATTGTTGGCTCGGACTGGCAATCGGCCTTTCTATTAAATTATCTTCAAACAACTTACAAAAATTACGTCGGCTTAAACTCCATAGCCACGGTATTTTCCATCCACAATCTTTACTACCAAGGCATGTTTAACCATAAATTCGTCTCGGAGATGGATTACGACTCCGGCCAGACGCCCCTTCCCGCCTTTTTTGATCCGCGCCTTTTGAAACTTAACATGATGCGGCGCGGCATAATGTATGCGGACGCCATCAACACCGTGTCTTCCTCCTACGCCCGTGAAATTATGACTCCCGAATACGGCGAGCTTTTGGATGACCTGATAAAGGAGCGGAGATCCGTGCTTTACGGAATTTTAAACGGCCTGGACTACGAACTTGTAAATCCCAAAACCGACCCGCAACTTTACGTAAATTTTGATTCCAAAAGCATTGAAGAGCGCGCCCAAAATAAGCTGCATCTGCAGGATCGCTTCGGCCTGCCCAAAGACCCCAAAAAATTTGTAGTCGGCATTGTTTCCCGGCTGGACGAACAAAAAGGGTTGAATCTGCTTTTCACTACCCTGGAACCCTTGCTTAAGCAGCTGGATTTCGAGCTTATCGTAGTCGGCTCCGGCGACAACCGCTTTATGTCGTTCTTTGACGAAATGGGGAAAAAATTTCCTAAGCAGGTGGCTGCCCACTTAAGTTTTGACGCAGTTCTCGCGCATACTGTTTTTGGAGGAGCGGATGCCATTTTGATCCCTTCCAAATTTGAGCCCTCCGGCCTTACCCAAATGGAAGCCATGAGGTACGGCGCGATTCCCATCGTAAGGCGCACCGGCGGACTGGCCGATACGGTCGAGGACTATGATCCTGAGAAAAATACCGGCACGGGTTTTGTTTTTAACGATTTTGAAGGACTCGCGCTGGTCATTGCAATTACCCGGGCGTGCGAAACCTTCAAGCATAAAAATATCTGGTCAGGGCTTCAAAAACGCGCCATGGAAACGGATTTCTCCTGGGAGCAGTCCGCCAAAGAATACATAAAACTTTTCGAAAAAGCCGTGGATATTAAAAAAGGACATGTACTGGGCTAATTTTCTGCATTTCTATCAGCCGCCCACGCAAAAGCCGTTTTGGATACGAAAGATAACGGCCGAGGCCTACCGCCCCATCTTGGCAGGATTAAAAAAACAGGGCCGCACCAAAATCACACTCAACATCAACGGCGTCCTGCTTGAACATTTAGACCGCTGTGGCGAGCAAGACGTTATCGGCCTAATCAAGGACTTGCTGTCGTCCAGGCAAATCGAACTTACCGGAAGCGCCAAATTCCATCCGCTGCTTCCTTTTTTGCCGGAGCAAGAAATAGTGCGGCAGATAAAATTAAACGAAGGCACTCTCCGAAAGTATCTCGGAGCTCTTTGGCGCCCTGAAGGATTCTTTCCTCCGGAGATGGGTTTGAACAAAAAAGTTGCGGAGATTGCCTGCAAATTGGGTTATAAATGGATAATAGCCGACGAACTTTCCATGCCTTCCTCTTCCAGGCCCATAGATTATTCCCGGCTTTATAAAATCGCGGGGCTTGAGAATTTTTTTATTTACTTCAGGGAACGGCGCATGAGCTGGATGATACTATCCGGCCAAGCAGGGACGGGAAAAATTCTGATCAAAAGCTTGGGGCCGCGTCTCAAGCGGCCTGAATATCTTCTTACCGCGATGGACGGCGAAACTTTCGGGCACCATCGCCCCGGGTTGGAGCAGCTTCTCTTTGAAATGTACGAGGAAAAGGACATCCAAACTGTTTTCATTTCCGATCTGCCGGGCCTTTTTAAGAATGCCGCGGAAATAAATCCGGTTCCCTCCACTTGGGCGCTTATGGAAAAAGATTTGGAGCGCCAAAAGCCCTTTTCCAGATGGAAGGACGAAGATAATAAAATTCACAAATTGCAATGGGAATTAACCGATTTAGCGTTGGAGGCCATTAAAAAAGCCGACGCCAAAAGCCCCTTCTTTGCGGAAGCGCGGCTGGCTCTTGACCGAGCCGTCCACTCCGACCAATATTGGTGGGCTTCGGCCCGGCCGTGGTGGTCAATGGAGATGATTGAAAAAGGCGCGAAAGAACTTTCTAGCGCGGTGCAAAAGATGCCGGGGGTTACCCAAAAGACCAAGGAGAAAGCGCGCGAGCTTTACAAATTAATAATATTTACGGCTTTCGACTGGCAGAGAGAGGGCGTGGTTGACGAACTTTCCAAAAAAGAGGATGAGGAAATAAGACAGCGGACCGATACCAGTTTTCCCAAGCTTCCTAAAAAAGAAATAGAAAAGATGATTAAAAATTTGAGAGAGGAAATGAAACTGGTCGCAGAAAATCAGGAATTTGAGCGCGCCGCGCAAATACGCGACCGCATCGCCGAGCTTAGAAAATACGCGGAATAAACAAGATGGCTGGTACTGGTCTCTCGTTCTGGAACGCTCTTCCTTAATCTACGACTTGCTGAAACTCACAAAAGCCCGTCCCGACTATGGTTGTGGACGGGTTTTGGGTTGTAAACTAGAAATAATTATGCTATAATTAAAATATGTATAATTGGTCTACCGATGAAAAGGAACTAAAAAAATATCCGGAAGACTACAAAATATGGCGGCTTGAACAGCTGGCCAATTTCGGGCTTAACGGAGAAAAAATAAAGTTAGAGGATTTAAAAAAATATTGGGATAAAATAAAAATTGATCCGGCGCGCAGAAAATTTCTAAACGCAATTTTATGAATATCGAGGTCCTAAGCCAATTGCAGAAAGATTTTCTTGAAAAAATTGGGCGAACCCCTTATTTAAGAGACAATTTCTATCTTACCGGAGGCACCGCTCTTGCCGCTTTTTATTTAAAGCACCGTTATTCGGAGGATTTGGATTTTTTCAGCGAAAAGGAAGTTGATATGATCAATCTTAATGTGTCGGTGGCCAAGCTTAAAACATTTCCCGGAGTAGTTAAGACGGATTTTGAGCAAAGTTATAACCGAAATTTGATCTTTTTTCATTTCAAAGAAGTCGTTCTGAAAACCGAATTCACTTTTTTCCCTTTCCCAAGAATTGAAAAAGGGGAGGCGCAATACGGGCTCTATATTGATAGCCTTTTGGATATTGCCGTAAATAAGCTTTTTACGATTTACCAAAGAAGCGCTGCGAGAGATTATATTGATTTATATTTTATATGTAAAGATGATAAATTTGAAATTGCCGATTTAATTAAAAAAGCTAAAATAAAATTTGACTGGCACGTCGACCCTTTACAGTTAGGGACGCAATTTATTAAGTCGGCCGAAGCGAAAGATTATCCCAGAATGATAATTGATATCAAACCGGAAGAATGGCAAAATTTTTTCCTGAAAAAGGCAAAAGAGTTAAGATCAGAGGTTTTAGAATTTTAACAGTGCTGCATCAAAAACTTCGCAGTATGCAGAGTCGGTAGGGAATACGCCAAAAAGCCGCATGTGTATGCGGCTTTTTGAACAATTAATTATAGGTGGCGGCTAGATTTTTCCGGAAAATTTTAGAAGCAGAGTCAAAATCTTTGCTTGCCAATTGAAAAAGATTAACGCCACCATAAACAATATCAGTAGCGATGCGTATGCCGCATGCAGGAGATGCTGTTTTCTTACCTCAACCGCTACGGCAAGCAGGAATGAGGCGGAAACAACCGCTCCAAGCAGGAAATAAAGCATCCCGAGGATCTTCCCGGGCGAGACAATAAGCCGTTCAATGAAAGAGGCATATCGCAAGACGGGCAAAGGAGAAACTAGCGGAGAAATCTCATTTTCAGCGCTCTCCAGAACTTTCATCACGATAAGCGATTCGTCTTCATAAACTTTTTTAATACCCTCCTTGAGATTCACGTTCACCCCGTTACTGCTTGCAGTAACGGGGCCCACCGCCTCTCCCGCAACCCGCAACTCTTCCGCCCCATTCGCTTTAGCTGGAATGGTCTCAACCACAGTTTTTGCCAACTCCGGAAGAGGATCCGCCGTTGTTTGGACAAAGGGAAGAAACGGATGGCCAAACATCTGGACCACAAATAATGTCTCTTTTCCCTGGTAATTACCTCGCGCAGCCGCAATGCCAATTTCGGTGAATTTATAGCCCAAAATGTTTGCACGATGTCTAGGAGAATTGAGCCATGCCTTGTTCACCGCTCCGGAGTCCACGAAATCCACCGCCAGATTCTCCCCTGCCGCGGAAAATAGATATCCGGCCTCGCCAAACCAATGCCACGGCGTAAGGCCGTCCGGGCTAGTATGGGAGAAATATCCGTTTTTAGCCATGTCTTCTGCTTTGAGCAGGGCCGCTTTTTCAAGAAGCGAATTTATTTTAAGCGGCGCAAGACCGTTTTCCTCTCTGCTTTCATTTGTAAAATCAACCAAAACCCGAGGAAGAATCGCGGCGGTTAGATCCAACCGGCTCAAGAGAACGGACTGAAAACTCGTTCCGATAAGGAGCAGGACAGCAACAATTGAAAGCCGGAAAATGCTTGCCCTTCTTAGTAAATGCGGCTGGTATTCATTTGCTTCATGCGGAATAAAATATTTTCGCAGAATTCTCTTGTTCATTTTTTTATAATTATAGCATAAATTTACCTGCCCGCCATAAGCCTGTCCTGTTAAGTTAAGATGGGGTTGGAAACTTCGTGAAGCATTAAAAGTTATCTTGGTTTCTGTGCAGGCCTAGGACAGGCAGGGACAAAAACAATACCCCTCCGATTATAATCGGAGGGGTATTGTGGTAAAATCAGCATTTGACTACTTAATTCGGTGAAGCAATGAGTGCCGCAAGTTCAGCTTCAAGTTCCGCAAGTCTTTTACGGATGAGGTCAATGAGTTTCAATTTTAATTCTGCAATCTTTACACGGATTTCTTGAATCAATTCCTCGCGACTCGCTGTAACACCCAACACCTGTCCGGATGAAGCGGGAGGAACAAATAAGGCTGTCCCGTCAGGCATATATAATGCCGTCCCTGATATAATCCCGCCGCCGCCTCCGCCACCACCGCCTCCACCGCCGCCTCCTCCTGAAGACGGCGCAGGTGTCGTAAAGGATTGCTCGCCGCCAACTGATTCCGGTGATGCCGAGGAGATAGTGCGATAGAAGTAAGTGGTGCCCGCAGCAAGACCGCTCACGGAAACGCTGTGGTCCGTTACCTTCGGATCCTCGTCCAACGTCGCCGTGGAATTCGCGTACCCGTAGTTCGGCGCGGAATCAAGTACGGGGTGCGAAACGGTGTCGTAAATCACGCGACTCGTGCCCGGGAAATCCGTTGTCCACTGAATGGTCACCGATGTTTGCTCCGCTTCTGTCGCCACCTCTTCGCTGATAACGAGCACTCGTTGATGATTGCCGAAATCAAGCGGATGATCATTTGCATCCGTATTCACATTTTGGCCACTTATTTCAATTTCAACAAATACATCAAAGAATGAGGCGCGATTGAGATCGGGAGAACTGTCAATGCGGTAAGTAATGTCAAAAAATGAATCTACGACTGGGGCGGGATTGGTCGCGTTCCATCCATCGCTATTTCCCTCGAAAACTTTATATTCACCCGACTGTGTAACGGGCAGAGAATACGAACCATTTGCTCCGGTGAGTGACAAGGCAATAATTTCAATCGGAATCATTTCTTGTCCTTCTCTTTGCGGCATCACCTGTCCAAGCGCTATCGGCCATTCGGCAAGTCCGGGCTCACCTTCATCCCACACGCCATCATCATTAAGATCGTTCCATTTGTGTCCGGTAATAACCGGGTAATGGAAGTTTCCGAAGTTCAGCGGATTATTGCTGAGATCAGTCGTGATCGTTCGTCCTAATCTCGGTTGAAGCTCAACGAATACATCAAAGAATGAGTCAACAACCAATGGCGGTTGCTCTGGCAAACCAATACGATAAGTAATGTCAAAAAATGAATCTACGACTGGGGCGGGATTGGTCGCGTTCCATCCATCGCTATTTCCCTCATATACTTTGTATTCGCCGGATTCTGTTACCGGAAGAACGAATTTTCCATCGGATCCGGTAAGCGAGAGTGCTACGATTTCGATGGGGACCTGTCCGTCTTCGTTTGCGGGCCCTGTTACCAGACCGAGCGCTACATTCCAACCTGGGAGCGCTGGCTCTTCTTTATCCCATTCGCCATCGCCATCCAAATCTTCCCATTTGTAACCAACCAGTTCAGTGCTCGTGTCGGTATTCGTAAATGTACAGGTTACGGTATCGCCTTCTTCAACCGTCACCGTCTTGCCGTTTGGCGGTTCCGCAAATCCAACTGATTCATTGTCATACTCACAAGAAATATCGGAAAGCTCCCAACCCTCCGGCACGGTTTCTGTAATCGTGTAATCTCCTACAGCGACATCAAGGGTTCGCTCGTCGCCTCCGGAAAGAGCGAAATCTTCATGATCCGTTAATGAGAAATTAAATGATTCTCCCGCATCGTCGGGGTTCGTTATTTTGCGGACAACAATATGCCCGCCGTTAAATCGGTTGTAAAGATACGTCTCCGTATCCCCCCTATCGTCGAAAAAATTTGTACCAAACCACACCAGCACCTGTCCCAAATCCCGGTTGACTACCCTTTCATAGTATCCGTCCACGTTTTCAAGCCGCCACCCCCCTCTTTCCTCTTCGTCAATGATGTGCCATTCGTCAGGAGATTGTAGAATCTCGGAGGAAAATACCGCCGCGCCGCGGAAATTGCTTGCTTCATCACTACTGGTTTCCTTACATTCTACTATTTCTCCCGTCGTAAAAGTATTTTCGCCATCTTCATCAAGCAGAGAATCCCCATTTTCGTCAAGAACCGGCACCGCTTCATAGAGACAGACATCCCAGCCCGGGATAACATTTCCCGTATCGTCGTCATACTTATACACCACTACAAATGACCGCCTATTGCCGAACAGAACTTCCTCGTTTTCTCCCGGACTTAGCTCAACCCCTTGCGAGGTCTCGGTCGTCGATATCCAGCCCTGCGGAGCTTCGCCTTCTGTACCTTCTCTAACGTCATACTCGCCCGCAGGAAGACCTGTCCATTCGACTATTCCGTTCGGGTCGGTATTTTTACACTGACCCTCCCAACCCTCGGGAAAGAAAAATGAAAACAAATTATCCAAAAAACGGTCTGCGAGATCATCGGGGTAAAGGCAAATGTTTATATTCTCCACCCCCGGCTCGCCGTCGTCCCACGCGCCATCGCCATCCTGATCGTTAAATTTCTGAACCGTAATCGTGCCAAACTTCGGGGTATTGCCGAAATCAAATGATTCGGTGCCGTTAATAACTTCTCCATTTTCAACGGTGACTTCCCACCCCCACGGAGCATAATCTTCATTTTCATCGCACTCTACTGCGCCTGACGTATTCTCGGTCGGGTAAGTTTGCGTCCAGTTTACTTCCGCCGTTTCACAAACGATAAAAGTGCCGTTTGAAAGATCGCTAAATTCATACGCATAATCCTCCCCGTTCGTATTCGCGGAATCTTCCTCGTCGCCATTCTCGTCAACTAACGAGATCTCCCAACCCGCGATACCCTGGTCGCCATCATCCCTCGCGCCGCCGTTGCCATTGACATCATAGAACTTGTAACCGGAGATTGTGTCGTGCGCTTCACCGTTTTCGTGCTGGTCCGCCAGTACAAAATTATTAGAAAATAAAACGGCGCCGAAAACAGCGACTGTTATAAATAAACTTGTAGCAATCAGGTGCTTCGGTCGCCAATGAGTAATCCTACAAAGATAAAAATCGATTGAACGAGATGTATTGTTACGTTTAAAATGAGATAAATTTATGATTCTATTACTGCCGGAACCCGCTATTACATCAGAAATGATTTTCCTGCTCATTAATTCGCGTTCCCCATTAAAACTGCCAAATTATTGAAGAAATAAGGCAATTTCTAAAAAAACGTCTAAATAAACATTATATTTGAGATAAGTTATGACACTTTCCCCATTTTAGCATAATAAAATAATTATGTCAAGGGCATGTCGTGGTTCAATAGCTTGGAATACCCCTCTGGTAAGATATGGGTATGCCATACACATCAAATCCGCGTATAGAGCGCGTCCGCATGGAAGCGGTGCGCATGGTTCAAAAAGGACATAGTACTCCGGAGGTTGCCCGTCATTTCGGGTATTCACAAAGCGCGATTGTAAAATGGGTAGGACGCGCCCGCTATCTTCCTCAAAACGCGCACCTCATTCCAACCAGGTCCTCGCGTCCGCACCATCATCCGAATGAGCTGTCATCCTATCTTGTGTCCGAGATTCTCCGGTACAGGGCAGAACGAAATCAATGCGCAGAGATTCTGTATCATCGGCTTCTGACTGACGGACTTCGGGTAAGCCTTTCCTCGGTAAAGCGGGTGCTGAAACGATTCGGGTGCAGCCGGTATTCTCAATGGAAGAAGTGGCACCAGTATCCTCCACGGCCGCTTCCGGAAATGCCCGGTATTCTCGTAGAAATTGATTCGGTGCATGAAGGACCGCCGCAAGACAGAGTAAGCGCGTTTGCCCTCATTGACGTGCATTCCCGCTGGGGATATGCGGAGCCGACATGGAGGGCGACGAGTCGGGCTGCGGCGCGGTTCGTATCTCATGCCAAAGGAACTGCTCCATTCCCATTTCGCACTATTCAAACAGACCACGGTTCAGAATTTTCAAAGTGGTTTACCAAAGTAGTTGAACACCATGGCGTTTCTCATCGACATTCAAGAGTACGCACACCCACTGACAATGCCCATGTGGAAAGGTTTATTCAGACGTTGCAGAAAGAATGCCTGCACCGGATACCTAAGAACTTCCGTGCTTGGCAGAAAGAAATCCCTGAATTCCTGAATTACTACAACACCGAGAGGCCGCATATGTCATTGCAGTATCAAACTCCGTTACAATACTTAAAAACTATTCCAAGCTATTGATTAGAGAACAGGGCATCACAGAGAAGGTAAACCGTACAATGATTAAGAGCCCATGGAAGACTAAATACTAATTTTACCCAAGACGCGCGGATAGGTCAACTGTGCGCTTTAGATCACCCCGGGAGTACCAGATTTTGTCACATATTGCTTAACACTATATTTTATAATACGCTGATCTTGGATGATCTTTCCAAAACGAAGGGGCAGACATGAATCAAGAAAATACCGAATATCTATTCAAGAATTTTCCTTTTTTCCATCCCGAAACTCCGTTGACGGAATCTCTCATGGCATTCGGGTTTGAGTGCGGAGATGGTTGGTTTATCCTAATCAAAGAGCTATGCGAAAAGCTGAAGGCCCTAAAGCTCAAAGATTTTAGGGTGGTCCAGGTTAAAGAAAAATACGGGGGGCTCCGTTTCTATACCGGTTCAATTGAAACCAAAAAGGCCGACGAAGTATTCCGCCTCATAGAAGAAGCCGGGGGAAAAAGTTATACTATTTGTGAAGCATGCGGCCAACCGGGCCAACCGAATGAAGATGGTTGGATAGCAACTCTCTGTGAAAGTTGTAGAAAAAAATAACAGGCCACCGGGTGGCCTTTTTTCTTACCACGCGGGTTCGGGCCATAACCGCTAAATTGACAAAATACTTGTATGGCTGTATAATATCCGGGACACACCGCTACGTTTGAAGTAGCGGCTGTGGGATGTTCTCTACAAAATCTCACTTGAGAAAGGGGGTGTACCCGATGCTCTGGACCGTAGTATTTTCGGTTGTATCTGTTGCCGCGGCCGGCCTTCTCATCAAATTCCTGCTTGACCGATCAAGCCATCCGGCCGAGATCACGTGGCAGGAATTCGGCATCGGCTTAGCCGTTGCCACGATCGTCATCTCCCCGCTGGTCGGCTGGGCAGGTTTCCGAGTGGCGCGTTCCAACAACGTCACCTTCACCGAATACTGGAACGGTTGGGAACTTGAGGCAGTGAAGCAAGATATTTCCTGCACGCGTGACGGCTCCTGTAGCCGTACTTACGACTGCGATCCCTACCTCGTTCCGGTGTTCTACCCATGCAACTGCGACGACAAGGGCAACTGCAGTACCTGCATGACGCTAGAAACCCGTTATCACTCTTGCCCCTACGCCACGGTGGAGTCAACCTATACCATCCAGACGACGCTCGGCGACTACGAAATAGACGCTCACCGCTTTCCAGAAAACGCCCAGTCCCATCGCTGGCGCAAGTCCGTAGCAATCCCGCCGGGGCTTATCAGCCGGGTTGGCGAAGGCGCGCCGCCATTCTGGAGCGAGGCCAAAATCAGGATCGAGAGAAACGCTCCAGGTCCGGTTAGCACACGGAAGGACTATGAGAACTATATTCTCGCGTCCGACCGCACGATCCTCAAGCAGTACTCAAGCGACATCGAGCGGCTCCGGCAGGCAAACCTCCTCCCGCCAATCGCATCCAGCATCCTCGATTTCTACCTTGCCGACAAAGTGGCATTTGTTGGATACAGGCCGGAGGATCCTGTTGCCTGGCAACGAGCGCTCCGCTACCTAAACGCCGCCCTCGGCTCCGAACTTCAAGGCGATCTCCATCTCGTGATCGTCGGCGATCCTTCTGCCAACCAGAATCCAGACGTTTATGCTCTGGCCCTCCGGGCATACTGGCAGAACCGCTCGGTCTTCGAGAAAAACTGCCTTGCCAAAAACGGCATAGTCGTAGTCGTTGGCACCGCCGACAACAAAACCACGTCCTGGGCGCGGGCCTTCACCGGCATGCCAATGGGAAATGAGGCGCTAACGGTTGCCATCCGAAATGAACTCAAGGCACAGCCGCTTACGCCCGAGCGCATCTTAGGAGGGGTGCGCGGAGAGTTTCGTTTAAGCAACGGCAAAAAGGATGTACAAGGACTCCACGGGAAAGGCGCAATCGAGCGCATCCTCTGGGGCCTTGATGAACCCGCCACAAAGTTTACCCGTATCAGCATGCGGGCGGACGATCCCGGCGGAGTCGGAAGCGGATATCTCTATCTCTTGGGAGAGGTAGAGCTCACCTCCAAGCAACTGGCCGCCATCGCCTTTCTCGAATTTCTGGCATCGCTCGGCGTATGGCTTGCCGCGGCGCTCATCGGAGAACGCCGCAAACGCTCCCGGGCAGGAAACTGATTCAGTCGCCTGCAGTTAACGCTTCGGGTCCTTGAAAGGAGAGTTCGCCGTGAAGAAGAATCTCATCATCGCTCTCGTGGTAATCATGGCTCTGGTCGTAGCCAGTTTCAGTTTATACGGCTACCTCAACGGCCTCCGCACGGAGTCGGTTCACCAGGAGACGGCGCTGAACGCCCAGTACCTGGCGAACCAGAACTACCTCTCGGCTTTCCTCTCCGGCTTCTATGAGCAGCTCGGCATCGCGAAGTACAAGTCCGAGAAGCTCAACGAGATCATCACGGACTACGTGAAGGGACGCAGCTTCGCCCAAGGCGGCAAGTCGGAACGAGCCGGGTTCATCAACGTAGTCGTCGAGGCGGTTCCCAACATCGGGAAGCTAGATATCCTCGACAAGATGATGGACTACGTTGCCGCCCAACGCGAGGGGTATCGCGCCGCGCAGGACAAACAGCTCGACATGCTCCGCCACTACGATGACTGGCGCCAGGACGGCTACGTGCAGTCCTTCGTGGTCGCCAAGATCATAGGAGTCCCGACAAGGCGCCTCCAAGCCAGTATCGGCATCGAGTTGACGCGCGGGGCGGAAGCGCGGGAGCAGATGTACCGCATCGTCCTCGCCTCCCAAGCACGTGATGCCTATCGGACAGGCACCATGGAGCCGCTGAACGTCCCGACGAAACCCTAGTCATCAGGTCCGAAACAACTTGAGCCGCCGTGCGCAATGCCGGCGGCTCGTTTATTTTTATGTAAATTAAATTGCCTTTGAACTAGTTTAGAACCTATCTCAAAAATTCCAAAAAGTAGTTCCTGAGCTTGTCGAAGGATTACTTTTTGGCTTACTCATGGGGTATGCCTTCGACAAGCTCAGGCAATAATTGAACTTTGAGATGACCTCTAATCTGATTCTAATCAAAAATAGATACAAGATACTTATCAATTTCGCGCTGCTCAAGATCGTAGAAAAATTTACCCTCATTATGCAATTTCTCTGCCAAACTTCTCCCGACAAATCTCCAATGCCACGGCTCAAATCGGTAATAGGCGTTATTTTTCGGATACGAGAGTATAAAACCATATTTATACGCCTCCGCCGCAAGCCATTGAAAGGTCTGCGTTTTTTCAAAAGCTGAAAAATTAGCTCCCAATTTCGCAGTTGTAAAATCCACGGTCGTGCCTAGCTGATGTTCGGAATACCCCTGATCCGCCGAAAATTTATTTGCAGTGCCCGCCCCGTAAACCACGGTGTAGGATGATTTTAATTCGGACTGCGTTCCGAACGATCGGTATGCTGAAATTATTCGGATATCAACATTGCTTGAAGTTGCGACATCCAATAAAATTTTTAAGAAAGGCTCGATACCCCCGTGCATTAGCATCTCCTTTTTGGGGTCAAAAGTATATTTTGGATCAATCGGCGTAAGTTTGGGCGGAATGTAATGCTCGTTAAGAAAATATACTTTTGAATATTTTTGCAGGAGTTGCGGGTCCGTTTTGCTAAGTTTAACCAGCGTCCCGACGTTGCCCGCGATGTCTTTGACCTGTGCTGCGAAAGTGTCCACCCTGTATTTCTCGTCCAGAAGTTGAAGTTCAAGGGTCTCCCTCGCTTTTTTGGTACTCGCAAGCTCCTGCCGTAGAAACCCAACCGCCTTTTGGTTGCTCTCGAGGAACTCTTTCTCAAGCGACAATCCATACTGCGTGAAGAGATAATAATGATATCCTAAAATCGAAAAGCCGCCCATACATAATATAAGGATGGACAGAATCAAGCGCATTCTTATATGTATACGTGGCGCTTTCATGTCGTGAAATTCTCGATTTCAAGCACTTTCAACCGAGATGTAGATCCGGATAAAATCCGCATCGCCGATTTTGGGACGCCAAAATACTCGCTAACCGCTTCCAACACCGCCATATTTGCCCTTCCCTCCCTAGGCGGTTCTTTAACCCATATCTCCAAATGCGTGCCGTCAACTTTTTTAATTTTCCGTTCTCTTGCGCCGGGTTTTACCTTAATGAAGAGTTTCATAGACCCCTAATAAAATCATGTTAGCATGGACACAAAAAAATCTTAAATCGAAATCAAACTGATAAAAAATAGCACAAGCCGTGCTATTTGATCAATACCACGTTTAGCTACTCCATATCTCCCTAATTCATCTTTCGTATGACGGAGAGCGCCGTATCGTGGAGCATTTTTGATACGTTGCTTAGCATCTCAAGAGTTTGCCGCTGCTGCTGAAGCTTATTTTGAAGGTCAATATTCGCAAGCTGGGCGTCGTCCCCGACACTGCTTAATTTAACCTGTGTCTGCATGGTTTGTTTAACGCCTTCAGTCCCTTTTTCAACGCTCTTCTGAATATCGGGTACGCTTAGGGGGTTCTTGAATAAGAAGCGAAACCAGGGGTATTTAACCTTAACCCTTGATTCCGAATCAACTTCTATACGCGCGGTAAGCGATGAATTGAATATACCAAGAAACTTTGCCGGCATCCTATAATTCAACCGCACCCCTTCCTCGCCTATGACGACTGATTCCGCATTCTCGTCTTGCAGGAGCACTCCGCGGGCGAAATTTTCAAGATCCTGTGAGGATTTGGCTTGAGCGTGCTCCTTTATGCTTTCGAGGAACTCCTTTTTCTTTTCCGGATCCCAACCGCGCACCTCAACCGATTTAACTTGAATGATTGTGCTCAGACGCGGCTCAAAATTTTTCAAATTATCCTCGCTCTCGCCCCCGGGCGCAATAATGCCGCCGCCGGTTGACCCTCCGGTGGCAGGGGGCACGCAAATCCATTTGCCGTCTCGGCATTCGGGAGTATTCGGAACTTCGCAGGCCGGCGCTATGTTGCCGGGGCAGGCCGCTCCGCGCGCCGCTCCGCCCGCGCCGCATGAGCGAATACAGGCCTCATATCCTGCCGAACCACTGCCGCCATATTGATCCCGGCACCTCGCTTGGCATGCCGCTAAGGTAGACACCGCTGGCTCCAGTTCTCGCGCCGTTTCACCTCCGCTGGTTTCTGTGGTACCGGAAACCGGAGCCCGCCGTATAAAATCCAGATTGGATTGGTTATTTTGATAAATAGAATCTGCTTCGTTAGCAGGCGTAGGCGCCCATTGGATAACTCTGTTGGATTCTTTGCCGCAGGCCCAGTGGTCTCCGCCGATAGGATTGCACATCATCGTATAACCGGACGGGCAGGAAAGAGCGGGCTTGGGCTGAGAGTCGCAATTTGTCCTAAGATCGGCCGTGTTTACGTACGATTTGACCGCCTCCGCCTGAAATTCCATGGTGTCCAGAGTTTGTCCGAAAACCGGATATACTGCAGCGGCAAGAAGAATAAACGTTATAATGCAAGTATTTTTCATAAATTGAATGTAGACGAATTATCCATACTCAACTATATACTTAAAACGTCAATAAGTAAACTTATTTTACAACATACCAACATTCTCAAGTTTGTAAGGATGTTGTTATATACGTTGGAATGATTTAAGAAAGCTGACAAATGTTTTGCCGTATGGCGAAAGAGTGTGCTCCACGAATTTACCGCGGTATTTTTTATTGATAAGCCCAGCCTGATAGAGGCGTCTCGTATGCTCGCCCAAGGTTTTCTCATTTGCCTCTAGCGCCTTGACGATATCCTCAAGGGTTATGCCCTCGCTCTCCGCAATCAAAAGCAATATCTCAATGCGGTAATGATTTGCCATACCCTTGAGGTGCCGCTCCATTTGTTTTGCCGTCTTCACTTTCCCCATATTTACATTATGCACATAACATCCTTACATTCTCAAGTTTGTAAGGATGTTTATTTTGGCGGCTAAGATAAAGTCATTCTCAGAGAGGCCGCCGATAGCATGAGTCCAGGATTCGAGCACCACGCAATTGTAGAAAATGTGGAAATCCGGATGATGCCCTTCCTCCTCTGCCAATTCCGCGACTTTACCCACAAAGACAATTGCTTCTTTAAAACTTTTAAATTTAAATTCTCTTTTTATCTTTTTCCCATCCTCCATAATCTCCCAGCCGGGGGTTTCTTTGAGATAGTCCCCTGCCTGCATTTTGTTCAGAGGCGGAACTCCGCCCTCACAAGGAACGCATTTTTTTTGGATAAGACCGTGGCCCATAATGCTTGATCTTAGATTGAATACACCTGAATTATGCACTAAAACATTGACAGGACAAGGCGGATTTACAGACAAGATATATAGTGGTATACTGAATGAAATAAGAACTACTATGGAAGGCAGAAGAGAAAAAATTGAACCGGTTATGGAAGGAAAGGTTGCAAAAATGCGAATTCCTGATGCCGACATGCAGGGCTGGATTGAGTCACTGCGCGAAGGCAACTTGGATGATAGGGAAATTGACGAAATCCTCTCTCATCTGAATCCTACATATAAAGAGCAAAACTTTTCTCCGCGCATGAAAGAGTCGCTCAAGGAATTCGTAACCCTGATCGAAGAATCAGCCGGCAGAAAACTTACTCCCGAGGAGCGGACCAAAATTGTAGAAAAGCTAAAATCGTCCTGGCACCAGTCCACCCAGGAACACTGAACGACCATTTTCTTTATTTTTCCGATTAAAAAGCATGGCTTGAGCGACGCTTTTTTTCAGCTCCGGCGGCAGGATTTTCGCTGTATAAAAAATACCGCAGGCGCTGGACCGTGCGATTTGATTTTGCCGATAAAACTCTCTTTGTTAATAATGGTATTATCTTTGTTGCTCCTTCTGAATGTACTCGGGCCGCATATCCGAAGCATCAACAGTGAGTTTTGAAATATGATTTATTTTTCCCCACTGAATTTTGATTTGCCCTGGATCAAACCCTTTTTCTTTCAAAACTTGCAGTAAGTGATGCCGCTGGTTTTCTGTATAAGCAACTAGGCCTTCTGAAGCATTCGCCCACACGTGACTACCGCAGATGAAAACTTGTATATCTCCACGGTTGTCAAACTCTTTCAAAGCGGCATCAAGGAATTCAGTTAGTATAGGATCACGTGTATTCTGTAAATGAGCAGGAAAGCAAGGACTTTTGTCTAATCTGTAGCAAGCAACCGCGATGCATGAATCTAGCCAACCTGAAGTTATCTTCTCTAGTCCTTCTATACGATCGTAACGATTCACCCCAACCTGGATTAAGGATTGAACCATTTGTGGCTCCAGACTTAATTAAGACTAAACCAAAAATAGCACGAGGTGTGCTATTTTGTCAAAAACTCCCCGGGTAGGGATCGAACCTACGACCGTCGCCTTAACAGGGCGCCGCTCTTCCGGGGCAACTTTCGTTTCGATTCAAACCTCCGGCGGCAGGATTCGAACCTGCGACCATCTCCTTAACAGGGAGCCGCTCTACCGCTGAGCTACGCCGGAGGTTTGAATCGGGATTTATGTTGTCGCCCGCGAAACGATTAACAATCGTTTCGCCCACTTCGCTACCGGGGAATATTCAATATTTTACTTCAAAATTTAATATCCTTCAAGTTTCTTTGAATGATCATGCAGGCGGATGCGCTCAAGGGACTTGGCCTCAATCTGACGGATCCGCTCACGGGTTACGCCAAATTCCCGACCTACTTCCTCAAGAGTATGCGTTATGCCGTCATCAAGACCAAAACGCATGGCAAGAATTTTTTGCTCTCTGGGGGTAAGCTCCTTGATTATTCCAAGAAGTTGATCTTTCAAGAGCCGCCGCGAGGCAACCTGCGAAGGCGAAAGGGTTTTATCGTCCACGATAAATTCGCCGAGAACCGAATCCTCGTCATCCCCTTCCCCAACCGGCGCCTCAAGCGACACCGTGTCCTGCTCAATCCGTTCAAGATGATGCACTTTTTCAACTTCGATATTCATTTCGGCCGCAATCTCCTCCGGCAAGGGCTCGCGACCCAAATCCTGTAGCAACCTGCGCTTCACCTGCTGGAATTTGGAGATGGTCTCCACCATATGCACCGGAATGCGGATTGTCCGCGCCTGATCCGCCAGGGCCCGCGTAATCGCCTGTCTGATCCACCAGGTGGCGTAAGTTGAAAATTTATAACCCCGGCGGTAATCAAACTTCTCAACCGCTTTAAAAAGGCCGAGATTCCCCTCCTGGATCAGATCAAGAAGAGTTAAATGCGTGGAGCGGCCAACATAACGCTTGGCAATGGAAACCACCAGGCGGAGATTGGCTTGCGTAAGCTTCTTTCGCGCCTCCTCGTCTCCCTTCTCGATGCGTCTGGCAAGTTCTTTCTCCTCGTCCCCGGTAAGAAGTGGGATGCGGCCGATCTCGCGAAGATACATCTGTACCGAATCCTGCGACAATTGATCAAAGTCTATTGCCTCCTCTTTTTTCCGGCGCTTGGCCGTAACCACGGTTTCTTCCTTCTTTTTATCCTCATCTATAAACTCCTTTGTTTCAAGAATCTCGATATTTTCCCGCTCAAACCGCGCGTAGAGATCCTCAAGGAGTAAAATATCCTCCTCGATCGTCGGGAAATAATAAAGGATCTCGGCGTAAGTTACAAAACCGCGCTCTCTCCCCCGCTTAAGAAGTGCGTTGATTTTATGCTCTACCTCAATGGCGCCCGCCTTTTTGGGCAGCTCTGATTCCATAATCTTTTTCCGGGCGGCCTGAAATTTGGTAAGTTTGCGCACGAATTTTGTGCGATTTTTTACGACCGGCTTTTTTTTAAAACTGAATCTACGCATGATTTTATCCCGCCCTCTCCACGAGGTATTATACCTCGTAGAGAGAAACGTTGCCATGCTACCCTGCGGCAGAACCGCAGGGTTTTCGCTGAAAGGGCGGGATTTATGAAATAGTTTTAAGTTTCTCGGACAGCGCGCGGAAATCCCTAAGAAGCGAGGTGACTAAAGTCGCGTTCCCCTCCTTTTCCTTCCGCTCAATTTCCTCGCCAAGCTTGAGAAGATTTTCCCTAATACATTCCTTCTCAAGCTCGCGTCTGCATGTATAAAAATCTTCTTCGACATCCGGTGTCATCTGCGCCAGAACCTCGCCTTTGAAGCGGAGAAGGTCAAACGGACCCGCCAGATGCGGCGCGGGCTTTACCGAGGCGACACCCGCTTGAAAAAGCCCGAAAAGTTCCGCATTGACGCCAGAGGCAAAAGTAAGATGATGGCCCTCAAGACCTTCAAACCGTGCGCTGTCTTTAAGAACCGTAAGGAGCGCCAACAACCTCTCTTCAATAAGTTCGCGCCGCGTTGGCAAACGCACGGTTCCCCCTTCTGATGCGCCGTCACGTACTCCATACGTCGCCTTCTCGCCCGGCTTCCTTTTTAACTCCTTCCGGATTGCCTCCTCCGGCACCCCAAGCTTGCGCGAAACCTCACTTACCCAATGCGCCTTTTCCACCTCGTTTGATAATTCGGAAATTAGAGGAAGAAGAAGTGCTGAAATTTCCTTTTTTTCGGAAACGCCAAGCGTTCCTTTTGCCCGAAAGGATTTCTCAAAATAGAAATCCACCACCGGCTTTGCTTTCTCAACCGCTTCCTGCCAGAACACCGGATTTTCTTTAACCGCATCGGCGGGATCTTTCCCGGCGGGAATTGAAGCGATCTTTCGCTCAAAATCAAATTCTGCAGCCAAGGCAAGCGAGCGCCTGGTTGCCGTCTCGCCGGCCGAATCAGTATCGAACGAACTTATAATGGTCCCGCAAAGACGCCGCAGGGTCTTTAACTGCTGAGGAGTCAATGCCGTGCCGGATACCGAAATCGTATTCTTGACTCCGGCTTGGTAAGACATGATGCAATCCATATAACCTTCAACTACCACCGCTTCGTTTTTTGAGCGGATTGCCTCTTTGGCCTTGTTAAAACCGTAGAGAACACGGGATTTATCATAAATCAATGTTTGGGGGGTATTGATATATTTTGCAACACCCTCCGTAGCTTTGGCGGGGGAGGGCCTCGCGATTCCCGCCTGCGCCAAGACCTCAGCGGGCGGAGCAAAAATTCTTCCACCGAATCCGATGACGCGGCTGTTGGCATCCGTAATCGGAAACATGATTCGCGAGCGGAAGCGATCATACCATGAAGATCCGTCTTCGGATCTTATAGCAAGCCCCGCCTTCTCTACCTCCTCTTTTTTAAAACCTTTTTGTCCTAGGGCTTTCCGAAGAAAATCCCAGCTTTGAGGCGCAAAGCCTACCCGAAACTCGCGCACGGTTTCTTCTTTCATTCCTCGTTCTTGAAGATAGATTTTAACCGCCGGGGTTAGGGAAAGATTGCGCTCGAATATTTTGGCCGCTTCCTCGCAAAGGTCATACAGACGATTGCGCTCCGAGCGTAAAGCCGGATCTTCGCGCCTAAGTACTATGCCGGCGCGCTCCGCTAAAAGCTTTAGCGCCTCCGGGAAATCGTGCCCTTCAATCTCCATCAAAAACTTAAAAATATCTCCTCCTTTGCCGCATCCGAAACAATGCCAGATTTGGCGCGGCGGGGAAACAAAAAAGGACGGAGTTTTTTCCGTATGAAAAGGGCAATTGGCCCTATAGTTTATGCCCGCCTTCTGCAGCCGGATATAGGACTGGACAAACTCCACGATATCCAGCCGTGATTTTATTTCCTCAACGGGTGAATTCATACAATGCTTATTCTTAACAATAGAGGCGGGGTTCGCTGCGAAATCGGAAGGGGCGAGATTCGAACTCGCGGTACCATTTCTGGTACACGGTCTTTCCAGGACCGCCAGTTAAACCGCTCCTGCACCCTTCCATTCTTTATATTTTTCGGTGATTCTCGGGTTGGATGAGCCAAATGTACGAGGATATCTTACCACAAAATCTTTGTTGTACAAATAGATTCTCCTCCCTCTATCTGCAATATGCGGCTTAATCCCGCGTACCTTCCAGCGCTTTAATTCTTTCTTCTATGGAAGGGTGGGTCGAAAACATTCTTATAATCAACGACGTTTTTCTGCCGGTAGAAGATCCCCTATCCGCCCCGAATGGATTTTCAAAAAATAAATGCGCCGTAGCGTTAGTTGCCGTACGAAGCGGCTGAGAATAGGCGGAAATTTTTCGGAGGGCTGAAGCCAGGCCTTCAGGATAGCGCGTAAGAAGCGCGCCCGAGGAATCCGCCAAAAATTCGCGCCTGCGCGAAATTGCCAAGTGAATGAGCGAAGCGATTATGGGTGCCAAGACGGAAAGAATAATACCAAAAATAAACAAAAATCCGGCGGCAGAGCCGCGATCGCGGTCGCGCCCGCCCATTCCCCCAAACCAAAGAGAACGCATAAACATATCGGTGATTATGGAAATAAACCCTACGAGCACCACCGCAACGGTAGATATGAGCATGTCCCTATTCCCTATGTGCGAAAGTTCATGCGCCAAAACCCCCTCAAGCTCTGATCTATCAAGACGTTCAAGAAGCCCCGAAGTTACCGCAACCACAGCGTGTTTTGGATTACGGCCCGTGGCAAAGGCGTTAGGGGCCGGATCGTTAATAAGATAAAACCGAGGCATGGGAAGGCCGGCGGCAATAGTGAGATTTTCCAAAACCCGATAAAGCTCGGGGTGGGATTTTAATTCGACCGGTTCGGCCCGATGCAACCTAAGCACAATCCTGTCCGAGAACCAGTAACTTAAAACATTCATGCCAACGCTAAAAAGAACGGCAACATAAAGTATTCCCGGGTTTCCGTAAATCTGGCTGAAGGTCCAGCCGATCGCGATTACAACACCGAAGAACGCGGCCATCAAAAGCCACGTCTTTCTAATGTTGGACGATTTTTGCGTGTATAGCGTCATCGCACGAGCTACCTTTTCTCAAGGGTATAACCCTTATTCGAATAATCGTATTTAATAGTGAAATTGCCTCCGGACTGATCTTCAAAATCGGCGGAGCCGGTCGCCTTGGCCGCCTCAAAAAGGGCTGAGGCCTCGCTCGCATCAATAGAATATTTGCCGTATCCTCCGAGGTAATCGATCGCGGGCTTAATACCGGAGTAATCCTCCTCGCTGTAATAAACGTAGTAGTTATGAACCTTTACGTAGGGGGATCCCATAATCGGGAACTAAAATTTAACTTTCACCGGTTCTTTCGCCGCTTCCTCTTCAAGGTCGAAAAATTCTCTCGCGGAGAATCCAAATGACTGCGCGATCGTGTTAGAAGGGAAGGACTGAATCATAGTGTTATAATTCAGGATACTGGCATTATAAAATCGGCGGGCGGACTGGATTTTATTTTCCGTATCCGCAAGTTCTCTCTGCAAATCCAAAAAATTGGCATTGGCCTTAAGATCCGGGTAGTTTTCCGAAACTGCAAAAAGGGTTTTAAGGGTGCTGGTAAGCATATTCTCGGCCTGCGTATGCTCTTTCGCGGTTTTAGCACCCATGGCGGCGGAGCGCGCCTCGGTTACATTTTCAAACACGCCCTTCTCATGCGCGGCATAGCCCTTAACCGTCTCCATCACGTTCGGAATAAGATCGTACCTCCTCTTCATCTGCACTTCAATATCGGACCAGGCCTCATCAATGCGATTGCGCCGGCTGATTAGGGAATTATAAATAAATATCGCCGAGAGAATAAGAACCCCGATGATGCTTAATATAATGTATAGCGTGGGCATAACCAAAAATCACTAATCAAGCTCGAATTTAATTCGCGAATGCCCGTAGTGAGCCTGTCGAACTATTCGCGAATAGGATTAGAGATTGATTCGCGATACAGGGCTGATTATAACAGATTAAATTTTCTCTTCAATGTCACTAAGCTCCCGCTCCATGTTTTTCTCAATCTTCTCAAGCTCGCGCAGGAGGTGATCTTTTCTCGTAAGTTCATCCCCGGAAAGCGCTTTGCCCGAGGATTCGAGGAGACGCAGCTCGCCCAAAAGATCGCTCCGAATTTCGGATAACCCATCGCGGATTGATTCGTGCGCTTCACGGATTTCCTTTGAAAGCAGCACTTGCTTGATGCGCCGCACCCGCCACGTGTAATAAAGGACCAACGTCACACCGAAGATCAACAAAATAACGATAATAAGCGTCGGGAAGAAGACTGAAATACTTGCAAGAAAAAACCTTCTGAATGATCTACTCATCCAGCAGTTATATCTAACTAATATACATCTTTTATTATAGCATACTGGACTGAATGAACTGTGGATAACTTAGCAAAAATGGCGGCTTAAACGCCACCGTATAACATTGATAAGAATTAATACAAAGGGCTTAAAATAAATCGGCAAGAAATATTTTTATTGCTATGGACGAATTTAATCAGCACACCGATACACCGCCTTTAAAACCTTGACTTGATGTAATCAAACACGGGTTGGACTATGCCGCGATGCCCCTTGGCAAGAATGACTGTTTTCTGGCAAAGTTTGGCCACCTGCTCCGGAATGGGGCCTACTCCAATTGCCTTCGTTATCCTGTCGCGCGCGGCAGGAAATAGAACAACATCGTGATGCTCGGATTCTTTGAGGATGGCGGAAGCGACAAAATCGGAAAAAATCAACTTTGCGGCCGGCGAGACATTTGTTTTTATCTTCAGCTCCCTCACCCGATCTTCAAGAACTGCATGGAAGGCAGCATACTCTATATTGCGGGTGGCTCTCGGGACCACCATTCCCACCGTAATTTCTCCGTCAAACCATTTAGCAAGGGCAGACGCAACCTTTCCCGCAAAACGCAAATTCGGATTTTCGTCCACCGGCACCGGGATGAAAATTTTTTTAAACCGGGCCGAATCAAAAAGTTTTACCACCATAAGATCGCACTTGGCTCGGTGAAGAACAGTATCGACCTTCCTGCCGAAAATAAATCCTTTCGTGTTCACGTATCCATCCCACCCCATAATTAGAAGGTCTCCGTCCTCAATCGAGACGGTTTCCAAAATTGTGTCCGGGATGGAACGCGCGACGATAAGTCGCGTATCAATATTAAATTTTTTCTGCACTGCGGACTGCTCTATTTTTTCAAGCAATTTTTTTTCGTGATCAGAATGGAATCCAGCTACAAGCGGCAGGGACGGAGGAACTTCGTGGATACGCAACGCCATCAACTCCCCTTCCTCGGAACGCGCCATGGCAAACGCAATTTGTGAAAATTCGTTCCAGTGCGCATCCTGCACCACAGGAATAATAATGCGATACCCCAGCTTCTCCCGAAATCTTGACGCATGCTCATACATAATTTCGCGCTCGTGCCCCGCGCGCCCCTGAATTTTGGTATATCCGAAATAATTTATGAGACCTAGGAGCAGCCAAAATACCGAAAAATAAATTCCAACGGGACTTACTTGGAATAGCGCAACCCCCAGGAGTATATAGAGTGCAACAGCAAGCAAGGGCAAGAACACTCCAAAAGGCACAACATATTGCCAGCGCGCTTCCGGCCTTTTTCTCCGAAGCTGAATATAGGCAAGGTTAAGCTGGAGAAAAAGAGCGATGAAGAGAACATTGGCCGCGCCCGCAATGTCTTTCAAAGGCAGAAAGGTGGATACAAAAGTAATTACCGCAATGGAGAGTAAAATTGCGCGATAGGGCGTCTGGTTAATTTCGTGGGTATCCCCTAGCCGCCACCATACGAATTTGTCCCGGGCCATCGCAAAAAGCACGCGGGAGGAAGAATAAATAGTCGCGTTTAAAGCCGCAATGTTGGCCAGCAATCCCCCCAGGAGCATAAGCAAATACCCCAAGGGAAGAAATTGCGCGGCTGATTCTATAATCGCGCGTTCGGCAAGCGAATCCAGAACTTGCCAGGAAGGCACGGCATGGCCGTTGGTCGCGCCGACGATCACAAAGGAAATAAGAAGATAAATAACCGAGACAATCCCCCATGAGGCAAAAAGTCCGATTTTCAACGTACGAGCTGGGTTCCGAACCTCCTCTCCCGCCTGCGCTTGAATTTCCGAACCCTCGAAAGCAATATAGAATAATCCGGCTGCCTGAAGAACCCCGGCAAGCCCTAAAGGAAAAAGCGGAGAAAAGTTCTTAAAAAACACCTCCGGCGTTCCCCCAATTTTTTTAAGACCGAAGATAACATAGAACGTCAAAATACCGAGGAGCAGCATGGAAATATAGCCGCCGATTTTTCCGGAGAGCGCAACCCCCCGATAGTTGATCAATCCAAACATAATTACCACCAATACGGCGAAAATAATCTTCCAGATTCCTACGCCAAGACCAAAGGGAGAAAACGCAAGAAAAGAAGATAGAAATTCCGTTGCGAATATCCCGAAACTTACTGCATAAAGAGCGCAGGCAACGGAAGAGGCCATCCAAGAAAACCATCCCGATAAAAATCCCTGCAAATCGCCAAGTCCATCCCGCACCCAGTGGTATCCCCCGCCTGCTGCGGGAAATGTAGTGGCTAGCGAAACATAAGAATTGAGGTTAAGAAACGAAATAAAGGCACCAAGAAGTATTACAAAAACGAGTGCACCGCCGGCAAGTCCTGCGGCGTGTCCCAAAAGCGTAAATACTCCCCCGCCAAGAAGCGCTCCTACACCAAGGAGCGTTATCTCCCAAACACCAAGAGTTCGGCTAAGGGTTATGGGTATGACAGATTGCGCTTTAGACATTTGATTTTAGGCCTTGGGCAGACTGAAACTAAATCGCGTTCCCTTCCCCTCCTCCGACACAAACCAGATTTTGCCCTGCATTTTTTCTACCAACTCTTTGGTGATAAAAAGGCCAAGCCCGGTTCCCTGAATTAATTGAGTTTTCGCGCTTTCCGCCCGGAAAAACTTCTCAAACATATGTTCCTGGTCATCCCGCGTCATTCCGATACCATTATCTTCAACATGTATAATGATCTTACCATCGGCAATTTCATGATAAATTTTTACAAACCCTCCGACCCGGTTATATTTTATCGCATTAGAAACCAGGTTCATAACTATCTCTTTTACTCGGGCCTCATCAGCCACAACTTCCGGCAAACCTTCCAGTTCCGTATAAGAAAGGATGATTTTCTTCTCATCCGCCAGCGGCTTAACTTCTACTAAAATCGCCTTTATACTTTCTCGCAGATCGCAAGGAGCGACCTTAATTTTGATTCGCCCCGCCTCGCTTCGCGCAACATCTAAAATATCATTCACTAATTGAATCAGGCGCTCATTGGCCTGCATAACCGGATTGATATATTGCTTCATCCCTTCCGTAACCTTGCCGCCGCTTCCCTCCAGAAGCATGGAGAGATAACCCTTGATCGCGGTAACCGGGGTACGAAGTTCGTGGGCGGCGATAAATACGAATTCATTTCTTAATTCCTGCAGACGTTTCAGGCCCTCTGCCATTTTATTGAATGCATTTCCTAAGTCCTCAAGCTCATCTTTAGTTTTAATCTCCACCCGCTTCTCAAAATTACCTTGTTCAATCTCGAAAGCGCTTTCTTCCAGCGCCCGGATCGGCCGCGTAAGTCGCCTCGCCAAAAGCGGAGAGAGCAGCAAAACAGCCAAAATGCTGAAAAGGGTGAAATTCAACACCTGATTTCTAATGTCATTTACAATACCGTCTGCATCCGCAATGGGCCATTCAGCCAGCAGCGCCCATCCGAGTTTAGGAATTTTCTTCCCGGAACCTACTACCGGCTCACGCCCAAAAAAACTTTCATAACGGTCGCGATCTCCCAAGCCGTCCAGAATCTCTCCCCGCAGTATTCTTTTCACCCTCTCAAGTCCCAACAAAAGCGTTCCCGATTTCACTTCTCCCCTTCCACGGTAGGCAACGAGCGCTCCTTCTTTATCAAGAAGCAAAAGATAACCGCTCGCGCCAAGACGAGCTGACTCAACGGAGCGAACGATGGCGAGAAGATTTACTTCGGCCGTCAACACTTGAATGATATCATTATTTCTATTCCGCACGGGGGAGGCAAGAGTCATCTGGGGACCAGAGAGCGTATAGTAGACCTCACCCATAAAATCTATGCCGCCCGCCGCGCGTTTGAATTTGGGGAGGGAAGACACATCCTGAAGTTCCGCCTCGTCCTCGTCGCGTATGAGTTTTGCGGTTTCCTTCCCTTGAAGATCAATCAAGCTCGCTTCCGAGAATGCGCGGTTCTCATCAAGAATTCCTTTAAGAAGAAATTGCTGCTGAGACCTCTCGATCTCCGATTTTTGGGTGAACCCTACGCGAAGCTGCAAAATGCCTAGGGTATCAACAAGAAATTTTTCTATCTCCTCGGTTTTCTGGTCAATCAGCTGCAATTCAAGATTAGAAACATCGTGACGATGTGAAATTTCAATCAGGTAGAGCACAAGACCTCCCAAAATCAGCGGCGTAGCCGAGGCAAGCACTATGAAAAATAAAGCAAACTTTTGCTGGAGCCGCGATCCGAAAACAAATTGTGTGATGCGATCTAGCATGGCGCAAAAAATTACAATCCAAAACCGCGAATAGCGGCGCGCTCCAAATACGTTTTCTCAAGCGGACGCTTTCTCCCGGCGCCCATCAAATCCGGAGATAAAATTCGTTCCTCAAAAGTCGGCTCCTCGACTTCATACTTATCCGGGAGTCCAAGGGTATGATAAAACTCATGAACCATTACGCTCGCGCCGTATGATCGTAATTCGGGGCGCGCTAAATAGGCGGAGGAAAGCAGGAAAAAACCGTCAGCCGCTTCAACATCAATCTTAAAAATGATTGACTCGGGGATTCCTAACTTTTCAGCAATCTCACGCTCCGATTCAAGCTCACTTTCATAAATTATGCCGCCGGAGGCCCCCACGCCTTCATAAAGAATAAAGAGGACTGGATAAACATTTTTTTCGCGTAGCGAAAAATCTTCATGACGAATATCGCCCGAAGGCCTAAACACTCTTTGCTCAATCTCCGAAGCAGTACGAAGAAGCGCGTGAGGGTTTCCGCCGCCCGTATTGTCCGTATCATAATAGACGGAGTCCTGCAGTCCCACTACCGGCTCGGGAAAAATTTGGTACTTGAGACTCGACTTGCCCTGAAACTGAAGCGCGTGAAATTTCTCTAATTTTTGCAGGTTTTCTTCGAGAACCTCCCGCCAATTCGAAATAATGGATTTCGCTTTACTTTGAGGCACAAAATAAAATGCGGTGACTCTGATTTCGCTAATCGCTCGGCTGGGATCGTTATAAGCATGCGGGATTGAAACGTCAGGATAATATTCACGGTATACTTTCGGAACGCCAATAAAAAAATAGAGCACACCCAGGGCCGCGAAAATAACACTTAGGGTTAGGGCGAGATACTTGACCATACCCAGTATATCTTCCCCGACTGCTCCGACTTGAGTCGGAGCGTTTTTCTGAAATCTAGGCGCCGAGGTTCAGGAGCGAGGAAAATGCCGCCTATTTGGAGAGAATTTTGTCTATCTTCTTTCTGGTGAACGGGCCTACAACTCCCGTACCTTGACTAAGCCCTGACGGCGTTAAAATTTCGTCGGCATACTTTTCCTGAAAACGAATCACGGCTTGTTTGGTAAGATTGCCGAAAAATCCGGTGATAAGCCCTTCGGGATAAACACCTTCTTTGAGAAGAAGTTCCTGCATGGCTTTTACATCATCCCCGGTTGTGCCGACGGCGAGGTTTCTAAGAATTTCAAGTTTAACGGCCTGCCCGGGAGGAACTGCTGATTTTTCTTTGGATGGCATACCGAGAAGTTCATTTATCTTCTTTCTGGTTGAGGGACCGATAAAACCGCTGCCTTTCGCCAATCCTACCGGCGAAAGAATATCGGCTGCATACTTTTCTTGGAAACGAACGACGGCCTGTTTGGTAAGATTGCCGAAAAATCCGGTGATAAGCCCTTCGGGATAAACACCTTCTTTGAGAAGAAGTTCCTGCATGGCTTTTACATCATCCCCGGTTGTGCCGACGGCGAGGTTTCTAAGAATTTCAAGTTTAATCGCTTGTCCAGGCGGAAGCTTATCCTTTGGCGCTTCTCCAGAAAGAGGAGCTGCGGGAGCCATCTTTTTAGCAGAGGTACCAACGGCTTTGACACTTACCTGATTAGTGTTTGTCGACTCGTTACCAGCCGGGTCAACTGCGCGGACAACGTAATAATATGTAATGCCTTCGGAGAGTCCTTCGTCGTCCGTAAATTCTTTTCCAGGCACTTCCAATGCTCTAATTTCACCAAGTTGAGTAGTTGTGGCGGATCGATAAATCTTCGCGTGGTCAAAATCGCGCGAAGGATTTTTCCATTCAATTTTAACTTTTCCCTGACCAAGGGCTGAAACAGTAACCGCAGTCGGCGCGACAGGTGGAATTATATCGGCTGCGGCCACGATGGCAAAGCGGGTGAAATGCGTGGTTTTACAGATCACGTTGTTTTCCGTTTTATTCACCAAGCAGTTTTCAAGCGGCTTCCACGTTCCTTTGGTTTCGTCCCAAAATCCAATGTCAAGCGTTTCTTCTTTTACGCCTTTTTCTGCGACTTCTGTCTTCTCGTAAAGAAGAGAGAGGGTAACCGGCGCCCTAAAGGAGGAGATCACCTGACCCGTAGCATCGCGAGCTTCTATGTCATAGACAATGCCTATTACCGTGACATCTCCTTGCGATGGCGTGCGCTCATCCGGTGTGATCGAAACACTTACCGAGCCGGAACTGGAGATGGCATTCGCCGGTGCAGTGACGGCCGCTCCTCCGCCGGCTGAAGAAACCACCATGGGTCGAGATGCATCAGCGGTCTTTAACGTAGACGGAGGCATTACTGCAACTTTTTGGAGATTTATCTCGTGTACCATACTAGTTGTACCGACGAAAAGCGGAACCTCCGATGCCTTATAAAGCACTCCGCCGATCTCTTTGGAAGCGGCCACTCTCCAAGTGGAGGATCCGGTGACGTTTAATATATAAGAGCCGTCGCTCTTTGAAACGGTCTCCTGGTATCCGCCCTGCTCCGCCCATCCCCAGATAAAACTTTCCGCAACGGTGGTTGTCCCGTTTACGAACACCTTCCCTGTGATTTTAAACTCGGCCTTACGAAGTTTAAGGTTTAGGGTAAGAGTTTGTCCTTCGGCAGTGGTCACTTTCTCCTCCGCAGCGCTAATAAATCCAAACTCGGGAGGAACAAATGTTTTTATAAAATAGGTTCCGGGAGGTACGGCAACTTTGTAAAACCCCTTCGCATCGGTCTCCGCTTCCGCGACCATGGACTCGAAAGTTCCCCCCTCAAACGCTCCGCTAAAACTGGTTTTGGATACACCCACAAAGGCATGGAATACTCCTCCTCCTACAGGATCACTGATCTGTCCAGTGATAATGGAGTTGGCCTTGATTGCGGTAAGATCCCGTACAACTGTAACATTCTCGCCAACCTTCGTTTCAATATCATGCCCTGCCGCTACGTACCCAAATGCAGGATCAATCTCAAAGCCAAGATACCAAGTTCCTGGAGCCACGCCCAAGCTATAGCTTCCGCTTACAGGATCAAGAAACGCATCTCGCCAAATATTGGTCTCGGTACTCGCAAAGATCTTAGCCGGAACTCCGGTAATAATTTTTCCGCTCTCATCTCTAAGATTTCCCGTGATCTTTGAGGTATTTCGAAAAACCGTAACTTTTACCGTAAGTGTTTGGCCGGAAGCCACCGTAACCTTCTGCGGCGGGCCGGAAGTATAGGATGAATCCGGCGGAAGGAAAAGAGATAAGGTATACGTTCCTGCAGGCACCGCTAAAGAGAAAGTTCCCCGCTCCACTGGTCCACCAAGCCCCGGCCCGCCGAAGAAAAAATCAGAACGCGGAGACCGAAGCACCTCTTGAGAAACGTCCACGAACCCAAAGACATCGGAAACAACATTTCCTTTCTCGTCCACCACCTGCCCGGTGATTTTTGCGTCGGCAAGATGCAGCACGAAATTAACTACGGAGGTAACGCCCGAAACCACGGTTATTTGCTTAGGAGGATCAAGACTATAAAGCTTGGTTGCAGGATCAGGCCGCGCCGAAACCTCCCAGGGCCCCGGAATTACCCGAAGATCAAATTCGCCCTGAGAATTGGTTAACGCAAAAGCAAGCCCTCCGCCTTCCGGCTGAACAGCGTTCACCTCAATTCCGCTAATGCCCTTTCCATCTTTATCCGTAACTTTACCTTTGATGTAATCCGTTCTAAGGACCAATCGAATCTCTCCCAAATCTTTAGTTTCTCCGGAAGCAACGGTTACCGCAGGAAGAGGAGGCGGACCGAACGAAGGATCCTGGGAGGCGATAAATAAAGTGTAGGTTCCGGCCACAATCGGAATCCGGAAAGAACCACTCGCGTCCACCGGGCCTCCGGTACCAAAACCGTCTTTAGTTCTGACTCCGGCAAAAACAGTGTCCGAAGAAGGTATAGAACCATCGGGTTTCAACACTTTCCCTTGGATAAAGGAGTCGGCGGTCCGCACGGTGAAATTAAGTATCTTTTCTTCGCTCGAAGAGTCCTTGGCAAAAATTACCGTTTCCGGTGGTTTGGTATAAATCCAGTCAACAGTGGACATGGACGGATTAAACGAAACCTCCCAAGTGCCACCTGGAAGAAGAAGAGTATAACTTCCGGAACTATCAGTGGTAGCTTCAAGAAACTGTTGGGTTTCCTGTCTATACACGCCGATTCTCGCATTGGTAATCGCGCGTCCATCTTCGCGGAGCACCCGTCCTTTTATTACTTTAGTCGGCTTAATGAGAACGATGGTCCCCAAATCCTTGGTTTCGCCCATAGCCAGGGTAAAACTCGCAAGCTCCGGTCCTATCAAAGCCGGATCTTTACTAAAGATATTCAGGCGGTACGTTCCTGCAGGAAGAGAAACTGCAAATGCTCCGGTGGCATCCGTTGGTCTGCCTCCCAGACTCATGCCCGCCTCATTCTGAAAATCTGCAGACACCGAGCCCTGAGAGGGCGCGGTTCCGTCCGGCCGCAAAATCTTTCCTTTTACCTTGGCGTCGGCCTTTATTACCGTAAAATCGATGTTTTTGAATTCGGCTGTAAAATCATTCGCAAAGGAGATAAACACGGGCGAGGCCACATATACCCAATCCGGAGTCGTGGTTGCCGAATAGATAAAAGCTTCCCAGATGCCGCCGGTAAGAAGAAGGGCGTAGTTTCCCTGCAAGTCAGTCTTTGCTTCTCTTTGCGGTCCAGCCCTTGTATAAGCGCCCACAACAGCGTCCGTTACTCCTCGCCCATCCGGATAGCGCACTATGCCCTTTACGGTCTTGGGCGGTTTTACGAGCGTAATATTCCCTAAGTCCCTAACCTCTCCTTTGGCTAAAACAATGGCTGGAAGCGTAGGCGCTATAAGGTTTGACTCCTTGGTTTCCACCAAAAGTTCATAAGTACCTGCCGTAACCGGAACATCAAAAAATCCGCTCGCATAAACTTGACCGCCAAACCCATAGACCGGCATTCCGGAAATATAAGCATCTTTGGGTCGTAAGCTCACCCAAGCGGTATTTTCCGGAGGAGGAGTTCCGTCGGGACGATAGATGTTTCCGCGGACTCTTGCGTCCGTCACGGTTACCGTAAAGTCAACCACTTTTTCTTCAAACGTGAGATCGCCTGCAAAAATAACTGTCGGCTGGGGCTGAATATAAGACCAGCCGGCGGGGCTTGATTGCGGAGAGATTGAAACCCGCCAGGTTCCTCCTGAAGTAAGCAGGGTATAATTACCTGCGGGATCCGCGGTAATAAATACCGAACGGCGGGTATCTTCCTGATACGCGTTCACTCCGGCGTCCCCAACCCCGTTACCGTCCGGGAAGCGAACTTTCCCTTTAATGGTTTTGGTGGCCCTGGCTAAAGTTAGAGTTCCCAAATCCTTGGTCTCTCCCTTGGCAAGGGTAATCGGAAGAAACGCCGGAGGAACCACGCTTGAGTCCTGACTGCTGATATAAATGTTATAGGTGCCGGTTGCGGCTCCGATGGAAAAGAAACCTTGCTCGTTTGTATCTCCGCCGAAATTGTCTCCGGAGCTTGAGTTGAGATTGATGAAAATCTTATTTAACGGCGGCGCTGTTCCATCCGGAAGAAGAACTCTTCCCTGGACTTTCGCATCGATGCTTGAAACGATAAAATCAACAATTTTTTCTTCCGGAGTCGAATTTTCGGCAAATACTATTGATGGAGAAGGCCTAGAATAAGCCCAATCCCGTGTTTCGGAACGGGAAAAAACGTGCAGATTCCATGTTCCGCCAGTGACAAGGAGTGAATAATTTCCTGCAGAATCGGCTTGGGCTTCAACATAGCCTTGCGTTGTTCCCCGAGAAGCGCTTACCACTGCATCTCCCACCCCTCTTCCATCAGATCGCACCACCCTTCCCTTGATGGTTTTGGTTGCTTTCACGAGATAAAGTATGCCTAGATCTTTGGCTTCGCCTTTTACCACGGTTACAGGACTTGTGGTCGGCGCGCTAAATCCCGGGTCGCTAACATATATAAAGATACTATAGGTTCCTGTGGATAGCTGAACAAAGAACGAGCCGCTTTGGTCCACCGATGATCCAAACCCAAGCCCTGCGGAACCCTGAAAAGAGATGCTGGTACTCATGGCTGCCGGCGTTCCGTCGGGACGAAGAATCTTCCCCTTCACCGATGCTTCAACCGTAGTAACGATAAAGTTAATAATTTTTTCCTCCGCCGTGATGTCCGAAGCGAAAGTAAGGCCCGTCGGCGATTGATTATAAATCCAATCGCTCGTCGTAATAGGAAAAACAGTAACGCTCCATGCTCCGCCAGTAACCAGAAGCGTATAATTTCCGGAGGAGTCGGTCTGTATCTCTATATATGTATCCTGCCTAAAGGCCTGGACACGCGCGTTAGTAACGGAGGTTCCGTCCGCTCGCTTCACTTGGCCTTTAATGGTCTTGGCGGCCTTAAGAAGAATTAAATCCTGCGTACGGGTCTCACCGGCCGAAAGAGTTATATCTATGGGGTAAGAACTTATCAGGTTGGTTATTCCAAAAAGAGGCCAAGCACGAATTTTATAGGTATCGGGCGGAACAGCAATGCTATACGTACCATTCGCATTCGTTACGGTGTTGTAAGATACGGAATGATCGGCTTTATAAATTCCAACTGATGAGTCCGGAATGGCAACCCCCGATTCATCCCATACCTTGCCGGATACCGTTGCGGTAGTAGTTGAAGTGGTCTGGGCGGATGCCGATTCGGGAACACCAAAAACAATCAGACAAGATGCCGACAAAATGGCAAGAAATAACGGCAGAAAAGCCAAATACTTTCTCATAGTAATTGTTGTGTTATGCCGCTTGGTATCCGAGTTCGGCAATAGCTTTTATAATCTGCTCCTTGGTGACCTTGGCCGGATCAAACTCAAAAACCCCCTTCTTCCCGTCATAATCAACAAAGGAGGACGCGACCCCGTCCATCTGCGAGGTCAGCATCTGAATGCCGGTGGCGCAGGCGCCGCAATGCATACCCTCAATTTTTAACTCGATTTTCTCCATAAAATTTATAAGTTTATTAACCAGTAATTGCCGGGTGATTCATTATTAAAATATTACCACACTTAACAACTTCATCAAAAGTGTGAGATTGTGGATAATAGGCCTATTCAAAACTACATCGGTTATATAGTATTAAATGTTTATTATCTCTGGCAGAATACCTCGGAGCTCTGCTCCGAGGATGAATGCCGAGCCCCCGCGCGTAAGCGGAGGAGATAACCCCGACGTAGTCGTCCGATTAGAGGACCTCGTATTCCGTAGAGGAATACCCCGCAGCCCCGCCTGCCGGCGGGCAGGTCTGCTACGGGTGTCGGTTATTATTCAATGCATGGGGATAAGTATTTTGCGGAAATTTGCAATAAATAATACAATAAAAAATGCAATATAAACTTAAAAAACCGTCAAATATGCATATTCTAAACGTCATTGTCTATATAATAATCTACATTGTTGTAACGGTTACTATTGTGATGCTTTTAAGATGGGGGGTGAGATCATTGGTGATATGGGGCTGGCACAAATACAAATCAGTTAATCCTCCGACTAATGTAGAAATGGACAAAAATGCCTCCCCTCCCGCAAAATAAAAAATGGGGAATGAAGCTCCACGGGCAAGCCCGTGGTATCCCCTCTTACGGTCAAGCCGAAGGCTTGCCCGTGGAGCGGAATCCCGCACCGAGGACCACCTATTCACCCACGAGCAAGCCCGTGGTCCTCTGGTGCGTGGATAGATAATACAAAAAGATTCATCTTTCATGTTTTTACGTCTTGTAATCGTCTGGCTAATCTTATCTATGCCATGGGTTTCCATTCCCCTGGGATTTTGGACGCCCGCGGCTCATGCGCAGACGCCTTCTTCGCAAACCCAGGCCGATCTGGTGGCCGAAGACATTTGGTGGACACCGCTTGAGGTAAATATCGGAGATCAGGTATTTTTTGGCTTCCGGGTCCACAACGCCGGCACCGCCTCGTCCGGTCCTTTCAAAATTCTTTTCAGGACAAGTAGCGGCGGGGTTCCCTTGACATGCGCTTCCGATGTCGCAGACCTCTCCGCCAAGACTACCCTGCTTTCAAGCGCCCTATCCGGCCAAGGAACAACGCTCATTGATGGCATCGCGGTTCCCTATTGTAATTCCTCCTTCTTCCAGATAGAAGCTCCTGCTGGCGGAGGAGGAATAACGTTCCTTTTATATGTTGACAGGAGTAACCAGGTCCAGGAATCCATTGAGTCTAATAATATTCTCTCTGAATCCGTCGCTGTGACTGCTCCGCCATCAACGCCTATCCCAACGCCAACTCCTACACCAACACCAGCACCGGCGCCAATCCAATGTTCGGTGCAATTAATCCCCGCCTGGAGAGTAGGCGATGTAAGGAACATATGGGCTGCACCGGGCAGCGAGAGATATCAATATTTGTTAACTCTTCCTCCGGACACGCTGATGATACAGAAAGACGGCAATTGGGTCATTGCCTCCACCGGACAATTTATTGACCAGGTAACCCCGGGTCAGCAATATTCCGCTCCGACGACAACTTTTGCCATGCCAACATGTACCCCGGCGCCGGCTCCCGCTATCGGCGGCGGCACATTACCAATCCAGCAGGAAGGCCCAATCCCGCTTCCTAGTGTGGGTGGGAATATAAGCAGTCCCCCTGGTGGCACTACGCCCGGCGGAGAAATAGGCGGACAGCCATCCGGAAACACTTCGGGGCAAACCGGAGGACAGCCATCCGGAAACACTTCGGGGCAGACTAGCGGACAAACTGCCGGACAAACAGGCGGGCAAGCTACGAGTCCAACTGGACAATCACAAACATCGACATTCGGCGCGGCAGTTGCCAACGCTATCGCAGGCGCCATTAATAATTCGCCTTTCGGGCTCGCAGCGGCCTTATTAGGAAACAATAATCTTGCCGCAACGCTCGGAATTACGAACACCAACCCGACAAACATAACCACAGCAGTCATTGGCCTCGCCATAACAGGTATCACAATGGGCATTGGTAATAGCGCCTTATCACTGGCAATTAATATTGCTCAGGGAATAATAGGTATTGTTAAATTTGCGATAAGTCTTTTTAGCGGCAAAGGAGGAGATCCAGGGCCCTCATCTACACCAGGGGGGGAGCCAGAGGGCGCTGAAAGCACAAGTGAAGCAGTCGAGGGCGTTGAAAGCACAAGTGAAGCAGTCGAGGGCGTTGAAAGCACGAGCGAGTCAACAGAGGGCGTTGAAAGCACTTCAGAAGCCGGAGCAGGAGTAGAAGGTGTTGAAAGCACTTCAGAAGCCGGAGTAGGAGCAGAGGCAGGAGCAGGAGCAGGAGCAGGAGCAGATGCCTACTGAATTCACCCCCGGGAGGAGAAATGTAAATACAAAAACCGTCCCGCTGAAAAGCGGGGCGGTTTTTTTATTCAACTTCCACTTGCTGGGAAAAACAGCGGAAATTCTGAAGAGTTTGATGAGCCGCCATAACAGGAATACGGCAAAAATTTTCTTTATTTTCGTCGTTCGGCGGCGAGCGTTTAATGCATTCTTCATTTCTCCACCCTGATTTTTCTAAATTACTCCATCCCGGCAAAAGGTCTTTTAGAACCTCGCGCCGCTTCTCGTCAGGACAAATTCCCGGCAGCCAACTTCGGTAATAAATCAAAACGGGCTCGGCATAAGGAATAATTTCAAAACTTGCCCATCCGAATTCGTTGCTATCCAGATAGTCATATTTTGTTTCAAAGAAAAAGACATTGCCGGAGCGTGAAAAATTTTTTACGACGGCTTGAGAATCGGTAAATGGGGAAGAGGCGCTTATATTCCGAACCTCGGCATTTTCCACTTCCACGTGCAATCCGCCGAAGGCGAAGGGCTCCGCAAGAGAAGGGCCGCCGATATTTTCCAGTTTTATCGCGATTTTCTGCGACTGGCCAAGGCGCAAAACGCCGCCGGCTTCTATGATAATATGCGAGAGAGGCGGAAAGCGATAAAAATTCCTGTAAAAAACAAGGCCCCCCCACACTGCGGCCAAAGCCAAAACAAGCACCAGGCCAGTTTTTGTCATCATCATCTTAATTTTTAAATGCCTCAGATAAAAACCGGCATATTCCCAGATATGGCCGATTTTTTCCTTAATGACTCCCGGTTCCAATATCAATTTTACGCCAAGAGCCATCACATATAAAAAAAGGGACAATGCCAAAAATCTCTCTTTTACAAAAAAGAGCAGAAACGCAAATCCAACCAGATTGAAAACGCCGATAATCTGCTTTTCTTTTTTCCTTAAATCAAGCGCTATTGAACACCAACCCCAAAAAATAAGGAAAAGTCCGGACAGGCCGAAATAAGACCAAAATCTACTAAAACTTATGTTGGCCCAATCACTGCGGCTCATGGCCGAAATTAAATCCGGATCGGAACGATGCCAGAAAGCATATATATATTCCTTTATCATTGCCAGAGGGGAGTAATCAATTCCGATCAATACTCTGGATAATACTTCCGCCAGCAATAAAGGGCTTAGTAAAAAGAAAAGCAATAGAACGGCGTTTTTTTTAGATAAATTCCCGCTTAAAATCCAAAAAATAAAAAGGGGGACCGAGGAAATATAAAAAACCGGAAACTGCTGCCAGGCCAGAACTAACGCAGTATTCACCAATAGGCTGGCGGCAAAAAACCGGTTTATATCGGGCTTAGCAGCTACTTTAATTAAAAAATACACCCCTAAAAAAATAAGCCATGTTCCGACTGTCTCCTCAAAATAACCCATGGTCGTCAAAGAAACGGAAACCGGCAAAAAAGAAAATATCGCGAGGGTATAAATCGCTACCGCCGTTCCCCAAAGATCATAAAAAACGAAAAACAGGCTCAAAGACCATAAACCATACATCGCCAGCGGGAAAATTTTTACAAAATCTTCAAGGTTTAAACCGCCAACAAGCTGATATATTTTATAAAACGACCGGGTAAAATAAGCCAGAAAGGGCGGAGCATTTTCTTTTCTAACCGATGGGGCAAAATCCCAAATGTCTTCTTTGGGAAAATAGCCGTCAGTAACAAGCCGTTGGGACTTGTCAAAATAATAACTAGAAACAGTATTCAGGACCGGCTCATAAATTATATTACTACTCCGAAAATAAAAACCAATTCCCAAAATCAGCGCTACTAATAAAACCAGGCCTTGTTTTTTAAAAACCTTATGGAAAAATCCCTTGATTTCACGAAAACGGCCTTTTTCCATATTTTAATTTCCCAATTGATTTAAAATGTAATTGGTTCCGGCAAGGATGAAATGAGAAGCGCTATCCATCCACATCTCCTGATCCAAAAGGGTGTGTATAAATCCGCCCTCCGCTTTGTTGCCAACGGCCGAATTCACCCAGTAAGAATTTTCTCGGTCAAACTGCATGTTAAAAATCCATAAAAAAGCCAATTCAATCGCTTTTTTATATTTATCCGTATGGTATTTGTCGCCGCGCTCTTGAGCAATAAGAAAAGCGTCGTCCAGCGCCTCCAAAACCTTGCTCGTGCCTCTTAGCGAAAATGTTCTACCGTCCGGCACGTCCGGAAACGAGCCATACCGCCAGTCATTTCCCGGCCACTGCTGATCCACCAACCAATCGCCTATTTCAAACACAAAGTCGGCATCATCCTTTTCACCGCCTAAATTATAAATCTCTTTAAAAATGTTCAGAAGCCAGCCCTGCAAACCCAAAGACAAAGAGTTTTCTTTAAGAATTCTGTTTTTTCTGAATTCATCTTTTTTTATCTCTGCGGCCGCTCGTAATTCTTCGGTCTTGCGGCGATCGTTTGCGGCATTTTCATATGCGCCTAGAGCGGCGAGCACATGATAATCCGCCAAATTAGAAGAACCTTTAGTTCCTTCATCCGGCCGGCCGTCCGCCACAAACCACGGCCAAAAACTGCTATTCTCTTTTTTAAGACCCCACAATTTTTCCGCCAATACGCCGGCATTATCAAGATACGCTTCATCTTTGGTCAAATTAAATAATGCCAGATCATTAAATATACGAAAGGCCAGACTTCCGGTCGGAAACAGCGTTGAGGGCGCAACCGCCGCCGCGACAGTTGAAGTTGCTTCTACATATTCCCGGTTCTTTAAAGCCGAGCTCACATATTCTCTTTTACCGGAAAATTGATAAAGATTAGTCAGGGACTGCGCTGTAAGCGAATTCCTTATTAAATTCAAATTTTGAGTTACATTACCGGTCTGCGCGTTTACTTTGAAAACATAACTCCCGTCGTTGTTTTGATTTTTAACCACCCAGTCCGCCGCCTTAATCATCCGCTGTAAAAGCCTATTTTTATCAAAAGTTTCTCCGCGAACCAAAAACGGACCGTGCAAAGAAAAAACATTTTTCTTATCAAAAGATTCAATAAAATCGTCAACTCCGAACATATATACCGTCGCTTCGCGGCTTTTAAAGCAGTCGTTTTTGAGGTTATTAACGGTGCAGAGCCACGACAAACTGTCCTTAAAACTTGAATATTGATGGAGATTCAGCAAATAAGGAAGAAAATAAATTTTTTTGCCAAGATACTCTATCACATAGCCCTTGAGAGGATTAAGGCCGATATTCTGCAACAAGTACGGATCCACTTTCAATAAATCATTTTTAACAAGCGCTATCTCTATCCTCAAAGATTCCAATTCCTCATTTCCCAGTCGCGGGAAACGCGAATCGCTCATGGCGCCGACGGCATTATTGATCAGGTTCTCCAAAAGTGAACCGCCGATTGTTAGGGAAGCACGCAGCTTCTGGTTATTCCAGATCATAAGAGCGGCGCCCTGGGGTTTCAAAAAAACATCAAGCAAGTTTTTTGATTCAAGCATCGGGATAAAATCCGCGGCAGTTAATTTTTTATTACCCAACAATTCCTCCATGGTTTTTCTCACGATGTGTATGGCGGCAAACCTCACTTCTTTCATCGACCTCTCGTCTTTATCGGAAATTTTGTATATTACAAAGCGGGGCGAATCCCATACTTTTTGGAAATGAGAGAAATCAGCGCCCCGAACCATTAAGCCCACCATGGTGGTTGATCTTGCCCACGGAGCAAGATTTGTCCTGCCGGGAAAAAGATCACAGCGATTTACGGGTAGGCAAATCCACCATTGAAAACTCTTGTCTAAAAAAACGTAAGAGGCCTGGTATTTTTTGGCAAGGGTCAGGGCCTCGTCCTCGCTGTCTGTCAAAAAAAACTTAGCAATATCTTTATAGCGGGCCGCCACCTCTTTCGACTCTGAAGGATAAACTTTGGTGGTAGAAATAACCCGCTTATCGGCGAAAGCAACGATCTGGTGGCCCCTAAACCAATGGGCCATAACTATTGCGTCCTCGTCAGAATTATTTTTAAGCCATTCAAGGGCGGTTTTCATTTCCCCGCTCAATGAACTATTAAAATCGCCGGTGCCGGTGTTTAAATTTTTATAACCCTGATAAAGCGTCGCGGAGAGAACCAAAAATAAAACGGCTGACGAAATTAATTTTTGGTTAAAGAGGACCCTTTTGGCGGGCGGCCAAGAATAAATTAGGGACGTCTTAAAACCGCCTATAACAAGATACGAAAAAATATACGCGGCCCTCCGAAGGTCTTTCAAGAAATCCGCCGGCTGCTGCCTCCAAATTGTTTCAATCCCGACCTCCTTAAAATTAAGGTTGTTTTTTATTGCCCAAAAGATTATTTCGCTATCCACCGAATAACTCTTTCGTTTTATTACCATCCTTTCTAACGCGGCTTTGCTAATCAACCTAAATCCGCATTGCGAATCTTTAAATACCCGCTCTGTAAAAAATAAGATGACGGCATTTGCGATCCGGTTCCATATTACACGGGGCAGGGGCATGCTTTTGGGGCTTAAAGAACGAACACCGAGAACCAGATCGCACCGATTTATCTTCCAAGTTTCTATCAACTTAGGTATGTCGCCAGGAGAGTGCTGTCCGTCCGCATCCATAAGGACAAGCGCATCAAAATCAAAATTATCCACCGCAAAATGGATGCCACTGTAAATTACGTTACCCTTGCCCTTATGAAGGGGCAGCGCCAAAACTTCAGCTCCAGATTTTTTGGCAATAGAAACAGTGCCGTCGTCCGAACCGTCATCTGCGACAAGAACCCGGCCGAATTTTTTTGCCTCGCCTATAACTTTTGAAATATTATCCGCTTCGTTATGGGCAGGTAATAAGATTAAAATTTTATCGCTCTCTTGTTTCATAAACAGTTGTAAATCATGCTTATCCTAAAATCTAACCATCAAGATTTTCCTGATTTTATCAAGTTAATCTTACACGGATTGACTGGCTTATAATCTGGGGCTGTCCACTTCCATATTTTTTCTTCGTGGTCCGGTAAACCCCTACTGAACCGCGGGGCATTCCAAGTAACGTGGTAAAAATTTCAATATCCATAGCTTATCATAATGATTGACTGCTGTCAGCGCGTTAGCAGCAAAAGGGAGTCCGTAGATATACCTCTTTGTTATATATATCCCGAAACCGCTTATGGTGTATAGAGGGTTAACTAGATATACTATGAAAACTTTCTTGAACTTGTTCCTGGCCATGATTGCGCTTATGCTTCCTGTTGTCTTGGGCTATGGCGTGGGTCTGCTTTATCGCCGCTGGCGGAAGAAGAAGGAGGAATCTCAAGCTACGCCCTCTATCGGAGTTAAATGATGAACACATAAACCAAAACTCCGCCTGAGCAGGCGGAGTTTTGGTTTACGATCTCCAGCATATTTTATGCCTGCTTTCTTTCAATAGGGGGCGTGTATCTGCGAAGCAACAGCGAGTTAGTCACCACCGAAACGGAACTAAATGCCATGGCAAATCCTGCAATTTCGGGACGAAGAGTTGCCTGCGAAAGATTGTAAAATACCTGCCCAGCCCCTCCGAATCGGCTACGGATAGAAAGAATCCACGGCGCCGCCTGACCGAAAGCCGACTGGGTGATAAGAAGATGCGCTCCTGCCGCGATCGGAATCGCCAGAACGTTATAGATGAACGCCCAGAAAAGGTTCTGCCAAATTTTTATGATCGTTTTCCTCGAAAGCTGGATCGCGGTAACAACGTCGCGGAGATCGTCTTTAACCAGGATTATCTCGCCCGTCTGCACCGCCACATCGGTTCCGGACCCCACGGCAATTCCGACATCTGCCTGGGCTAAAGCCGGAGAATCATTAATGCCATCCCCCACCATAGCGACCACTTTTCCCTCCTTCTGCAGTTTTTTTATAACTTCGGCTTTGTCTTGCGGCTTGACCTCGGCCAAAATGCGGTCAATCCCGACCTGCTTCCCAATGGCCTCGGCCGTTTTGGGATTATCCCCGGTAATCATAATAATTTCTTTCTTCATTTTTTTAAGTTCAGCTATGGCTTCTTTGGCGAATGGCTTTAGGGTATCGGCCATCGCAATAATCGCGATTGCCCTCCATGAGCCGCCCTCGTTTCGCGCGGCAAATACCACGGTTTTTGCCTGCGAAACAAGTTCTTCAAATTTCTTCGCATGCTCGGATATCGATACCCCTAGTTTCTCCATAAACGCCGGGTTGCCGACGGCGATTTCGTTGCCCTCGATTTTACCCTTCACTCCGAATCCCGACACCGCTTCAAAATCTTTCACTTCCGGGAGATTCCCAAAAGAACCTTTCCCCTTCTCTATCACGGCGCGAGCCAGTGGGTGCTCGGACCCCTGTTCCACCGCGGAAGAAAGACGCAAGGCGTCTTTTTCGTCCATTCCGCTAAGCGCCACAAAATCAGTTACCACCGGCTTGCCGATAGTAAGAGTTCCGGTTTTATCCAACGCAATGGCCGTAATTTTATAAGTTTTCTCAAGCGCTTCACCTCCCTTCAAAATTATGCCAAATTTCGCGGCGCGTCCTATCCCCACAATTAACGCCGTCGGCGTGGCAAGCCCCATAGCGCAGGGACAGGAAATCACCAAAACCGCAATCATGTGAACCAATGCCGCGCGGAGATCATCCGGCACGACGATAAAATACCATGCCGAGAAAACGATTACCGAAAACACTACGACGGCCGGAACAAAATATTCGCTAATTTTATCCACTAAATCCTGCACCGGCGCGCGAGAGGCCTGCGCCTCCTCAACCATCTGGATGATTTGGTAAAGTAGCGTCTCTTTGCCGACCTTGGTCGCTCTGAACTTAAAAAGCCCTTCCTGATTTACTGTGGCCCCAATCACTTCATCATTGACCCCTTTTCCTACCGGGAAGGACTCTCCGGTCACCACTTTCTCGTCAATATGGCTCTTCCCTTCAACAATTACGCCGTCCACCGGAATTTTTTCCCCGGGGCGCACGACTACAATGTCACCATCCTGCAGCTTGTCTATCGGCACGGTAATTTCCTGTCCGTTTTTCAGAACATGGGCCTCTTTGGCCTCAAGTTTAAGAAGCTCTTTTATGGCTTGGGACGCGCGTCCTTTGGCTTTTGCCTCAAAATAACGTCCGAGGAGAATGAAGAAAAGAAGGGCTGCGGATGATTCCCAAAAAGGATGGTCAATATTGAAAAATAAAAACCCGAACATCGAATAAAAATACGCGGCCGAGGTTCCAAGCGCCACCAAGACGTCCATACTGGCAGCACCCACACGGATCGAAGTAAAAGAATTACGGTAGAAGGGCCAGGCAATGATGAATTGGATCGGGGTGGAAAGAATCCAGTATAAATAGTTAAGGTCAATACGAAAGGGGGGGCTCGCAACATCCACAAAAGTGCTTAAAATGAGCTTCAGGGGCTGCGCAATGAACCAGAAAAGATAATTAACTATGTAAGCTCCATATCCCAAAAATCCCTGGGTCACCAAAACGGGCTGCTGAAGATTTACGAAGGAGAAAAACTCATGCACATGCGTCAAGTTAAACATGTGGATCAACATGTAGTAGGCGATAATCGGGATCGAGAGCGCAAAGGCCGCGCGGACTCTCCGGCGCGCCTCCTCAATTTTCTGGGCTTCTTTTTTCTCCTCTTCTTCGGCAGTAGACCCCTGTTCGGTCGGACGAATCAAGTCGTAACCCAATTTATTGATGAATTCGTCTATTTTTTCGAGAGAAATTTTGGTCTCATCAAATTCAACCGCGGTTTTTTCCGCGCCGTAACTCGTTTTAATCGAAACCACCCCGGGCTGTTTTATGAGCAGTTTATCAATCAGAACAGAACACGAAGCGCAATGCATCCCTTTAACTTTTAACACTAGCTTAGTCATACATTCATTAGACGCCAGCTGATATATATTTTATACTTTAGTAAGCTCTATATTCCTTACTAGGGGGCTGACTGGATGCTATACGGTATTGATAAAGTTACATTCCGGCACGGCTTTTGCGAGGGTCTAATGCTGGGGGCGGCTTTTGCTATACTGCTATTTTTAGGCGCAATATTTAAGCTGGGTGGGATCGGAACGGACGTAAATTATGGAGCAACGCTCGGGGTTTACGTACTAATAGTGGGGGCGCTAGCGGCCGCCACAGTGAGAAATCCGACGAGCGGTATGGGGGTTACTTCCGGAGCAGGATTTCTAATGTCTCTCGCCGCTTTCGGAGGACTCTTATATGCACAGGGGGCCGGTCAAGCAATCCGGGTAAGTACAGGCATACTACTTACTACAATTCTTGGCATGTGCATCTTTGCCATAATTCAAATCATCAAGCAGAGGTACGATGCATAAATGAGAGAGCGGTTTATACCGCTTCTTTTTTTATTGTGTGGAACTGATGATACTCCTCACATGTATCTTTCCTATCATATCAAAATGGGTTCTTTTTTTGCCTTCCACTACTCCCTCTCCGCAGGGCACCGAGCAGTAAAAAGGAAAGTCTCCTTCCTGCGTTGCCACAAATTCAATTTTTACCGTCTCATTTGCCGGCATACGCTGGGAGATACCGTAGGCGTCAATCGCGATTCCATGATCATATTCATCTTCGTTGACAATGGTCATCTTGATTCTATCGCCGCGATCTGCCTCGATAACTTCCGGGGTAAAACGCCATTCGTTTTTATCGGCGACAATCGTCACTTCGCGGATAACTCCGGTTTCAACCGGCTTTGATTCTTCAGGAAGCAAAAACGCGCGATAAAGAACACCGCCGCCAATAATCAGAACGCCTACGATAATAAGGATTGCATACTTGTTCATAAACCTACTCTGCCTTTGCGGCTTCTACCTTTTTCGGATTAACCCGCAAATACTTATGAACCCCAAAGCTTAACAGCGCCATTAAAATCAGAGAGGCAATAAGAAGAATCCACCATGATGAAACAGCCGCGGGCGCTTTCTCTTCAACCTTTATCCAAAATTCAGCTGTCAGAGCTTCGTCTTGGGGCAAGGCAATGCCCTTGGGCCGAAACTGGGCAAATATTTTATAAAGTCCCGCCTCCGGAAATACAGCGTGGAAATTTATCACCTCATCCTTTCCCTCCTCATGGATTGCTCCCGGCACCTCCTCATCTCCATGGGCAAGAGCTTCAGGAACCATACGCAAACTATGATGATCTCCTATTTCGGGATGCGTATGTATAAACTGCTTCCAGTCATCCTTGATTATCGTCAAATGCATTTTTGCGGCAAGATAATCCTCTACCTCAACCTCGTCTCCGGTGAAAGTATGGACGTCAAAAGACAATTCATGCTCATGCCCCTTTGCAACCGGCTCATCAATTTTTAACGCAACCTGATACTGTCCGACAATAACGTTTCTTCCAAGAGAAACTTTTCTCTCGTCCCGCGGACCTTCGCCCGCAACCGAGATTTCCGGATGGCCAAAGGAATGATTAACGCCGTCTTTTTTAATTTCTGACCAGATCTTATAAAGCCCGGGGTTGGAAAATGCATAATTAACCAGTAAATGTCCGGGGGTAGACGTGGGGCTGGGATGTATATGGAAAAATTCATTCATGTCGCTCCGAAGACCTATGACATGCATGAGTTTGGAGTGCTCAATTTCTAAATCCTGGACCGGAACAGGGACGTTTCCCGGCTTGTCGTTTATAAAGAAATCAAGTTTTTGTACTTGACCGGTTCGGTAAGGAACGGGCGCGATATTCAAATTTACTGCAACCCCCTCCCGCACTTCATTTTCCTCATGATATTGTGCCGCTCCGTGCTCGTCATGTGCTCCTCCAGTGCCTTCTGACATCACCATTGAATGACCCGAGGGTGGCGGGACCGTAAATGTCCAGCCGGTTGAATTACCGATAACAAGGGCAATAGCAATGTATGTTATGGAAAGCCATAACATCGTACGCCGGGACGGACGCTTAAAAATAAACGCGGCCAGTATCGTCACCGCCAGGAGCCCCAGAAAGAACATATTCCCGTACTTAATAAAACCAGAAATATCAACGAGCGGATGCTCGTGCTTGAGTATGGTTTCGCCGAACCGCTCGCCCGAAATATTGACTACAAATTGCTCCCATGCGCTATGAGTACCTGAAGCAATAAACCAGTCATGGCCAAAGATGCCGAAGGTAAGAAGATATGCGCCGATGATGAGAAGCATCCACCCCATTACTTTCCCAATGCCCTCTTTATGCCGGGCGACACCGGAGAGCGCATTCACGCCCAAAGTGCCAAGAATTGCAAGGAAAATAAGCGGTACTGACCGCCCCATGCCGTGAACAAAACCAAGAAACCATCCGTTAAATATATCGCCCGTAGTTGCGATGTATCCCAGAAGCACATAGAAAGCGGGGTTTGGACAGCCGACACCGGCATTGCCCAGAAGCAGCCCAAGAAGAAATGTCTTCATATAATCTTTTCGGCGCTGGATAAAATCAGGGAACTTGCCGGAATACGAGGGAAGTTTAAATTTTATTAGCCCGACCTCGGATAATCCGAAAATAAATGCGGCGAACCCTCCAAAAAGAACCGCGTAGACCTCTGCATCAGACTTGAGGCCGAAAGCTTTACCAGCAGCCGCAATAAAGACCCCATATAAGGAAAGTGTGATCGTGAGCCCCAGAGTAAAGGTAAGCGCCATAATAAGTCCTTTCTTGGGGTCCTTCCCCATGGTCAAGGGAACAATGACAAAAGCAAGCGGCAGGGTGCAGGGCAAAAAAATCATGGAAAGGCCCGCGACAAATGAAAGTGTCAACCCCACGGTAAGCTCCGGAGTCGTAGCCATCCAAAAAAGACCCACCACGAAAACAATAAATAAGAAAAAACCGAATATCCCGATCTTAAATCTGATTGATTTTTCGTGTTGCGCCTCTTCAGCCGTTACTGGCGGCTTGGTCTGACTCGGCTGCGGCTCTCCTCCGACAGGAGGAGTAATAGTATTTGGTTCCATGAAATTTATGAATTTAATTAAACTGGTAAGTGCTTGTTATTTTACGTATTGTGTGGCTTCGCCGAGAGTTTCTTTTGGAAGATCCCGAGAAAGGGTGATTATTAAAAGCGCCAAAGCCGCGCCCAAAAGTCCTATATCGCGGAAAGTAATCGAGAAATTTACTTCGCTGAAAGGAAGAAAGGCAAGTATAAAAATTGTGAGAAACTCAAGCGTTGAAAGAAGCGCAACCAACTTCACCAGCGGCGGTTTCGCGAACCAGGCAAGAAGTACGAGCGCCATGAATATTTCGAGCGCCCCCTGCATCCGTAAATAGCCGTCAAGCGGGATGATTTGCGCAATAATCTCCCGAAGCCAATATGGCAACACCCAGTACCATGCCCTCGGATGCGCCATAAGGTGATAACCCGAATAAAGGTACATGGTCCCCAAAGATAAACGCAGAATCCATTCCGGTTTTAATTTTTGTAAATAGCTGGTTATGATAATTCTTTTAGCTTTTCTACAAATTTCTCCTTATTAAAACCCCCCGTAGCCCAAAGTTCACCGTTTAAAATTATTCCCGGAGACGCAAAAATCATATGTTTCCCGGCCATTTCTTGACCCTCCGGCGTAGTTACGTCAACTTTCTTATACGACACGCTCGGCCAATCCTTCTCAATAGAGTGCCAAAATTCTTCGAAGGCCTTGCAGATGTGGCATCCGGGCGCAACCAACTCTTCAAGCAAAATCGGCTTTACCATTATCGTAATTATATCCTATCTAAAGGGCGGAACCCTAATTCTCTTTTCCACATATTCTCTGTGATAATTCGATAAGTTTATGATGCAATACTAAACTTTATAAAAACATGTTATAATAAGTGCAGAGGAGGAAAATGCGGCAAAGATAAGAGCTTTTTAAAAGAAACCACTCGGAATCGCAACTTGCGGGATAATCTGTCAAGTACTTTGATAACCTCTCTTTACATCAAAAAGAGAGGTTTTTGTAAACAAAGTGTGGAAAAGTTCTGGGTAAGGGTGGAACAAATCCTGAATATCTCCGGTCCCATTGTCTCCATCAACGCTAAAAAATAGCGTAGGAAGGCGATAATGAGGACGGGGGTCAGCACACCCAGCCATACCGGGATCCTATTTGGAGAAGGGTCTGGGTATGGCCTGGTGGACACACTTATTATTCTTCAGGAGTTATCCTGATGCCCAAAATGGGAAAATTTCGAAAGAAGAAAATCTCTTCGCTTTGTTTAATCGTGCCCTCCGAGAGTATATTTACAAAAATTTTCTCGACATCCTCCATTTCGTCCTTTCCATCTGTACGTACGTATATCTGGGACTGGCCATTGTCACATTTTTCTTTGAAGAATACGTGCCGGCTGCCTTCCCCTCGGTTATTGAAACGCTCTCGGAACCGTACCTGGGAGTATTGGGAATCTATGTGGTGGTGCGGGAACTGGAACGAAGACGCGGCCGACAGGTACGTACGGGCCTGGGAGAACTCTTTGCGGTAATTTGGTTTTTCTTCTTCGTCGCGGCAAGTTTCCTCACCTATTTCTCAGAACACTATGCTCTAAGCGCCATCTACAAAACCGTGGTCACCAATGCTCTGGCCGCCCTAATTATAAGAATTGGGATACTACTTAGATAATGGGCGGGCCGCACTAATTATCCGCGTGGGAACTCTTCTTCGATGATCTGGCCAGATAAGAAAATGCTCCGACTTGGGTCGGAGCATTTTCTTATCCAAAAATATCGAGTAGCGCCGCCGACTAAAACAAACTATACGACCATGGCTCCGGAACGGCTGCCAACATCAACGCCGCCCCAAGAAGCGCCATATTCTTTGTGAAATTCACCATCTCCATCATTTTCATGTTCGGATCCGAAATCTTCCAGAAGGCGTGCATCTTGAAAGAAACCGAGACCAAAAAGAGGACCAGTGAGGCGATCGCCCAAGGAATCAAAACTCCGAGGAAAATCCCTAGCCCTCCCAAAAGTATGAGGAGGCCGGAAAACACAACTGCAAATCCGGGAGCGGGTACTCCTTTTGATGAAGCGTACCCAGTGAGCATTCCCCTTTTCATTAAATGGTTCATACCATTCATAATGAAAAACCCTCCATAGAGCATTCGTCCAATCAAAAAAATAATTTCCATATTCTTAATTTGCGGATTTACCCCGTTACTTAGAATACCCTGCAGTCGAGTCAGACTCGACTGCGGTTTCACGCCATAGAGTTACCGCGGTAGTCGTTCGTAACTAGGTTTATCCCTTTATTCTGCTTCGACCTTTGTCCATATTCTTCATTCTTCTCCCTATGAACCAACCCGCGATTAACCCCAATAAAAGGCCACCTCCCACGCCCAGAAAAGGCGGGCTATTTTGATCATTATTTTTTCGTTCCTGAACATCTATCAAGAAATCTGGCGCCTCATAAATTTCCTCTGGATTTGAGGCAAGCGCGAAATCAAAAAATATTTCATGAAGACCAGCATCACTAAAAGTATATTGAAGTTCCAATACGCCACCTTTGACCCGAAGATTGCCCTGTTCGAAGACAAACTTTCTATCTCTCGCCAGTTTTGAAATCCGAACCCTTACGACAAGATCCTCCCCGAAGAGATTATTTGTTTTGAGGTCCACGAATGAAGCAAGAAAAGAGGTCTTTATGCCAACATGAGGAGTAAAAGGCGCACGGGAAAGATTAATATAAAATTTTCCTTCAACAATGCGCTGATCGCCGCCGTTCGCAAAGGAAAAAAGGGGTACTAGTACTACAGAAATCAATATAATCAAAAATGGGATTATAGATTTGGGTATCATTCTTGTGACGTCGAGGACTTATTAACAAAAAATCTCGCAATGAAGGGCAAAATTACTAATCCGATTGCAAGGCTAACCGATTCGAACTCTTATCTTGTTCGCAAGCGACACAACCCTTATGTTCGCTATGACCTTTATTCATGGCACGCATAGCCAAAACCATTGAAATCGGACAAAGAGCGAAAAAAAGAAATGGCGCAAACGCTATCGCTTGTTGCGAAGAAAATATAAAGAATAGTCCCGCGCCAAGCGCAATCACCACCAGCAACCCTTTCAAGTTGAAACACCTGCTTACAAGTTTTGATTGTTGTTTGTTCATAATCTTTATGTGCCACACGAGGCGCCGCCTTTTTGTTGCGGAACAAGACCGAGTTCGCTTACTTTTTGCTCAACAAGGCTTGCTCCACTTGCGCTTGAATAATCCTTGCCCATTATCATCTTAGGATCGACCTTATTCCAGTCGGTGTTTTTTACCGCCTTAAAATAGAGTGCGGTCTGAACGTAATTATGCGGAAACCAAAATGAATTGAAGGCAAGCGCTTCTCGGTACAGCTCATCTTCGGTAAGTCCTTGGGATGCCCCGAGCTGGAGAAGCCCCAAAAGAGCTGACCCGTGATTGCAATCCTGATAGAAAGTCGAGTTATTGCAACAGGGCCTGTAGGTGTTTTGAGCAATTTTTGTGACGAGTGCCTCCTCAACCGGCGTAAGCTCCACAATTTTGAATTTGTTGAAGTAAGCGCCGCCGTTTTCTTCTTTGCCCAAATCCCATCCGCCAGTTGATGCAAAACTAAAGAGCGACCTGCCATTGATTGGGCTTTCTTTATTTGACGACATATAATTTGCAAGTCCAATCGGCCACATGAAATTTACATAGTAGTTGGCGTTTTTCCGCGTCAGTATAATAGGCTTCTGGGATGGTGTATCGAGGATGTTTTTCAATTCATCGGGGAATCCGCCGCGATCTTGGTAAATTGCCAAAAATTTCTCGCGATCTATCACGCCGTTTTGTGTGAGTTTTACCACGCTCGCGCCGAGTGCGATTTTACTTTGGAATCCTTGCTCCGGCAGAACCTGTGCGGTGACTTCATCAACAAGTTTATTTCCCGTTCCCGAAATGTCGACGTTGTAGAGCGTGTTGTCATTCGGGTTGAAGATGCGGCTTTGGGCGAGGGCTTTCGCAATTATCGGTTCGGTTTTGAGCATATTCCAGCTCGCAAGCGAAAGCGCGATAACAACGGCCAAAAGCGCAAGGAGCCACGGCCGATCCGATTCTTTGAATCGGTGATCTTTTGGCACAGGACAGGTTGCGTCGCCGCATTCAAGCTTTTTGAGATCTCTCCGCATGAGCCAGACCGGCAAGGCCATGAGTCCAAACGAGAGCGCTTTGAGCTCTAAACCTTGAAGTGGAAAAGCGGCAAGCCCCCCGGCGATTCCGATCGCGGAAAGTATGGTTGAGCCGCAGACAGGACAGGCGGAAGCAGCAATGCCTACGATGGAACCGAATCCAGAAGCGGTCCCTCCTTTGCTAAAGCTTCGGAGGGCAAAGCCGAATTTTCTCCAACGATAGACAAGGAGCGAGATATTAACGCCGAATAGCGCAATTGCTCCAAGCGTCAGAATCACATACGGCCAGAAGTAAAGAGGTGTGCTATATGTATTAGTGATGACATTCGTAATTGCCGAATCAAGGCGGAGCACCCAATAGAGGACAAGGAAGAAAGCGAGTGATGAGATAATGCCGATGAGTCCATAGAAAAGTTTCGTCAAAAATTTGATGTCTTCCGGCTTGAGATCGTATTTTTCCCTTTCCTCATCTTGCGGAATAGCATGTGCCGTGATTTCAATATTGCAGCTTTTGTGTTCCCGGCACCACGCCTCGCATTTCTCGGCCCACTCTTTATCTTCGTATTTGAAGCCGCACTCCTCGCATTGATGCAATTCTTTATTTTGTTGTTGAATTATTTTGACCATAAGCGTGAATTAATGATGGTGTTCGCTGTCGCCGCCGCAACCATCCGAGAGATTCCATACCTCGGTTAGTTGTTCGCCAGTGAAGCCGTGATCTTTAATAAGATATTTTCCTAATCCGCCGTAGACATACCACCGCCAGCATTTACAGCAGCAAGGCCCTTTTTCGCTTGAGTTTTGCATAGCATAATCATACGCTTTTTGTTCTTCTGGGGTAAACTTCAAATTGTATCTCCTTAGAAAATCTTCTGTTTAAAATCATAACATAATAATATTAAAAAACAGCCCTTGCGGGGCTTGCAAAAATCCTAAATATCCGAGGAGGATGATTTTAATCAATACTCGCCGGGAGATAACCCGAAAGAAAAACGAGAATCACCACAGCACCGAGGGCCGCCAAAGGCGGCACCGGGATTAGATGCGAAAAAAATGAAAGGGAAATCGAAATGAGTATGCCTATTGCCAAAAATAGACGCCGCGCCATACAGCCGTAGTAATTTAGCGGTGAAATTTTAGGACTCATTCCGTCATCCCGCATAAAACAATTATGTATCCGGATAACACTTTTTGCAGAGCTGATAGTTTTGGGGATCCGGAACGCCTACGTAGGAACAGCTCGGTGCGGAAGCAAAATTCGGACAGTACTGCTGAATCTATTGTTGATACTGCTCATCTTAAAATATGTTTGACTGATTTTGACTATTGATCGGAAGTTCTTCTCCAGAAAAATTCAATGATGCTCGCAAAAAGTCCTCTCGGCGTGGAGGATGTTTGCGACTGGGTACCGGAGGGCATAAATTGCTTGCATGCCAGATCCTGGTAATTTTTAGTGCAGTAAGACGTGCATTCTTCAGGAGTTTTGCAACCGCCCGGTCCGCTGAAGTCCGTCTGCGATGAACCAGAGCATTTGCCCTTACTACCAGCATTAAAGATGGTCTGGACTTCGGACGCGTTTAACGCCCTGTTGTATACGGAGGCCTCATCAATCAAGCCGGAGAAAAATTCAGTGCTACTCCGCCATGACCCGAGCGTAAACGGATCATCGCTCGTTGATTGTGTATTTGGAGCCTGCCGAAGGATAGTTCCCCGCGACTCGCCATCCACATATAATTTGACGTTGCCAGAACCATCTTTCGTGCCAACGGCATGATGCCAAACTCCCGAACTAACAGGCGCGGTAACGATGGTCTGACCTTCAGCTTTGGTAGTTTCTCCAACAGAAAATTCCAATGTTCCATTACCTACCCTAAGCCAGTATCCCGATCCGGGGCCGCTTGAAGGATAGTTTGATTTTCGGATGATGTTATTTACGGATGATCCACCACCCCAATGAAACCAGGCTTCCAAAGAAAATGGTCCGGTCCCGAAATTTAGATTCGCGGGATTTCCGATATTGACGCTACCCGCATTAAATTTGAGCGCATTCCCTACTTTTCCGTCGTCAGCGATAGCGGCCCCACCAGAGAGAGTCCCGCTATTTCCATCAGCACTGTCTGACGCACTTGCGTCCCCCTTCCACCAACTGACTAAACCTGAAGGCACCGGGGCGCAACTTTGAGTTGGAGGTGGTGGCGGAGGCGGCAGAATAGAGCACGCTGCAAATTCACAGTTTGGCGCTACACGACCAACACTACTTCCGTTAGGACACTGTTTTAGATCTTCGGGGCAAGCAAGGCCGCCTCCGTAAGCAACGCAGGCAGGATCGGTGTAGTGGGTTTGACAATAAGCTTTACATTCGGCTTGGCTTAGGCAACCGCCTGGGCCTGGTTCACCGCCAGTGCTTCCTCCTCCGCCGATATAGGAAGCACAAACTGGATCAGTGTAATGGGCGGTACAATAAGCTATACATTCTTCTTTATTCGTGCAGCCACCAGGGCCATTAAAGCCGCCTCCCCCGCCAGACGGAGGTTGGAAACCTCCAGGCAATCCACCTGCTCCGCCAGGCGGCTGAAAGCCCTTGCAAGCATCCGGATGTTCCTGACAATATGCTTTACATTCTTCTTGACTCTTGCATCCTCCAGGCCCGCCCGGGAATCCTCCACTTCCTCCTCCCGGAGGACCAAAACCTTCGCACTCTTCTTGATGGGCGGTGCAATACTCAATGCATTCTTCTGTATTTTTACATCCTCCCGGTCCGCTAAATCCCCCCTCGCCAAAATTACCTCCTCCACCTAACGATTGCTGTAGTTGCTCAAAACATCCTTCCAATGACTCAAAATTCAAATCCTCGCCGAATTCCCCACTTTGGAGTTTCCGAAGCCCGTCTTCCCCAACCGCACCTTTAATGCACTCTACTGCTTCGGGTGGCAACTTGCTTAATTTTTGGCTTAAGTCGGCAGTCATCTGACCAAAGCAGGATTTCATTTTTCCTTCCATACCTCTGTCAAAAATCGGCTTGCCGTTCTTGATTTTCTCGAAATTTTCTTCGCCAAGAGCATCCTCAAGACATTGGACGACCTCGGGCGGCATTTTATCAAGATTTTCGCGGAACTGCTCCATTCCCTTGCTCATTCGTTCAAGGTCGGCTTCGCTCATTAGTCCATGTTCCTTGGCAAAATTGAAGCACTCCTCGGAATTTTCTTCACAATACGCCTCGCATTGCGTCTTGCTGTGGCATCCGCCCGGTCCTTTTCCTCCTACTTTTCTTACCATTTCGGCTTCTTCCGCCGTCATAACCCCGGCTTTTTCAGCAAAGGCAATGCACTCCTCTATATGATTATCTTCAGAACAGTAATTCTCGCATTGTTCTTTGGAGGTGCAGCCGCCCGGGCTCTCGCCCTGGCGCATCAAAACCATGAACTTCCTTGCCTCATCAATCTCTTCCTGAGGCATGAAGCCGCTTTTTTCGGCGAAATTCAAACACTCTTCCATGTGACTGGAATCACTGCAATAAATCTCGCAGGTGTTTCTGTCTTTACAACCGCCCGGGAACTGCGCGCCGGATTTTACCAATCCTTGAAATTTTCTAGCCTCGGCCAATTCGTCGCCGGAATAATAGCCGGTCTCCTCGGCAAAGGCGATGCATTGATCAAGATGATCAATCGTATTGCAATAATTTTCGCAGGAAGACCAGGAGTTGCAGCCGCCGGGGCCATTTTTAATGTTCAGGAATTTATCAGCTGCTTCTTTGGATTCTTGTTCCGAAATCAAATTGTATTTTTTGGCAAACGCGAGACACTCTTTGGCGTGGTCAACATTATCACAATAGGAACGGCATTCGGCCTCGCTTTGACAATTTCCCAACTCGGGTACGGGGTATTGAATATCTTCTGCCGAAAGCGGTCCCTCTTTCTTCTCTTCTTGCGGAGGTGGAGGAGGCGGCGGAGGAGGCACTTCTTTTTTCACCGCGACACTTTTAGCTACTCCTTTAACAGGGGGGGAAATCTCAAGCTCGGTGGTATTGTTTTGACAATCAACAACATAGGCGGGCATCACCGGCGTAAAATCGGAGGGATCACGGAAGGATACGTTGTCGCTCACAAAAGATTTGCTGCAACCGCTCAACAACCCGCCGTAACGGAATTGCTCTACCGGAGAAAGCGAAAACTCCTGAACGCCGTCGGGGTCTCTGATGGTTAAGGTAAATGCTTCGGAACCGGGGGGTTTTTTAAAATTTATTGAGGAATCATTGACGGCTGCCTCGACGTGGATGGTCGCCAAACTCAACAAAAAGGAAAGTACCAATATACTTGCGGCTAATAATTTCGTGGTTGTAATTGTCTTGGTATTCATCCCGTTAGAAATTTAGGGCTAATTTTAATACTTATTTCGTCCAGCAAATAATCACTCATCGTACGCTCCATTAAAGACGGTGCCCCATCTCTAACGGGATTCACGCCTTTATCGTAACGGATTTATGTATTTAAATGGATTGGCCCGATCAAGCGGATTTACTTCCGGAACTTTTTCTCCGAGATTGGTTTGGATTTCCGGAACCGATTTGCTTAGAGCTTCGGCCGTTCCAACCGCGCTAGCCGGCTCGATAGGTTCCTGGACTTTTTTTTGCGACCAATACCAAAAACCTCCGGCAATCAGTGCCGCCAGTATAATAGTAACAACAACAAAAATGGGTTTTGATTTTGAATCATTCATAAACCTAATTGATATTATACCGCAACATATCGGTCTTGATAAACAGGCTTATACACAGATATTCGTTCTGGCGAGTCCATAATAATGCTCCTGATTTTCCAGATGTATTCAAGGATTAACTTAAGACTTAAGAAATTTTAACTATACTTGATTTTTCTCTTTCCCGATATAGAATGCACTTGAGTCCTAACTTTAGGAGGCCTCGATGTCGCTGGCGGATGATCTTTGCAAAATAGGAAAATCGCTTGCCGAAAGAAATTTCGTCCACTATCTCCTCGGCACCATCAGCGCCAGATCCTCCGAAAATCCTCACACCTATCTCGTAAAGCCGGCCGAATGCCTTTACGAACTGGCGAATCCTAGCGACTTCGCTCTGGTAAATGAGGACGGAGACCCGGTTGACGGCACCGACCGCCGGCCCTCGTTAAATTTCCTAGTCCACCTTGCCTGTTACCGGGCCAGGCCGGATATCGGCGGGGTCGTACACGCTCATCCGGAAAAGACAACCGCTTTAATCTCTCAGGATCACCCTGCTTTTAACGGCATACCCAGTAGGATCCCGCTTCTTACGCAGGAAGGCGTATGGATGGTCAAAAATTGGCATATTCCTATTGTGGAAGACCTCGACCCGAAAGAACTTGCCGAAGCGGTTTCCGAAAAAATTCTTGAGGCCAATGTCGTGGCCATACGAAACCACGGCATCATAGCCGTCGGAAAAAGCATATGGGAAGCATACGGCGCCGCGCTGGTTGCAGAAAGCGAGGCGGTGATGCTCGGTTCGATTATCAGCATGGGCGGAAAGCCGCTCATCCGAAACCCGGAAACCGGAGAAACTGATCTTTGCAAAATGCCGTCGCGGACGTTTTCCAAAAAATTCACATAATATCCCCGCCTTTCACGGCGGGTTTTAAATATCCCTTCCTAGGAAAATTTTGCTTTGGGATCTATCCCACGGATAGGTCCTCCGAGTTTCCGAACTGCTTTTTTCACTCTTATCATACAGCCCTCCAAATCCGAGACAATATCCTTTTCTGACAAACGAATAACCCTCCAACCGCACCGCCGAAGAACAGCGTTTTTTATTTTATCTTTCTGCCTCTTACGCAAACCGGAATGGGCCTTTTTATTATCACACTCAATAGCTATCAATCCTTGCCGGCAAAATACGGCAAAATCTATACAATATCGTTTCTGGCCGCATGCGACGTGGTATTGGGCGCGCACTCCGATGCCGGTGAGCTTCAAACCATCCTCTATCATCTGCTCGGTCGGAACGACGTTATAAAGCTGTAAAATATTTCTGGATTTCAACAAACGATTTAGGGTGGTAAAACCGAAGGAAATGCGGCGCGGTATTATATTTCTGACGGGCCGAGGCAGTTTCTTGACCCTACCGACACGAAGCCGGAAATAGTAATCGCGGGCCCTCGGATGATTTAACTCATCCGGTAGCAACTCGCTCCTTTTAATAGTTTGCTGATTTAAAACACGGGCATAATATAGAATACGCCTTCCCCGACGGCCGAACCTGGCGGGCTGATAGAAAGCAAGGTAATGGAATGGCCGCGCCGGCGCATGCGCCAAGGGAATTCTATACCACTTTTTGGTTAAAAGGATGCCAAGATCGCGCTTGTTTTTGAGCACGCCGACTAAAACGATTTTATCTATTTTATCTTTAGCATAATTCTTGACCATATTTTGGGCCTACGGCTAGCCCCGGAAAAGTCCATGGCTAAATTTTTATCCCGTTAGAGGCAGATCGCGATCACGATAGCGCAATCTTTGTGTATTACTCCATAAATTCGACCTTGTATATTTTATTTATCCTGCAAGAAGCGATCGCGGCCTCTAACGGGATTTATCCGGTGTGAGCGAACATAAGTTTTTTAAACTATTCTCCAATTCGCGCGAATTGGCCAAAAAAATATAACTTTGAAATAGTGTTTATAAACTACCCTGCTACCCTGACGCATCAGGCGTTATGACGCATCACCCGTCTCGGTCGGGTGCTCAAAGAGTCTGGCCCCCTTGGTATCGATTACCCTTTCCGACGGGCCCTTGAGCGCTCAACTTCGGTAAGATACTGCTTTCGCAAACGAACGCTTTGCGGAGTAATCTCAAGGTATTCATCCTCGGATATAATTTCAAGTCCGCGCTCGATCGTAAGCACAAATGGCGGAGTAAGATTGATCGCTTCGTCCGAACCGGAAGCACGCATATTCGTAAGCTGTTTACCTTTCGTCGGATTAACCCTCATTTCTTCTCCTTTTGACGTGTTACCGATCACCATTCCTTCATAAACTTCAATTTGCGAGCCTATGTAGAGCGTGCCGCGCTCCTGAAGCCCCCATAACGCATATCCCATGGCAACACCCTTTGCCATCGAGATCATTGAACCGACAGCGCGTTTATGAATTTCTCCGGCATACGGCTTAAAGCCGAGAACACGTGAGGCAAAAATACCCTCGCCTTTGGTATCAATCACAAATTGATTGCGATATCCAAGAATGCCTCTCGTCGGCCCCTCAAAAGACATCCGTACGGCCTCGCCTTTGTGAGAAATATTGTTTAAAACAAAGCCGCGGGACCCAATCCGCTTAATTATAACACCCTGGTATTCGCCGGGTATATCAATAATTACCTCTTCAAACGGTTCGAGTTTCTTGCCATTTTCTTCACGAATTATGACTTGGGGTTGCGAAACTTGAAGCTCAAAACCGGCCCGCCGCATATTTTCAAGAAGGATTGCAATATGAAGCTCCCCTCTGCCCAACACCCGGAAGCTTTCCGAAGAACTAAAATCAATGCGAAGACCCACGTTTACTTCAAGTTCACGTTCAAGGTATTCCCGGAGTTGCCGAGAAGTCACGTACTTTCCTTCCCGCCCGGCAAATGGAGAATTATTCACCAAAAAATTCAGCGCAATAGTCGGCTCATCAACCGCGATTGCGGGCAAGGGTTTGGCATCCCGGTCAGTCGTAACCGTCTCACCAATATCAATATCGGGAAGTCCTGCCACAAGAATTATGTCGCCGGCACCCGCTTCAGCGGATTCTATTTTTTCGAGCCCCTTGAAAGTAAAAATCTTTGTAATTTTTCCGGAGCGAGTTTCACCATTCTGTTTTTTTACGAATACATCGGCCCCCGTCTTGGCGATACCTTCATATATTCTTCCAACCGCAAGCCGTCCCAAAAAATTATCATACCCCAAGTTAAACGGCTGGAGCTTTAAGGGTTTCTGGGCCAGCTCTTCAGATGACGCAGAAGGAATATGCGCGAGAATGGTATCGAGAAGCGGAGACAAATCATGTGATTCATCGGTGAGCTTTAAAGTCGCAATTCCTGCCCGGCCGTTAGCATAGACCACCGGAAAATCCGCTTGCTCATCATCGGCCCCGAGTTCGAGGAATAGTGCAAGCACTTCTTCTTCGCATCGTGCGGGGTCAGCGGCGGGCTTGTCTATTTTATTTATTATCACGATCGGCCTCAGCCCAAGTTCAAGAGATTTTTTTAAAACAAACCGGGTCTGGGGCATCGGGCCTTCTTGGGCGTCCACGACCAGAAGCACCGAGTCTATTGAACGAAGCACTCGCTCAACCTCGGATCCAAAATCGGCATGTCCCGGGGTATCGACAATATTAATCTTCGTCGAGACTCGCCCCGAGTTTATCGGGGGATAAAAAATCGCCGCATTTTTTGAATAAATAGTAATCCCGCGCTCAAGTTCCAGCGCGTTTGAATCCATTGAAACACCCTCTTTGGCAACACCGGTTTGCCGTAGCATCGCGTCAGTCAAAGTGGTTTTCCCATGATCCACATGGGCAATGATTGCAATGTTTCTTATTTCCATCCCGTTAGAAGTATACTCTTACTTACATCCCATAATAGAAGAATAAACCGATTTATTACCAAACCCATTAGAAAACTTCTACTTAAACTTCTAACGGGGTTCATGCGTATTTTTCTTTTATTAATTTGTTTAGAATTTTCTTTATTTTTACTATGCTGTCAAAATCATGGATTGAGAATACACCGGCTGGCACTTTCTTTTTTTTAAGTGCAGAGAGTTTCTTTTTCAGTTCAGCCGGCGGAACCATGTCGCTTTTTCCCAAAAATACATATTCCTTTTTTTTGAGAAGAGCTTTGTTATACATTCCGAGCTCTTGTCTGATGGTTTTATAATCTTTATGCGGATCCGGGGATTCGGCGGAAATAATATGAAAGAGAACTTTTGTCCGCTCAATATGGCGCAAAAACTTTATGCCGAGCCCCTTCCCGCCGGAAGCTCCTTCTACCAGGCCAGGAATATCAGCAAGGACAAGCTCGTAATACACCCCTAAATTCGGCTCAAGCGTTGTGAATAAATAATTCGCCACTTTGCTTTTGGCGCGCGTCAATTCATTAAGAAGGCTCGATTTCCCAACATTAGGCAGACCTATCAGGCCGACATCGGCTATCAGCTTTAATTCAAGACGAAAAGTAAAGCTCTCACCCTGAGCTCCATATCTAAATTGTTTCGGCCTGGTATTCGTGGAGGAACGGAAATGAAAATTTCCCTTGCCTCCTCTTCCGCCCTTGGCCGCAAAAATGCGCTCGCCGATTGATACAATTTCCGTATCAACGCCGGTAGTAAGATTATGAATGATGGTTCCGACGGGCACAAGCAATATAAGGTCTTCCGCATCAGATCCGTCGCAAAATTGCCCCCGGCCGTCCTGGCCGTTTTTTGCGGGAAATTCTTTTTTGAAACGGTATGTTCGTAAAATGCCAAGGTCCGAAGAACTCTCAAAATAAACGCTTCCGCCGCTTCCCCCGGATCCTCCCGCCGGACCGAATTGATTGAGATTCTTATTAAACGAAGTAGCACCTCTTCCTCCGTTTCCCGCCAACACCCTGATTGTAATGTCGTCTACAAACATATGATTAAATTAAAAAAAGCGGCTTACGCCAAAGCCCCTGCTTAAACTAACGATAACGCATGATACCCAATAGAGGAGAGTAGTTATGCGGCAGTACGATTGGTAGAAAACCAATCAATGAGCCTCTTTCGATGCTGAGCGATTGACCAGGTATCGCCATGCTTGAAAAGCCCCGGGTAGAGACTTTGAAACTTTTGCAACATGGCAACGGAGGCACATGGAAAACCCTTCGGGATACTATTGTTATAAAACCCCATAAACGTCAAGATGGGTACCCGTATCAAGCTTTGTTCGTATTCTTCGTTCTTTCTTTTCATTGCTTACCATCATACAGTAAACCATTCAAAAAATCAATTATAAAAACCGTCCCGTTTTAAGCGGAGCGGCTTTTGAGGAAGAAATGGCTCCCAACCCATTTCACTTTTTCTCAACAGCAGTTGTGCATTTGGTTACAAGAAAATATGTTTTAGTTATTGATACGCCTTGGTTAGAAATTATTCAAGTAATTTTCGGGTTCTTTCCGCACTCTCGAAGAGAAACGCTTTTATCCCAAGATCCCACGCTACCTTAATATTCTCCTCCGAGTCGTCAAAAAACGCGCACTCTTCCGGCTTCAAGCCGTTATCCTTGAGAACCAGTTTGTAGGCCTCGGGGTTTATTTTAAGAAATCCGGTTTGCCAGGAATAATAAATTTTGTCTGATACCTGCTCCAGAAACGGAAAATTCTTTTTATAATAACTTGTCCGCTCAGAAAAATTGTTGGACAGAATAAAAATCTTCACTCCTTTGCTTTTTAATTCACGCGCCAAACTCTCCATATCAGGGACCGCCAACTCAGCACTGAACCAGTAGTTAAGAAAATCTGCCCGCGACAAATTAATATTCCACTTTTTGAAATACGGCATCCAGTACTCATACACATCACCCGCATCTGGCAGGCGAACTTTTGACATAACTTCTTTCAGGGCATCAAGAGCTTCTCTTTCGGGTACATTAAAATTATCCCGGAACCTTTCCGTCAATTTCGGCCCTTTAATAAATACTCCGTTCAGATCGAAAATCACGGCTTTCGTTAATTTTCCCAAAGAGAGTTCAGACGTGCAAAGATCATACTTTTTCTGAAGCATTTCTATTGCTTCCTTAAGCTTGTCGTATTTCTCGTTTGCGCTCTCTACCGTATCCAGTATTTTTTTCGTACCTTCGTCTTTTTTCAACTCCGTAAGAACCTTCTCTTTTGCCATCTCCTGTAACTTCTCTTTCGGCCACTTACGCACCATGTCTTCAAACTCCTTACTTTTTTGCTCAAGCAACGTTTTTATATCCTCGCACTTTTGGTTCTCCTCTTTCTTATCTTTTTTGTCCTTATTACCTTTGCGCATGAGGCGCGAAGCGCCGTAGGCAACCGCGGCGGCGACAAGTGCCGCAACGGCCGCAAGTATCATAGTATTGCCGCTATCCCATTCTTCGGGTATAGGTGCCTGTATCGGAACAGGTGGAAGCGTAGCAGAAGGAGTTTCTACGGGCTCGGGTTCGACGGGAAGCGGGACAGAAGACGGAATGGAAGTACTTCCCGTGACCCTCGGGCGAGGTTGAGTGCTTGTAGCGAGAGCGCTTACCGCCGCAGTAGACGTTGCGAGTTCCGGAGCCATGCTTCCAGCGCTCGTTCCACGCGAAGTGCCTGCCTGCGAAGTGCCTGCTTCTCCCGCCGCTGGGATCGTTTGAGCCCTAAGGCCGGAGAGTGACATAATCCAAAAAACCGCTCCCAAAATGAGCAGAAAAAGATATATACCCCTCCGTGTCGCCCGCGCCTTGGTCATAATTTTATTATTTCTGGCAGAATACCTCGCGGCTCTGCCGCGGAGATGAACCCCACACATAACTTTGTTATGTGTGGGGTGAATGCCAGCCCGTAGCGAAGCCCCGAGCCTGTCGAGGGGCGGAGCGGAGGAAATAACCCCGACGTAGTCGTCCGATTTCAGGACGCGTATTCCGTCGAGGAATACCCCCGCAGCTCTGCTGCGGGCGTCGGTTATTTGATCGACTCTTCTGCTATCTTAATTTCTCTCGGGGTGAGGCTGTAAAGCATGCCCCGTATACAGCTTGCTGTTATACGGGGTTTATCTCCCGCCGCAAAATCTTCCGCCTCTTGGCTTCAGCTCGGCGCACGCTGGATTCGTCCATGCCAAAGTGGTGGGCAATTTCATGCCAGACAGTATTTTTTACTATCTCTTTAATATCTTTTTCGTCACGAGCCGATTCCTCAATGGAGTTTTGAAAAATAGTTATTTTATCTGGAAGCACGGCGTTATAGCTTGCTCCCCTCTTTACCTGCGGCACTCCTTCATATAAGCCAAACAATGTCCAACCCGGATGGACATTCAGTTTCTTTTTCTGGGCTGGCGTCGGTTCATCCTCAATAACAATTGCGACATTATCCAATTGCCGCAAAAACTTTTCCGGAATTGCCCGCATTCCTTCCTCTACAATTTTCTCAAATTCATCCCACCTTAATTTACGCATACATGAATTCTCCTAACCTGTGGTGAGTTTATCGAACCATTTTCTGTATCCCGTATAGTTGCGTAACAATTTGTTCGGGGTTGGTCAATTGTCCCTTATTCGCTTATTCGCGCGAATTAGACTATACACTTTAATCCCTGCCCCGTAGTCTCCGATTTAAATCGGAGTACTATCGGGTCCTCCTTGCCCGTCCGACTTGTCCGCCAAAGTTTTCTTGTCCGCCGAAGCTTTAGCGAAGATGGAGGTGTCAGCGGAAACTTTGATGAAGGCGGGGGTCTCTTTAGAGCAAATTCAAAAAGTCATCAACGGTCATGCCGGCTTGTGTAATGATAGATTTTAATGTTTTTGGTGTTAAGTCCTTTCGGTGAAACGGAATGGTAACTCTCAAATTTTGTTTATCAGAATGTCTCAACTGAATATGGCTGCCGGACTGGTGAAATTCGTAAAAACGAGCTCTTTTGAGAGCTCGTATCACCAGCAAAGAAGGTATGCGCGGAAGTTTAGACACAAAATTTATACAGCCATCTTTAACCTTTCTCGATGCGCACCGTGTCTAGAGAAAGATTGCGCTTTTTCTTTAAGGATTGCTTCTAAATAACAACGGATGGCGTCCTTTGCCATTTCCCGAGCCTCTCGTAGCGTATCGCCTTCTGTGACCAAGCCAGGAAGCTTTGGAACAAGCACTGTATAACCAGCTCCATTAGGATCAAAAATCGCCTCATATTGATAAATTGTTTCTTTATGTTTGCTCATAATCCAAAGATAACATACAGGAGGCGCATTTGGCAAATCCCCGCCCCGTAGTTCTGCCCGAGGCGGATACTACTGGGGCTTACTTACCCTGAGCTTGTCGAAGGGTTGACCAAGTTTTCCTTATTCTCCTATTCGCGCGAATTAGGGAGAATTAACGATTTTTATCCCTGCCCCGCCTGCCCCGTAGGGTCCCGCCGTGGCGGACTCCTTCGGGGTAGTCAGCTTCGCTGTACTATCGGGGTCCTCCTTGCCCGTCCGAAGAATGAAAAATAGAACTGATTTTAAGGCTCGACCCCTCTCACCGCTTTTCTATAAGCACAAAAATCGCACGCTCCTGACGAATCAGGCAGCTCACGGCTTACCAAACACGCATGCGCATCAATAATGGTTTGCTCAACCCATGTATCATTCCCTTCATACGGAATGATCTTTACTTTAAATTCCAGTTTTCCGTCAAATGCCTCTTTATCGGTATCTCCGTTGCAATATACAAAGTGGCCCGTATTGCTTACCTTGAATCCATTTTTTCTGAAAAGCCACTGATAAATCTCCATCTGCCGTTTATACCCAATTTGCCAGTCAGCATCTAGGGTAATCTCTGCCCTTTTGGATGTCGCTTTGTAGTCAACGATGCTTAATTCTCCAGTCGGATTTACCCAGACATCATCGATTCCCCCTGTAATCAGAAGGTTGGTGGCAGGATGGAGATATCGAATCCCGCCGCCTAAGGCATCGCGCCATTCATCCATCTTTTCATGCGGGAACGGAACCAAATCGAGCCCGTATATTTTCATCAATGGGTGCGGTGTCCCTTGCGCCCGGTGAAGATCAAATTCTTTCTTGAGCAGGGTATCCACGGCGACGTTTAAACTAAATGGAAAGCCCGGCGGTTGTCCCACTCCGAGGCGGCGGTCGAGATAAAAGCATCGGGGACAATTCAAAAAGAGATCGAGTTTTGAGCGGCTCAATTGATAGGGAATCTTTGATTCGGGAGTGAAAAGATTCCGGGTTCTTTGGGGGTTATAATATGTGGACATTGGTGTGTAGTTAATAAAATTTTTGTGCGAATGATTTTTGCTTGCCCCGAGCGCAGTCGAGGGGTTAGCCAATTAGGTGCCTTAGATCTTCTTGGTAAATTTGCACTTGGGGTAATTCGAACAACCCTGGAACTCGCCAAATGGCCCCTTGCGCCTTACCAGTTTTCCTTCACATTTCAAACATTTCTCGGTTTCCGCATCCGATTTTATTATACCCGCCTCGATTAGCGGGCGCTTGGAAAGCTCGTCTGCTTCATAGTTTTGCTCACGAGGAACCCATTTAATTTCAAAATCATAACTCGCTAATAAGCTCACGGCTCTATCAAGGAGCGGTTTAAGATGCGGGGCATCCTCGTGCGGAATCCATTTTGTCCTTTTTTTATTCCATCCCCACTTTTTTGAAACCATACTACAAACTAAATTGCTATCTCCAAAAATCTCTATCCGTCCCTTTTTAATACTGAAGCGTTGAAGTGCCTCAAGTGCCTTGATAAGACCGGTATATTCACCAACATTGTTAGTCATCCCCTCACCCGATCCAATAATTCCCCCCTCTTCTGCAAGAATTTTGCCGGTTTCTTTAATAATCCAGCCGTAGCTTGCGGTTCCGCCTGGATTAAACGGTTCACAGGCGCCGTCAAAATAAATCTTAATCATAAATTTGTTTTTCTAAACCCCTCCTAAGTTTCTAGCCACGCAGCATACCAACATTCTCAAGTTTGTAAGGATGTTATGGGTGTGTTGAGAAAATGGGCTCAGGGAGCTTAACGGCTCAACGAGAGCTCCCGTTGAGCCGTTGAAATCAGCCGGTTTTTTCGTAGAAAACATGCCTCCAGGTTTTGCCCACCTGCCTTACTCTCCCCTCTTTTTCCAATTCATCCAGATACCGTGTGGCGGTGGCGTCCGAAATACCCAACAGTTGCTCTACGTGATTATTGGTAAGCGGTGTCTGGGTTTCCAAAATACCCAGAATTCTTCTTTTATTTTCTTCTTTCTCTTTGGCCTGCTTTTCAACCAGCCCCGTTAGGGGTTTACTCTCTAACGGGGTAAGCAGTTCTTTCTCATGCGCCGCATCAGTATCTATTCGCTTATTCGCGCGAATAAGGGAGGTAGTGATCCACACCGCCAAGCCGCCAGTAATTGCGCCGAAAATGAAGATTAAAAATGAGGTCATGAAGTTATTTTACTATTCTCCTAATTTTTTGTTGATCTATTAATTCGCATATAATATTGAAAGGTCCTTTGTTAAGCCCAATTGAATTTCATCATATCACGCACCGCTTTAATTATGGGAACCTTTTCAATATCTGGATGTTCATAGTTGGGTTCTAACACCCTTCGCCAATATAAATTTGCATTGAGGGGTTTCCCGTTGCTGGCTTTGTAATCTTCGCCATTTTCATTAAATCTTAACATCTCGGGTATAGAGTCTTCTCCATGTACGGGTTCAAATGTGGGATGGTGAATATGTAAAATCCCCGCGCACTTCTTTTCTGAGCCGCGATCCTGTTTAAATTGTTCGTAAATTGATTTCTGTACCCCATCAGAAAAACATGGTATACCATACTCATCCTTGCCGCATTGAGTAGCATTGTCAGTATCACAAATAATATGATACTTAATCAAAAATTTAGAATAAACTTTCTGATAAAATGGTATGTTGGTTACACTGCCACAATTAACAACAAAAACTTCTTTATCATATTTGCCTTCCTCTTTTTGTAAAATTGCTCTTATTAAAACCTCCTCTGTTGGCCCTTCAACAAGAATAATTTCGTCTGCATAAAACGATTCGCATATATGCGGATTAAATCTAAGTACCTCGTACATTTGTTCTTTTAACGTTGCTGTATCCTTAGCACCAGAAGCATTTTTTAAATCCTCTTTATCGATTTGATAAAGTATCGTTCTGTTTGTATCACGTACCATCCTAACTAAAGAAGAATCCGGTTTAGAAATATCAATCATTTGAGGAGAGTGTGAAGCACAAAGTAATTGATACGGATAAGTTACCCCACTCACTGAATAGATTAACTCACGTAGCTCTCTCATAAGTTTCGGGTGTAAAAAAAGTTCCGGTTCCTCAAACAAAACGAGGTACTCTTTTCTATTTTCAACCCTATCTCTCTCCTCCGCCACATCCCTCATTAACAATAAGGAAAAAATTGCACTTCTTATTGCACCGTGTCCGATTGTTTGATAAGATGTGGGGATAGAATCGTCTCTTGTTCCATCTTCTTTATTTCTTTGGAAATGTACTCCAAATCTTTTACCGAATTTATCTTCGGTCCATTTTACTTTATCGACATCGTCGAATTCTATAAATATATCCGGAAATAGTTTTTTGAAATGGCTATTAATTTCCTCTTTGTATTTCTTTATAGAGTCAGGATTATACATTTTGTCTTGAAGCACCCTAATGGTTTTCCGTGCATCAGATAGTTCATGAAAATCCTCGGCGTTGAGTCTTTGTTTAGCTTTTGATGATAAAACCTCATTGATCACCAATTCAACCTCTTCTTCTGTTGGCATTGCTTTTATAAGAATAGGCGTTGGTAGCAGGTATTGAAAAATTTGTGAAAGACCAATAGTGCCAAAGGCGCTTTCTTCCCAATCACCAGAAACTGGATTCAGAGTTGTGTCCTTTGGGTTTTCTATCTTCATCTTCCCCTTTTCTCTTAGGGCATTAAAGACACGACGTATCTTAATAATTCCGCCATTTGATAAATATTTTTTAAAAGATTCAACCTTTTTGGGTTGTGATTCCTCTATATATCCTAAATCTTTTGCATCGATTAAGGCCTCAAGTTCAAATTCGACCGGTAACCCCTCATTCTTTTTATAAAAATCGTCCTCTGTTGGCGACTTTCCGGAGTACAAAAAATCGTAAGCGGATAATGACATCCTCCCCGCACTTCGTGCGGGGTTTCCTTTCATTTCATGAGAATCCGAGACGAGGTTGCTGGGGTAGATCTTTCTTACCCTGGTGCAAGATATAGCGTTTGATGAGATTCTCATTCAGTCCAACAGTCGAAGAGAAATACCCCACGCTCCAGATGTTGCCGTCGATGTACATCTCGCGAATGAATTTAAACTTTTTCTTGAGATGAATGCTCGATTCAATTTTCAGTTTTTGCACCACGACGGCAACCGGGATGTTGGGGGGAATCTCAACCTGAACGTGGATATGGTCATCATCGGTGTTGATCGCATGGAAATAGAGCGTGGGGTATTTCTTAACTACTTCGTGAAAACACCTCACGATCTCAGGTTTAACGTAGTATTTAAGATATTTTCTTCGATATTTCGTACCCCAGACAATATGGTAGTGATGTTGGTACGTGCTGTGGTTGAGGGCTCGGATTCTCATGGATATAGCATAGCACGCCTGATGGCGTGCTATGAGATGTACCATTCATCCCCGCACTCGCGACGAAAAAGGAACGCTCGTGCGGGGTTTCCTGGTATTTAAAAATGTCGATTTGCCGACATTGTTTTGACCAAAAATAAAGACCGTATTTGAATTTGAAAAATTTATCCGATTATTTTCAAACCCACCGGTAATCCCACGAAAATTATTTATAGCAAAACTGATTATTTTCATAAAATAAGGTCTGAATTATTGTCTTTCCTTCGACTATTTTGTTAATTTTTCTCAAATCAAATTCTAGACACTTTCAACAACCTTAATCTCCTCCGGGGTGAGGCCGTAGAGCTTTTTTAATTTTTGCAATCACCTTTTCAGGATTGAGTTTTATTTCGTGTTCCCAAATGCGCAAAACTCTGAAACCTAGATTTTTTAGTTTTTTATTTACCTCTTTATCTCTCGTAACATTTCTTGCTGTTTTAGGAGCCCAATATTTTTTATTAGACTTTGCTCTTAATCCGCATTTTCTGCACCCGTGCCAAAAGCATCCGTCTATAAATAGGGCCAGGGTATATTTCTTAAAATAGAAATCCGGCCTGCCAGGCAGTTTTTTAAAATGCCTTCTCCAGCCCCGCATATTGTTCCTGCGAAACAAATCTACCAGCACAACTTCAGTGGTTTTGTTTCCTGTACTCCTTATAGCAGACATATTTTGAGACCTTTGTCTTTTTGTATGCGTATCAGTCATGATTTATTTAGCCCTGTGGATAACTTTGCTTTGGTTTTCGGTATCTGTTCGGTTATAATCAAATTATAACGCAAACAGATTTTTATAGCAATATGGCAAATATTACAAAAAAACAAAAACAGGTCTTCGATTTCATAAACAGCTATCTTTCCGAGAATGGCATTTCTCCTACTATTGAAGAGATACGAAAAGAATTAAAATTAAGAGCAGTTTCCACTATTCATGAGCATATAAATACCCTAAAAGAAAAGGGTTATCTTTCAAAGTCTGATAATTCAGCGAGAAGTATTTCTCCTAAGAAAGAAATAAAATCTATTATCGAAATCCCAATTGTTGGAACAATTGCCGCCGGCGAGCCAATCGAAGCAATAGAAAATAGAGAGGATACAATTTCGCTTATAAACCCCAGCATCAAAAGTTCACAGGGTTATTACGCACTCCGTGTTGTTGGCGAAAGTATGATTGATGAAGGTATTTTTGATAGCGATATTGTCGTGATCAAAAAACAATCAGTAGCAGAAAATGGACAGACAGTTGTTGCGATTATTGACGATAATGAAGCAACGCTTAAAAAGCTGTACCGAGAAAAAACAAGATTTCGACTAGAACCGAGAAATCAAAACTTGCTCCCTTTTTATCGAAAAGAGGTTGAAGTGCGAGGCGTGGTCGTTCAGGTAATTAGGAATATAGATACAAGAGAGGAGAAAAAACCGCAAAAAAAGACGAGACACGGATTCAGAACCATTGACTTGTTCGCTGGTGTTGGCGGAATAAGAATAGGTTTTGAGAACGCTGGTTTCAAAACAGTTTTTGCAAACGATTTCGAGCCTCAATGTAAAGAAACATACGACCTTAATTTTAAGGATTCAAAATTAATTGTTGAGGATATAAGAAAAATTGGCATTGATGATTTACCCGACTTTGATTTTCTCTTAGGCGGTTTCCCTTGCCAGCCTTTTTCTATCGCGGGATATAGGCAAGGATTCAACGATGAGAAAAATAGAGGAAATCTATTTTTTGATATCGTAAGAATAATGGATGCCAGGAAACCCGAAGGATTCCTGCTTGAAAATGTAAAAAACTTGAAGAGCCATGATGGAGGAAAAACTTTCAAAATTATTGAAGAAATGCTGAAGAATTTAGGCTATCATGTGAAAGCAAAGGTATTGAATAGCATGGAATATGGAAATATTCCTCAAAATCGAGAGCGCGTATATATCATAGGTTTTAAAAATAAGGACTACTACGAAAAATTTAGCTTCCCTGAACCAGTAAAACTAACTGCAAAAATTACCGATCTGCTAGAAAAAAATGTTTCAGAAAAGTACTATTACAATGGGAAACCTCTATTCAAAAAATTACAAGGACATGTCAAAGAGGAAGGAAAAGTGTATCAATGGAGAAGGCAATATGTCCGTGAAAATAAAAGCGGAGTATGCCCGACGCTCACCGCAAATATGGGGACCGGCGGGCATAATGTTCCTATTATCAAAGACAAAAGAGGAATCAGGAAGCTTACTCCGCTTGAATGCGCCAGAATCCAAGGATTCCCGGCAGATTACAAACTTCCGCAGGGTATTGCAGATTCTGCCCTATATAAGCAATTTGGGAATTCGGTGACAGTTACAGTAGTAGAATCTGTCGCAAAACAAATGATGAAAGCAATGAATGGCTAGACCTCGTCTTCATCATCAGAAACTTCATTCTTGCCCTGGAATTGTTCATACGATCCTATTTTGGTAAAATCAATATTATATTTTCCGGATTCTGTTTTGTATATAACTACAGAATCAAGCCCGATTTCTTCAAGTTTGCGATAAGTCAAAGGCTCTTTTTCTTCAAGATTCAAAACGCTTCGCAAAAGCCATTCGCCGAGGGCGGAATTTGGATTGCTCATAAGGGCTTTAGAGCCGTCTTGGCATACCTTTGCACTCATTTCCGAGCCGTTCGGCAAGACAAGCACAAAGGACTCATCTCTATTTGGAAAAAAGTCATGGTGTGTTTCGTGTATCCATGCGGGAATAGAGATATAAACCTCATTCGGATCTCTTTGTCTGCCTGAGGCATTCCACTGGTTAAGTCCGCTTTTTTCTGGCACAACTTTCTCGCCGGATTTAGTCGAGTAGAGTGGAAGAAAAACATGCGGCTGTTCTCGGATGGGAGCAAAGCTAATCGCTGACTCCGCCGCGCGGAACATTTTTTCCAAAGCTTCAAATGGATCATCCAAAATTTTCACAGACAGATTCAAAATGGTATTTTTTGTATGGAATCTTTTATACAAAGTGCTTTTGGCAATATTAAAAGAATATTCGTTTATTACGTCACTGAAGCTCAATATATTTCCTCGATCTTCGATATCGCTTATTTTCTCCGTATCAACAAAATTCATCGGCGTTTCATAGACAAGAATTGCACCCTTCTTTCTTGTGACGCAATGATAGATAAGATTTTCTAAACCGAATATCCGTTTTGTTGTTTCAAGCCGCTTGTTTCTCAACTCTGAAAGTTTTTTAATTTTTTGCTCGGTATTCAATCCGCTGAAAAGATTATGTTCGCTGTTAAATTCTGCAATTTTTTGCATTGTTGCGCCATTTTTTTCCAAAAAAGTTTTTATTCCTATACCGAGATTTCCCTTTGATGCGTCAGCGGAGCAATCGGTGCGCGAAAGGTTTTTTGCTTCAAATGACTTGCAAAATAGGTTTTCTGCGATTCTATATTCTACATATGGCTCGCCGCTTTCAGAGAAAAGGCGCGACAAAGAGCCGATGGTTTTAAGCATTTCTTGGTAATACCCGACTTGTTCTTTCCTTTGATTCGCTAGAAACATGGTAAAATTATAACACAAACGCCGACCCATCGCCTTTGCCGGACTTCGCCTCCTCATAGCGTTGCAGGGCAGTGATACAATTATTATCAACCCCAGTAGTAGAATTTCGTTCACTACGTGGCGCGGTCGGTTGATTATTGTCGTGTTTATTCTTCGGCATATTTACTTCATTAAACCGCCTTTTTACTCAATACGCCACCCGGGTGGCGTATTGACTTTTGTTTGTGACAAATGTTTCTATAATAATGCTTTTATTTCGTTTATCTAAGCAATTGCGTTACCAACGCCACCATTTGTTCTTTTTTCTTAGGGTTGCTTTCGGCAATAAGAAGCGTAAGCGCGGTTAAACTGGCCGGATTGATGTTGCGGCTCCCTTTGGCGCGGTATTTGCGAAGAAACCAAACAAAGGCAAAAGCGCCGGATCGTTTGTTGCCGTCAGTGAAGGGATGGTTTTTCACCATAAAATAAAGAAGGTGGGCGGCTTTTTCTTCCACGCTTGGGTAGAGCGGCTTACCTCCAAATGATTGCATGACATTCCCCGCGATACCTTCAATACTCCCTGATTTTCTTTCCTGGGCAAACAACTCCGTTGCCTCACCCTTTTTGACCAGTTCAGCGCGCAGGCTCTCTATTGCGCCGGCTAGTTCTTCACCGACGAGTTTGGCCGCTTTTTTTGTTGTGCCGACAACTTCAAGCGCTTCTTTGTCATAAGCGTCAAGCGATACCCAGGTGCTTGCAAATTCTTTGATGAGTTCGAGGACGGTTTTGGGGTCAAGCGTGATGTGTTCGGGCAGAAGCATCTGAATGTCAGCCACTGCTTTCATAAACGCGTCGTAATTTTGAGAGATGCGTTTGCGGTTTACGGTGTAGCCCCTAAGAAGATGTTCTTTTAAGGTTTTGGTTGCCCAAACGCGGAATTGAGTTGCTCTCTTGGAATTAACTCGATAACCAACGGCAATAATCGCATCCAGATTATACATCTCAATAGAACGCCTTATTGTTCTTTTACCCTCGGTTTGAACTGTTTCCATTTTGGAAACAGTTGCTATTTTAGAGAGTTCCTCCGACTCAAAAATATTCTTGAGGTGTTTAGAAATTGCCGCTTTTTGTATATCAAAAAGGTCGGCTATCTGATTAAGATTTGCCCAAATCGTCTCCTTTTCCCAATCACCACGAAATTCGATAGCGCCTGAAGGTGCTTGGTAGATCACTATTTGTTTGTTTTCTTTTTTCTTTTTCATATTTCCCCTCCATTAAACCCCGTTTTAGCCAATACGCCGGATGGGTGGCGTATTGGATTTTTCGTTTATCAAATCTGAATTATTCGCCATAGTTATTTCACCGCGTAATTCTTCGCGGCGAACACATACTGCTCAATGAAGATATTCTTAAACGGCACAACTGAATTAACCTCGTAAAACACGAGGGTTGCTTCCCGGTAGTCCTTTTCCTCTACGCTCCGATACGAGAGCGGCGCAGAGTTATGGGCGAGCAGGAGCGCGTTTGCCATAATGCGCGCGGTGCGTTTATTGCCGTCATCAAATGGTTGAATATAGCTTATGCCGAGCAATGCCAAAAGCGCTTTGGCGTAGGGAGTTTTCACTCTCGCCACTGCGGCCGCCAGCGCCTCTACCGCTTCTCTAATCTGATGCAAATTATCGAGCGGCCGATACTTGGAACCGGTTACGCCAACCGGTTTTTGGCGCAACCCCGTGCCCACGCTTAGATCTTTCACTATTATGCCATGCAGTTGTTCGAGGTTGGCGCGCGTAAGAGCAAGAAACTCTTTCTTATTCTCATACACAAACGTGAACGCGTCCTTGTGATTAAGAATCATGCGGGCTTCTTTCTTATCGTGACCGGGAGCTTCCTGATGCTCCAAAATAAGTTTCTCCGTGTCCAGAAGCGTATATGTATTTCCCTCAATCTTTGATGATTTCCAAGACAATTCTATGATGAACCGCTCCAGTTCTTTTTTCTCAATGGCTTGCGGCAAATCGGCAGTCCGCCTTTGATACCCACCGGTTGCATCTTCAAGCGCTCTAAGCTCGGTAAAGGTGAAGATATCCGGGGGGAACGACAGCAACAGGTCAAAGTTAAAATTCGCCAGGCCATAACGCTTATCCGGTTCCACGGCGTTGTAAGTGTTGGCGTCCACTTTACTGAAAATGCGCCCCAAAATACTAATGGCGTAGGCACGCGACCTGCCACGGCCGGAAGCGGTCAAAAGTCCCGACGCAGCCATACGGGACAGTTCCCGCTTAACGGTTACCAGCGACGTTTCTTCACCTTCCTTGGACAAGTGGCCGTGAACCTCTGAAGAACTCAAGAGATCATGCCGCAGGAACAAACCTAATATTTTTTGCTGTTTTTGGCTAATTTCAATCATAATCGTATCATTTATACTTAATAATCGTATCAAAGTGATACGATTATGTCAATAATACTTGAAGTATAGCCCTTGCAAACAAAAGTCCGTCCGAATGGTCGGCTTTTCGTCTTTGGATACAGCGCTCCCTCCTTCGCTTAAGCTACGGATGGGCACAGCAGCCGGTATGCGATAAACAGTGACGAGTCTTGTGACCCGATTTTGTACCTTGACGAGTCAAGCGTTACGACGCCTGACCCGTCTAGGTAGGGGTCACAGGGATCCTGGGGGACAGGGATTCGAACCCCGATACCTGCCTCCAAAGGGCAGTGTCCTACCGTTAGACGATCCCCCAA